>NZ_CP120233.1:4605000-4905000 GCF_030012985.1 Microbulbifer sp. VAAF005 | reverse complement strand
ATATCTTCCAGGGGATTTCCAGCCACAGCGATAATATCAGCTATCTTGCCCTCGCTAATGCTGCCCAGTTCATCCTGTACTTGCAGCAGCTGGGCCGCGTTCCAAGTCGCTGAACGCAATGCATCGGCCGGGCTCATTCCACCCTGCACCATCAGTAAAAATTCACGGGCATTATCGCCGTGACGGGTAACACCGGTATCGGTTCCAAACGCAATTTTTACTCCGCGCTTGTGAGCGCGGCTAAAAGTATCCTGCATTAAAGGCCCCATAGTCGCGGCTTTCGGGCGCACCAGGTCTGGTAGGAAGCCTTCAATCGCCGATTTTTCTGTCACCCACTCACCAGCCATTAGAGTCGGCACAAACCAGGTGTTGTTACGGCGCATCAGGTCCATCACTTCATTATCCATATAGGTGCCGTGCTCAATGGAGTCCACTCCAGCACGAATTGCGCGAATCATTCCCTCCTTACCGTGGGCATGTACTGCAACTGTGAAACCATAGTCCTTAGCAGCCTCAACAATTGCCTCCAGCTCATCCTGCATAAATTGTGGGTTCTGGCCGCTCTTTGCCACACTCAAGACTCCACCAGTCGCGGTGATCTTGATCAAGTCAGCGCCGTCCTTATAGCGCTGACGAATCGCTTTGCGCGCGCTGATCGGCCCATCAATAACACCATCCACCGGGCCAGGGTTTCCCATCAAGTCCTGCCTGAGCCCATTGGTGGGGTCAGCGTGCCCACCGGTAGTTGCGATTGTCTTTGCCGCCGTATAAATACGCGGACCTTCCACCAGGCCTTTGTTGATTGCATTACGTAAACTCACAGTCACATTGTCGTGATCACCAAGATTTCGAATCGTGGTGAATCCAGCCTGCAGAGTGCGATGTGCAGCATCCACGCCGCGCAAGGTAAAATCGGCAGTATTCCAGCTGAAAGACTCCATATAAGCACGCGGCCCAAACTCGTAAGTGAGATGGCTGTGCATATCCATCAAACCTGGCAATACCGTATATTCTCTCAAGTCGACCAAGCGCTCTCGATCGCGCTTGGCAAACCCCTTCTGTACTGACTCAACCCGCCCATCGACAATATGAATGGTGCGGTCTTCCAATAATTTTCCATTACTGCTATCAAATAATTTGCCAGCGTAAATTGCGATGCTCTCGGCCCCAGCCTGTAAACTAAAAAGCCCAGCAAATACCGACAAAGCCACGGCGGCTGCGCGGTTGACAAAGTAGCTTCGGTTGGTCTTTGTTGTCATTGTCGTCCCCAGTAGATCTCTTTTAGATTCTTAACGTCCTTTACCAAGATCGCACAATCTACGCAATTACCCAGGCGAGAGGAAGCCTCTATGAAAATCTATGAGTTCGCAGCAGCACCAAACTGTCGACGTGTTCGCATGTTTATGGCAGAAAAAGGTGTGGATATCGAATATGTAACAGTAGATATCGCTAAAGGGGAAAACCTTACAGCAGAGTATGGGAATAAGAATATTTTGAAAAAAGTTCCTTTACTGGAGCTTGAGGACGGCACACATATTTCCGAATCAGCCGCCATTCAACGATATATTGAAGAACTACATCCAGAGCCCCCTCTATTTGGCAGAAATGCAAAAGAAAAGGCTCAGGTTGAAATGTGGAATCGTCGTGCTGATTTCAACATGATGTATCACATTGCTATGAATTTTCAGCATGTAACTGGTTTCTTTAAAGACCGGATGAACGTTTATCCAGAGTTTGGGAAGGACTGCGGCAAGGAGGCCATGAAATTTATTGGCATCCTTAACGATCATTTATCAGATCATCAATACTTGGTTGAAGACTACTTCTCCGTAGCAGATATTGCCATGGTGACCTGCATGGACTTCGGAAAGATTCAGGACTTACGACCCAATACTGAAGAGCACCCCCACGTAGTCCGCTGGCGTGAACAACTTAAAGAGCGCCCCAGTTTTAAAGCTTAAACCTTATTTCCCCGCCCAAACAGGGCGGGGAAATAATTTCAGTCAGTCCTTTGCTGGAAGCACCTCAACGGGGCCAATATCCAAGGCTTCAACCTCGCCTTTAATCTTACTTAGATCCCCAACAATCACCCAGGTGAATTGATCTGGCGCAAGATACTCCTTCGCGGAGGCCTCCACTTTTTCCTTATTCAGTGCTGAAACCCGCTGTGGGTATTCGGCAATATATTCCTCTGGAAGCCCCTTCTCCACCTGCCAATTAATACTGGAAAGCAACTGCCCTTTGGTCTGGAATCGAGCACTTTGCTTCAGGACTTCATCATTCTGGTAGTCCTCAAGCTCTTTCGCAGTAATAGGGCGCTCCCCTAAATACTCCTCATACTCTTTTACCAATTCTTTAATGGCTGGAGCTGTTTTATCAGTTTGCACAGGAGCAAAGAGAATATAGGGACGCTGCCCTTCAGTATCCAGGGAAACCGCGCGGGCACCATAGGACCAATGCTTGTTCTCACGAAGATTCATATTGACCCTGGACGTAAACTTTCCGGCAATAATATTTGTCATCGCATCAAAAGCTTCAGCTCCCTGCGGCTGCCAAGGCGGCATCAGCAGACCTGCCATGATATAACTCTGTTGTGCGCCGGGCCGGTCAAGCAAATAAACTCGAGCTTTTTCTGGGCGGGGCACCTTGGCAACTTCAATTTTGGGAAGCTCTGATTTAGGAGCAGTCCACTTTCCGAGAGTTTCATTCAGCAGAGGCTCTATTTCTTTTTCAGTAACATCCCCCACGATCGTCAGGGTTGCATTATCCGGTCGCACCCAGGTCTTTTGGAAATTAACCAGATCCTCACGGGTTATGGACTTAATTCCCTCGGGAGTACCCGATCCCGTCAAGGGAGAGCCATAAGGGTGGTTTTCTCCAAATAGCAGCGGCGGCAGTTCACGCATAGCCAAGCCCTGAGGCTGGGCTTTTTCCTGGGCTATTGCATCCAGGCGATTGGACTTAACCCGCTCCAGGTCGGACTCTGGGAAACGAGGTTCAGTAACCACCTTCTCAAATAGCTCCAGCGATGGCTCCAGCTGCGTCTTAAGGGCACTCATGCTGATATTGTTATAATCAAGGCCGCTACCACCACCAATATTTACACCAAGCTCTTCTGAGCGAGAGCTAAATTCCAGGCTATCCAGATCACCCGCACCTTCGTTCAGCATTTGCGCCGCAACTGAAGCCAGACCCGGCTTATTTTTATCTGCGGAGGCGCCACTGCGAAATTGTAGATTCATCAGTACAACGGGAGTATCGTGGCGTTCGGCCAGAACAACCTTTAATCCATTTTTGAGGGTAAATTCTTTTTGTTTTGGCAGTTCCAGCTCTACATTTTTGTCTACCTCAGGAAGTTTACTGCGGTCAGCACCCTCCGCCGCTGCCGTATACTTCTGCTTCGGCTCCATAATTAAGGTGTAGGAGTCCTCTTTCAACCACTGCTCAGCCACTTCTTGAACTTCGAGAGCGGATACTTTTGCATAATCCTCCACGCCTTCTATCAAGGCTCCGGGATCGCCAAAATAAAACTCCGACTGGGCAAGGATGTCACTCTTACCACCAAAACCACCGGTTTTTTCCAACCCCTTTACCAGCCCGGCAAACTCACTCTGTTTAACCCGGCGCAGCTCATCTGCATTCACACCATTTTTTGCGAATTCCTTTAATTCTTTATTCAGTAAATCTTCAACTTTTTCTACAGACTGCCCAGGTTTCACGTCGACGATAATCATCAACTGACCTGCAAGCTGACGGCCGTAATAAAAAGCGCTGACACTGGTGGCCACTTGCTCATCGCGAACCAAACGGCGGTAAAGAAGAGAGTTTTTTCTATTAGCGAGAAGGGAAGTCATTAATTCCAGCGCGTCTTCAACTTCACTACCCACTGCAGGCACATTCCAAACCTTGTAAATTCGAGTTTGGGGCACCTGGTCGTAAACCACCTCCCTCTTTTTCACTTGGGTGGGTAATTCCCAATTCTTAATGCGCGGTTGTACTCCTGTGCTCGGGATATCACCAAAATATTTGCGCACCTTGGCCATCGCATCTTTGACCGTAACATCACCCGCAATTACCAAAACTGCATTAGCGGGCTGATAATGGTCCTCAAACCATTTTTTGACATCTTCAAGACTGGCGTTATCCAGGTCCTCCATCGAGCCAATCGGCGTCCACGAATAGGGGTGTCCTTTGGGGAAGGTGCTCTTGGCAATAATATCGAACGCTTTGCCATAAGGTGCATTCTCCCCCTGGCGCTTTTCATTCTTTACAACACCGCGCTGCTCGTCCAAAACCTCCTGGGTAATTGCACCTTTGAAATGCCCCATTCGGTCGGACTCCATCCACAGCGCCATATCCAGGGCGCCTTTGGGCACGGTGACAAAATAATTGGTACGGTCATTGCTGGTGGTGCCATTCATATCGGTGGCCCCAGAGCGCTGGAAGGGTTCGAAATATTCCCCTGGAAAGTTTTCGCTACCGTTAAACATCAAGTGCTCAAATAAATGAGCAAATCCGGTTTTACCTGGCGGCTCATCCTTAGAGCCTACTTTGTACCAGAGATTGGTAGAAACAACGGGGGCTTTGTGGTCTTCATGCACAATCACCGTCAAGCCATTGGGCAATACTTCCTTATGGAAAGGAATCTCCAACTTGGGTGGCGGGACATACGCCTCTTTATCGGATGCAGCAGCCTTACTACTGGCTGCTGCTTCCTTATCCACCGAAAGCGCATGAGGCGTATCATCGGTAGACTTTCCGCAAGCGGTAAGGCCAGTAATAGCGATGGCAACGCTGATAAGTAGCGGACGCAAGTCCATATTGTCACTCCCTTTTAAAAAACCGCAATTTCAGGATGGCAAGTTTAGGCCAGCTTTCCTCCAGAGTGTCAGCAAAACCTTTTACCAACTGCAATTTAGCAAATATTCCAGGCAAAAAAATGGGCACCGAAGTGCCCAAATCAATACATCACAGAGAGAAGCGAGATGACAATCGCCCAAGGAATCAGGTCACCAGCTCTACTCCTGCGCTGAAAACATTACGCTGCCACAGTACCAGACTTATCTTCGGCCTCACCTACAACCGTATGGTGACCAAAGCGCTCCTCGGCAACCCGGTCCGCTACGTGAGCGGTGGTCTGGCCGGTTTCATCGGCACGCTCGAACACTTCTTTCATCGTGCTGCCAATCTCTTCGATATGAGCGCGCACTTCTTCAGCGTCGTAATCACCTTTTTGCTGGTAGTAAACGTCGATAATACCGCCAGCATTAATGACATAGTCCGGTGCGTACAAAATACCTTTCTCGCGAAGCACTTCAGCATGGCGCTCTTCCGCCAACTGGTTGTTGGCCGCACCAGCAATAGCCTGCACTTTCAAGCGGCTGATGGTGTCATCGTTGAGAATTGCTCCCATCGCACAGGGGGCAAACAGATCTACGTCCAGGTCAAAAATCTCATCGGCAGTTACGGCTATGGCACCCAGCTCGGTAACCGCGCGATCGATGTTGTCTTGGAAAATATCGGTGACAAACAGTTCCGCACCGGCATCTTTCAATAGTTTACCCAGGCGGAAACCAACGTTGCCCACACCCTGAATAGACACTTTTAAGCCGGTCAGGTCAGTCTTGCCCCAGCGGTGTTCCACCGCAGCTTTCAGGCCGACAAATACACCGTAAGCAGTCGAAGGGGAAGGATCACCACCATACTCGGAGCCCGCAAACAGGCCGGAAACAAACTCGGTTGTCTCACCGATAACACTCATATCAGACACACTTGTGCCGGAATCTTCAGCGGTGATATAGCGGCCGCCCAGGGTATTAATAAACTCACCCATAGCGCGCAGTAACTCAGGGGTCTTTTCCTTGCGCGGATCACCAATAATTACGGCTTTGCCACCACCCAACTTGAGACCAGCCATCGCAGACTTATAAGTCATACCACGGGAAAGGCGAAGAACATCATTCAGGGCCTCGCCATCGTCGGCGTAGGGCCACATGCGGCAGCCACCCAGTGAAGGACCCAAATTCGTATTGTGTACCGCGATAATGGCCTTCAAGCCACTCTTTGCATCTTGGTAAAACGCCACTTGTTCGTGTTTATCGTAGGCGGAATGGGAAAAAATACTCATTAACTGTTCCTCTCCGGAAGGCCGGTTCTACAGCTGGGGAACAACCACAGCCCTTATCTGTTTTTATCTGGAATAAGATTATATCCAGCTTCCACAGACAAAGTTTGCATATTTTGCACACATGAGCCTTGCAATAGCTAAAGCATCACACTAGAAGCACAGTTTTAGGACGGGCATTCACCCCGGAATAACTTGGGCCGCCCAGTCATTAATCCAGGCGGCTAGCTCTACGCTCTTATTTCTCCATCAATTGGTATTGAATACCGGACCCTCTCCTACCGCTGGCGGCTCTCGCATAAATTTCCTATAACTGCCCCTCAAGAGAACACGATTCCTGTATAAATCTTCTGGCAAAGAACCACCTTTTGAAGCCTTCCTTAACATGTCTATTTTTTCAAAAATTTTTGAAAACCTCACAACACTGACAACTAAGATCATTTCCACCGCCTAAGCGCGTTACATCCTCTGCGCATGGTCTGGTAGAATCCGCGCCCAAATCGACCCATAGAGATAAACTCGATGCTGAATGCCGACGCTCTAAAACAACTTTCGCAACTGAAAACAGATATTCGCTCCAGTAAGGAGTTTGCCGAAGGCCGGGTTCGCGGCAGTAACGGCAAGTTTGGCTTCGTTGAGTTGGATGACGGGAGGGAAGCCTTCCTACCTCCCAATGAAATGGAGCGTGTATTTCCCGGTGACCGGGTTCGAGTAAGTCTCTCCGAAGAGAACAAGGGTAAACTCGCGGCAGAGCTCGATGCATTGATCGACAGCCAGCTCGACTACCTTGTTGGCCAGTATGTACAGCGCGGCCAGGGCCACTTTATCCAGCCCACGCAAAATGGCCTGTCCCGCTGGATTTTTCTCCCTCCCAAGGCTCGCGGCAAGGCCCAGCCGGGAGAGTTTATTGCCTGCAAAGTAAACCGCCATCCATTTAAAGACGGCAGAGCCCAGGCCAAGGTGGAAACCGTTATCGGCAAGCCCGATATGCCCGGTATCGAACACGCCTATGTTGTCGCCCAATTCAAGCTACCTGAGCAATTTGGTGCCGCTGCACAAAAGCAGGCGGACACAATTGCGGAGAAACTGACAACAGTTACCGGTGAGCGCACCGAACTTTCCGAGCTGGGCTTCGCAACTATCGATGCAGAAACCACTCGCGATATGGACGACGCTCTGGCCGTAAGCAGCCGTGACGGGGGCTGGACCCTGCACATTGCTATTGCAGACCCATCGTCGCTAATTGATGAGAACAGCCCCCTGGATAAAGAGGCGTTTAATCGGGCCCACAGCCAGTATTTACCAGGCGAAACCCTACCTATGCTGCCACGCAACCTGTGTGAGAACCTGTTCTCCCTGGTTCCCGGCGAGCTGCGCCCCGCCCTGGTTATCCATATCGATATCGATAGCGATGGCACCATTGGCAATAGCCGCTATGAATTTGCCGCTATTCGCTCCCAGCACAAACTGAGCTATGAACAAGTCAGCCGCTTTATTGAGGGTGACGACTCCGCCGTGCCCCAGGAGCAACAGGACAGTCTGCGTAATTTGGCGGCGATCTACGAAGCGCGCGCCGCATACCGTGCCAGCCACTCACTGGCAATGGAAGATCGCCCGGACTATGAAATCCGCTTGAACGATCAGCGCAAGATCGAGCGTATCGAAAAGCAGGAACGCAATATCGCTCAGCGAATGGTCGAGGAAGCCATGCTCGCTACCAATATCAGTATGGGTGGCAAACTCGCCGAGATTGAGCAGGGCTGCTTCTCTGTTCATTTGGGCTTCCGCGAAGAGCGCATGGGAGAAGTTCGCAGCCTGCTGAAAGAACTGCTGCCTGAGCATGCAGAGGCCGATCTGGGGCAACTGGAGCATTACCTTGCACTGGTTAAGCACCTGGAAAACCATGAAGAGCCGCAGATGAACAACCTGCTCGCCGTGCTCAAGCGTATGCTGCGCCCGGGCCAGCTCGATAACAAGGTAGGGGCTCACCTGGGACTGGGCCTCGAGGCCTACGCCACCGTCACCTCTCCAATTCGCAAGTACAACGACCTGCACAACCACCGCGTTCTGCGCGCTGCTGCGCAGGGAGAGAAAGCCTCCACCCTGGCCGATGATAAAATTGAATCCCTGCAGGAAAGCCTGGTTCGCGGTCGCCAGGCCAACCGAGCCCTTGAGCAATGGCTCTACGCTCAGTTTATCGAGAAGAAAGTTGGCCAGGAATTTACAGGGAAAATCACACTGGTAAACGGCGCAGGCATCGGCGTGCGACTCGACGACTTTGGTATTGACGGCTTTGTGCGCATGAATGGCGATAAGAAGAATCTGCCCGCCTTCGATGGCAAGCACCTGGTTCTTACGCACAATGAACAACGCTTCCACCTAGAACAGGAAGTTTCAGTTAAAGTAGCATCTGTCGATGTAGACAAACGACGCATCGCCTTTGAACTGAACGCTGAAAAAACTAAGGCTGCCGACGCGGCTCAAAAATAAATTCCTGCACATTTACCCAAGCCCGGCGCTCGCCGGGCTTTCCTGCCGGGGGCCAAAGCCCACCGCCTTTGATCGGCCAGCTAGCTTATAGCTCCGGCACCAATAGAATAAATCGAGGCCACTCATGAGCAATATTGCTGAATTGAACCCAGCTCCACTGTGGGCACACTTTTCCAAGCTCTGTGAAATTCCACGCCCATCCAAGCATGAAGACCGCGTAGTGGAGCATATCGTTAACTTCGCTAAAGCACGCGGCCTAGGCGTTCAGCTGGATGAAATCGGCAATATTGTTATCAAGAAGCCGGCCACTCCAGGGATGGAAAACCGCAAGACACTGGCCTTGCAGAGCCATGTGGATATGGTGCCACAGAAGAATGCCGACACTGAGCACGACTTTCTCACCGACTCAATCAAACCCTACGTGGATGGAGACTGGGTAACTGCGGAAGGCACCACGCTCGGCGCAGACAATGGTATTGGTGTTGCCGCAATCCTGGCCCTGATGGAATCTACTGATATTCCCCACCCCGCCTTGGAAGCCCTGCTGACAATTGACGAAGAAGCGGGCATGACCGGCGCCAAGAATCTTAAGCCTGGCTATTTTGAAGCTGACCTGCTCCTCAACCTGGATACTGAAGATGAAGGCGAGCTGTATATCGGCTGTGCCGGCGGTGTCGACGTCAATGTCAGCCTGCCCTATACGCCAGAAGCGATCCTGCCCGGTGCCGAAGCAGTAAAACTCTCTGTTCGCGGTCTCCGTGGCGGGCATTCAGGCTTGGATATCGACAAAGGCCGGGGCAATGCCAACAAGATCGCAAACCGCATTATCCACGCCGCTCTAACCCAGGTCCCCGAGCTGCGTATTGCCAGCCTGGATGGCGGTAGCCTGCGCAATGCGATTCCCCGCGAATCCTTCACAACCCTGGTTGTGCCTTCAGTAGCGGTCGATAAAGTACAGGAAATTGTAAGAAGCGAAAGCGCTCAAATTGCCCGTGAACTGGACAACGAAGCGGCACTGGATATCACCCTGGAAGCTACCGAAACTCCAGCCAACACCCTGGACGCAGATAGCCAATTGACCCTTATTCGCGCAATCCGCTGCTGCCCCAATGGTGTTGAGCGAATGAGCACTGCTCTCGAAGGCATTGCTGAGTCATCCAACAACCTGGCCCGTGTTGTAACAATGGAGGAGAACGGTGAGCATCGAGTAAAAATCCAATGTCTTGTACGCAGCCTCTCTGACAGTGCCCGCGACCAACACGGCCTCAATGTCGCCGCCACCTTCCAGCTGGCAGGTGCAGAAACAACACTGGACAACGACTACCCTGGCTGGACACCAAATCCCGATTCACCGCTGCTGGCGATGATGAAGGATGTCTATAAAGATATGACTGGCGAGGAAGCTGAAGTAAAAGTCATTCACGCCGGCCTGGAGTGCGGATTGCTGGCCAAGCCCTACCCCAACTGGGATATGGTTTCCTTTGGCCCAACTATTCGCCGCGCTCACTCTCCTGAAGAGAAAGTACATATCCAGAGTGTCGCCAATTTCTGGGATTACTTTATTAAAGTGGTCCAGGCAATTCCCACTCGCGACTAACCGCCCGATCGGGCCTCGGATTACCCCGAGGCCCGAAGCCTTGCCTTTCCACTCCGCCCTCCAATTACTACACCCAACGTATCAATCACACTAAAAACTGCTTTCTAGCTATTGTTAGAGAGCCACTGGGCTATTTTAATATTTCTTAACTCCGCAGGTGGCCGGGGAAGTTCCAAAAGCCTCAGAGCAGAAACGGCTGCTATAACAGAGGAAAACTTACGGGGATACAGAAGGCCTAAATTTTCCGCACACAAGCAATCTGGAAAGCTACCGCCCAAGTTATCTAGCGGTAGAGAAATTGGAGATCCAATGTTGCGCTACCTCGTTGCGGCGACAAAGCCAAATGGGTTCGAATCCCTGGATATATTTCAAGAAACGATAAACTCCAGCAGCCCTGGCAGGGTGGCCGCTGACTCGCCCATGTAGTCCAACACTCATCAACTTAGGACTCACGCTCCCTTCCCGCCAAAGCTGATCGAAAGCGCCTTTTAGCAATAAAAAGAAATCATCGGCAGTCGTGCACCCACTGGGCAGCAGGTACTGAATATCGTTATTCACCAAGGTGTAGGGAATCACCACCAATGAATCTGATTTCTGTTCCCAGAATGGTAAATCATCACTGTAGGAATCTGACGTATACAGTAATCCATCAATTTCCCGTACCAATGATCTAGTATGGGAGCTTACCCGGCCTGTATACCATCCAAACGGAGGCCTAGCGGTTAACTGCTCGATTATCTTAACAGTGAGCTGAATATCGTGTTTTTCTCGACCCTTAGGAGTATCTTTATAATCAATCCACCGGTATCCATGGCCAGCAATCTCATGTCCCGCTTCAACCAGGGCCAGCGCTAAAACCGGATTAAGCTCTAACGCCTGACCGGTAGCAAAAACTGTTAAAGGTACGTTGCAAGTATTAAAGATATCGAGAAGCCGCCAGACGCCAGCGCGAGAACCATACTCATACATACTCTCTACACTGAAATCCCGCCCTCCAACCCGTGCAGGCCTGCCAGGAAGTTCATGCAGGTAAGATTCAGATTGGGTATCGCCGTTTAGCTTGGTGGATTCTGATCCCTCCTCTAAATTCAAGACAAACTGAATTGCAATGCGGGCCTGATCAGGCCAGCGGGGATGAGGCGGGCGCCCAGCGTAACCCTCCAAATTTCTCGTGTGCATCAACCCAGCTCAAATGTCGTTACACCAAAAATTCGATCCCGCGCAATATCCGGCATTGGCCCCAGGTACATCCTTGCGCAGCCAAAAACTTCCTCCATTCCATAGTGCTTGGCCAGCGACATAGCCGCAGGATTATTTTCCGGCACATCCAGAAAGATAGGTCCATCATCTGCAAATGAGACCAGTCGCTTCAACAACATATCTGCCACTTTATAGCTATTTGCAAACAGAGGACCGACTTTACATCCATTGCGGCAACGCCTGATTACACCATAGCCACAAAGACTTCCAAATTGGACATAGCCCAAACTCAGAGCCTCTGGCTGGGAAATCCATGCTTTCAGAAATACCCGTCTACTTGCGGGAAAGCAGGTCCTGTCGTAAGCAATTATTTGATCCAAAGAAACTTCACTAAGCGGGATAATTTCATCAGGGCATTGAGCACTCACACCCTCAAAAGCAGAAAGTTCGACTCGATAACGGAGATTCCGATGGGAGAAGTTAAAACCGCCGCGGCCATAGTAATCCTGCATCGCAAATACCCCATCCATACCGATGCTTGCATCAGGCCTCAACCGGGTTTTTAAGCGGTCCCGTCGGATATACCAAAGCCTGTTACCAAACCCATGACCTCTGAATTCAGGCCTAACGATAAAGAATCCCATAAAACCGAAATCATCACCGTACGCAGTAATTGCCCCTCCTCCGATCAAGTCACCCCGAACTTCCGCCGCAATGTAAGCTTCTGGATCTGTTTTCCAGAAAATTTCTGCATCGTGCAACCCCGGATTCCAGCCTTCAAGTGCAGCCCAGTCAACCAGTAATTCCACTTCTTTACGTGTCATCTCCCGAACAGTAAATGATTCATGCATTGACTTAGACTCTTCTCGTTATCGTATTTATTCAGCTACCTGGAGCGAGGAACTTAAAGGGTTCTGAAGGACTCAACTTAGATGCCACTTCCCCACCAGTATCCATTGGAGTATCTAATTTCATTGTCATTACTTTAGATCCCGGCTCAATAGCAACACTATCCATATCCAGCCAAATTACTGATGGACTAATAACAGAGTCGAAATAGTAGCGGCTACTTTTTTGATCAATAACCGACCGCCACAATGTTGAGGCTATATTGGGTTTATCGGGATCATCCATTCCCAGCGGCACGCTGACAGCACGAATTTGGGAGAATGCGGATGCTAATGCATCGCGATACTTTTTATATTCTGGTGATGTTTTTAAAGCATAACTCGCCCGTACAAACCTGTCCGCCGCACTAATTGTACCCGGTAGAAAGTTTTGGCCTCCAATTGAATTCCAATAGGAGTTGATTGCCAGCTGCTGATCATAAGGTGGTGAATTAGTCATTACCGTAAACTGCTTACCGTGATGGATCTTTAGCACACCGTCAAGATATTCAAAAATAGCGGAATCACCGCTGGGATCTGAAATTGCAATATGCGCACTTGCGGGTCTCCCATTGGGAAGATCTGCGCCAACCACGGTGAATGGATCACTCTTTAACCCCTTTACCGCAGCATTAACCGTTGCGTAGTTATCCAGGATGTATTGCAACCAGGCCCCAACAGAGATAGTCGGCTTACCCCTATCGGCAGCACTCCCATAATCTGCCTCAGCCAAGTATAAAAGGTTGCCTACGAGGCCCTTTTCATTGAGCCCATCAGTTGTAGCTGCATCGTAAATGCTGATAACAATTGAGCCAAACTTCGATGTCCAAGTAATAGATTTTGGGCCTAAGCCACCATTGCGCTCCATCCCCTGAGGGAAAACCCAAAATGCCATAGCTGCATCGGTATCACTCCAGTCCATGCTACGGGCAGTAATATAGGTCTTATCACCAGTTTCATAGAGTATTCGGGTACAAGCAATCGAAGACCTGGGCTCGAGTAGGCACAGCACTACAACAACAAAAACCATAACGGAGTTTATAGCTTTAGAAAAACATGAAATCCTTTTCACTTTGCCAACCATCCCTCAAAATCATTAATTAATATACTGATCGTTTACAGTCACTGTAATCGGCTATAAACAATAGAAAGTCCGGTTTCCATCATAGATGGCCAACAATGGTGAGACTGTCTTTCATTCCAATACTTGGCAACCTTGGCGTAAAGGCCCAGAAACTGACACCGCTTTCAACATGTACAGTTCAAATATCTTGTAACTTCAGTAAACTTTTACAGCTAATCAGCTTCACGCTAAAAGCATTCATTTTGGTATAGGCTACTCAAATAAAAACTATTTGAAAAACTGTACACCTATTAACCAAAAAGAAATAATCCCTCTTATCGAAGTAGCAATAAGGCCAATCACGGAGCCCCTAATGAACTCAATTGGCAGACTGGTAATCCTAGTCAACAACTATGAAGAAGCTATTGCCTTTTATCGTGACAAATTGGGGTTTGAAGTATTTATTGACTCTCAAGCAGCACCGCATCGATTTGTTCATATTCGACTTCCGGCACAAAAAGATATGGGTATATGGTTACTTCAGGCAACTTCTGAAAGCCAGCAAAAGAAAGTGGGAGCACAAACTACAGGGCAGCCTTGTGCCGTTATTTATACAGATAATTTTGACAGAGAATATAAAAAACTTGCAAAAAATGGCGTTCACTTCAGCAAGCCACCCACTTCTGAAGGGGGTGCAGAGTTTGCCCACTTTGAAGATCTCTACGGCAACGAATTTATTTTAGTTGAACTACAAAAAGAAACCGTAGAGTAAATTTTAACCTGTCGCTTCTGATTCCCCCATAGAGTGCGGTGTAAGCAGCAACAGATCTTCACCTTCGCTAGTCTCCCCCTTAACCGCGATGAAATAACTTCCGACAAGTAATTTAAGAAAAGAACCACGAAGCGGCTTTTCCCCTCCCAATCAATAAATCTTTTTCTTTTCTATATTTACATCTCGTTTTGTATCACATATAAATCGAGTAACATTCAGTTGACATGCACCTATATCCAATGTCCTTCGGTTAGTATAGAGCTGGCCATCGCACAAAATTTCAACACTGAGATACACCGCAGCTAGCTACTGGCTAGCGTACTTATATATGGAAATACTCACTTACTGAAACGATTTTCACACAGAAAAAACAAAGGCAGGAGCAAACCTTGGCAGAAGGTTATATCTCCAGAATAGAGCCAATTGGAATAACAATGAGAAGAAGCTTAATTATGCTGGTGCCCGGACTGA
Source organism: Microbulbifer sp. VAAF005 (assembly GCF_030012985.1). Taxonomy (NCBI): domain Bacteria; kingdom Pseudomonadati; phylum Pseudomonadota; class Gammaproteobacteria; order Cellvibrionales; family Microbulbiferaceae; genus Microbulbifer; species Microbulbifer sp. VAAF005. Next base: position 4,890,396 of record NZ_CP120233.1, on the reverse strand, counting down.
CACGAGTCACCAGCACCGCCCAACTGTCAGAGTTCACCGAGGGAATGATCGCAGCCAGTGAGCGTATGCCTCTCACTCAGATTTCTGATCCTACCGTCCCCGCCGGCATCAACCGCCTGAGGGTCAACGATGAACAGGAGCTTGATCTGGTTGAAGCTTACTGGAACGACTTGGTTCCTAGTATTACCCAGCAGAGCCTGAAAGTCCGCTTAGCCCGAGGCTTCTCCCTAATCTGGTTCTGGCTGGCCAACCTCCATATTTGGAAAGGGGTGCTTAAACGAAAGTACCTGACATTTGGTTTAACGCTTTCAGCATTAGCCTTTATTGTTTGGTACATTGGTACCATCATTTTGTTTGTCGAAGCTGTTGAGCCCACCAGTGACAGCCCGTTTTATCCCGCAGTACAACAGCTCAAGCAAGGTGTTGAGTATATAGGGGGCTGGCGGATCTGGCTGATTGCTACTGCCGTTGTTGCTGTTATGCCGGTTGCCTTACTAGTAGATATTTCTGACTTTTGTAAGCGCTATCTCACCAATGAGCCGGCGGCCAAGGGCAAGCCTGCAGTCCGCTTTGAGATTATCCGACGGGTCAGAGAACAGCTCGAAAACAGTATTAAACTATACGACTACGATTCCGTAACTATTGTCGGACATAGTTTTGGCAGTGTTGTTACTGTAGACCTTTTTGCCGATCTTCCGCCCATCGGTAAACCAATCCGTATCCTAACAATGGGGTCCCTAATCGAAGTTCTGGGTAAGCAAGCTCCTTGGCTGCAGAATGAAGTAGAGCAACTGTCACAAAGAAAAGATCTAATCGAGTGGATTGATATCAAGTCTCACTCAGACTGGTTTGCCAGTGGTTCTGCGGTCCCAGCACGCCACCACTGTTATGAGAGAATTATTGGGTCTTACGGTACTTTTCCGGACAAACTGGCAGCTCGAGTTCACTCCCGATATTTCGATAATCAGGAGGCTGTTCGCTTACTGCTGACTTACTTTGAAAAGAAAAATGATCCCAGTATTTCGCCGACCTCGCATGAGATATTGGAACCGGTATAAATGGGTACCCAGGCGAGAAAATTGGAAAGAACTGTATATCTCTCAGCCATTCTTTAGGTGGCTGAAAAGAACCGAATTGAACTATTAAAATGAAAATTAAAGAGGGAGCGATCATGATAAGGCAGCCGAGAACAATCTTTGCAGTTTTAGCCTATCTTACCATTCTAGTTAGCGGATGCTCACAAATGGCGCCGCGCTATGATGCTGCGCTATACTCCGATTTAACCACTGTCAATGTAGAGATAATGGAATTTTTCTCTTCAGTTTCCAGTGGAACTAACAAAGATTCTTACTCAAAAAGAGATGAGAGATACCATGCATTGATCGGCAAAGTGGATGCGCTGGCAATGCAATCGAAAACCCGCCCCGCACCTGAAAGTAAACTACTCAAAAAGATTAACAACTACTTGGAAACCTCCGGCAGGAATATTAGCTTTGAGCGGGAACCCCCAGTGTTGCTTCACTGGAGAAAATTTCAGAAAGTTTGAACATGATGCGCACGGTAGATGAAGATAAGGGCCTAAACGCAACCGCTGTTTCTCTATTCAAAAATGAAATTGTTATTTCCATGGACCAAGCACTCACTTATGAGTCTTTTCTGAATCGCTGAGGAAATTACTATGTCTATTGACGTTAACCAACTCGTTGCCGATATCAAAGGGGCAGCTTCTGCGGTAATCAACAGTGATATTTCTGAACTCAGGGGGTTTTCCGAGCGCCAGTTATCCGCAATGGCTCAGCAAACAAAAATGATTGTTAAAGCTATTGCATCTAATGAAATATCTGGCGATCTGCAAGATTACTTTCTCGACTCCCTGGAGGATATGGCCAAGAACTTCGCCAACACTTTACGTGGACTCCTGTTAGTCACCATTGAGAAAGTCTGGAATGCTGTTCTGGGAGTTCTCTGGGGAACAATTGAAGCGTGCACCGGCATTTCATTAAAAGCTGCCATTTAATTTTGCTTATGTAGGGCCGGAGTAACCCGGCCCAAAGCGCAAATGCTCTAATTTCCATAGCTCCATTCAATATTACTCCCCAGATCACCACCAGTTCTAAGTACATTATTCCACCAGTCACAAGTGACTCTTGTATCGGGCACCTCCAAAATACCGCTAATTCATCAACGGGTAAAAAGAGTTTAACCCCTGTAAAGAATTATTCATCAAGACGCGTCAATGTACGCGCGCAAATAACCCAAGCCGCTAACCAGGCTGGTTAAAACTTGCTGAATCACTACAAACTGGGGTATCCCGATGAATACTAAAAAGACCTACCTGGCAGCCGCCATTTCAGTGGCCACAATAATGAGTGCCAGTCCCGTGACCGCTGAAGACCTCAGCAACGCACAAATTGAAGAAGTAATGGTTCTGGGCTCCGGTAGCACTTTTAACAGCAGCGAAGTATCTGAGGCAATGCGCAAGCAACAGTCCTCTATCACCAGCGTTAATGCATTGATCGATAACCTCCCCGGTGTCTCAGTCAATGAAGGAGATACTTACGGCTTTGACGACTGGTCAACCAATATCAGTATTCGCGGATTTACTAACAGCTTAGATGAACAGCAAATTGGCACCACCATCGATGGTATTCCCAATGGCGGTTCGAATTACGGTGGAGGCTCAAAAGCAAACCGCTTTGTTGATCCGGGTAATATCGGTTCAGTAGAAGTATCACAGGGTACTTCAGATATCGCTTCACGTTCCCACGAAGCCCTGGGAGGCACTATTGATTATCGCACTGATGATCCTTTGGACACACAGCGCAGTCGAATAGAACTGTCCACAGGCGAATTTGATGCACAGAGAGTATATTTTCGCTATGACACTGGTATTTTTGCCGGGAACAGCAAAGCCTGGATCTCATACTCTAACCAGGAAGCGACCGACTGGATTACTGAAACTGCTGAGAATGAACGAGAGCACATCGCGGCAAAACTAGTGACCAGCTTGGAAGCTGGTACCATCAAGGCCTACCTATCTTACGACGATATCCACGAAGATAATTATCAACGAGTCTATTCGGACGCCCAATTTGAAGAGTACCCTGAAAACGATTTCCTTACCGGCAACTGGTCCGGTATTCCCTATATCGATCAACTCTATCGCCGTGGCTGGTCTACCTTGCGCGAGAACCTGCTGGCCTACACCCAGTTCGATTTTGACCTGACAGACTCATTCAATCTACAGGCCGGACTCTACTACCACAGCAACGAAGGCCGTGGGGACTGGGTGCCCCCTTACCTGGTTGATATTACAGATGACAGTGAACAGGGCGAGTCCGAGTTCCTCGGCGGCTCAACTGCCTATGGCGGTAGCCAGTCGGGCATCATTTATTTTGTTGATGCCAATGGCAACGCCCTTACTTACGATGAAACATGTATAGCGTCAGTCACCAATATCTATGGCGATTCAGGACCGGCCTACAATCCAGATTGCTATGCAGAGGGCGCCATACCCACGATGTCTTATCGGCACACTCATTATGAGAAAGAGCGTACCGGACTGACTCTAGACTTTACATACGCTACCACCATCGCCGGGTTAGACAATGAGCTACGAGGCGGCCTCTGGTATGAAGACTCCACCCGTGACGAACACCGCGATTGGCACAAAATCACTGATGCGACTCAAGGTGCCAGTTTCAATTCAACACCCTATTGGGTGCAATACGACCGCAGTTACCCCTCAACCAGCACAAAGTGGTATTTACAGAACTCCCTGACCATCGACACTCTCACTTTGACACTGGGCGCCAAGCAGTTCTTTGTCGATGTTGAAAGGGAAGATCTGTTTCAGGAGTCTTCCGATGCAAGTGTTGATTCTGACTCAGACATCCTGCTCTCCGCCGGTTTGATTTGGGAAACACCCCTGGAAGGTGCAGAGCTGTTCGCAGGCTACGCTGAAAACTTTAAGGCGATTGGAGACAGCGTATTAGAGCGGCCCGATTCAGATCTCGACAATATCGAACCCGAAACCTCAGAGACCACAGAGCTCGGGCTTCGCTATACCGCCGATAATTTCTCGGCAACTGCCACCTACTTTCAAAATGATTTTGAAAACCGGATCATTTTCTTGGATAACAATACTTCCGCGGGTAATAACTATTTGATTGGTACCAATGGGACTTATTTTAATGCCGGTGGAATCGAATCTGATGGTCTGGAACTTTTCCTGGACTACGATCTATCAGAAACTCTAAATCTCTATACATCCTATACCCTGCTGGACACTACCTACATTGGCTCAGGAAATTCAGCGGTAGATGAAACTCAAGGAATAACGCCAGGGAATGATGTGGTCGGAATAGCTGATCAACTCTATGTGATTGGCCTGGATTGGAATTCTGAAATATTTTACGGCGGCATCTCCAGTAAGTTTACTGGAGATCGCTTTGTCGACTTAGACAATAGCTGGACAGCCGACTCCTATATAGTTGTCGATGCCTACCTGGGCATGAATCTGGAAGAATTTAGCCCGGTACTACGGGGAGCCAACCTGAATTTAGTGATAAATAATTTACTGGATGAGGATTACTTAGGAACTGTCGTCTCTGGCGGTGCTTGGATTGGTGCTCCACGGACAGCCTCACTCTCTGCAACTATTGATTTCTAAGATTTTTTTGGCAGCCACACAATCGGCTGGAAATGCTAGCCGATTGTGCGTATGTTTAGTCAAGCAGTAGATTCAAAAACAAAGTGCAATAAATAATAAATATAGTCGAAAAATAATTTTGATTATTTGTGACAAATATAAATAACCCAAAAATATGCAAAGAGCTCTTTCAATGAACAGATTGACTACAGCAATCCTGGCCCTGTTTCTTTCTACTCAATCCCTTGCCGCAGACAACCTCGTATTAGTTACTATCGACGGTTTGCGCTGGCAGGAAGTGTTCTCAGGTTATGACCCTGAACTTCTCAACCACACAAAGTTCACTGAAAATAAACAAGACCTTATCAATCACTTTCACGGCGATTCACTCACCGAAAAACGTCAAAAATTATTACCTTTTATCTGGCAAACAGTGGCTAAAGAAGGGGTTTTAATTGGCAATCGCGACAAGGGGTCTAAAGCACAAGTTACCAATAGCTGGTGGTTTTCCTATCCCGGTTACAATGAGATTTTAACCGGCTCCGCCGACCCCAAAATCAATAGTAACGACCCAACTCCCAATGCCAATACTACCTTTCTCGAGTGGCTAAACAGCAAATCTGAGTACAAAGGCCAAATCGCTGCATTCGGTAGCTGGGGGGTATTCTCCTCGATACTTAATCGTGATCGCAGTGGTATTTACATTAACGCGGGGCTGGAAGCTGCCGATTGGCCAAAATTGAGCCAAAGAGCAGGGTTTCTCAATGATTTGCAGGGGCAACTGCCGGTTTTCTGGGAAAACGTGCGGCCCGATGCATTTACCTATGGATTTGCAAAAGAGTACTTAATTAGCAAAAAGCCCAAGGTAATGTACATTGCCCTGGGTGAAACTGACGATTTTGCCCACGATGAGGAATATCACCAGTATATCCACTCCGCACATCGGAGCGACATGATACTCGCCAAACTCTGGCAGACACTGCAATCTCTTGATCAATACCGAGACAATACCAACCTACTCATTACCGTTGACCACGGGCGCGGCAACACCGCTGAATCCTGGCCCCACCACGCCAGTGGCCCGGCCCTGACCCAATACTTCGGTAAAGAAGACCACCCCCACAAAGCGGGAATACCTGGCTCCAATGAGATCTGGATTGCCGCGCTGGGCCCAGACATTAAGGCCTTGGGAGAAGTATCCAGGGGAGAAGCCGTTTTTCAGGATCAGATAGCCGCAACCGCACTACAACTGCTTGGCCATAAGTCAGAAGAGTTCTCGCAGGATAGTGGCAAAGCAATAGACAGTATTCTCAAATAAACCTTTGTTCAGCCAGGCCTGACAAGTTCGGCTGAACAAATTTTCACCGCCTTGGACCAGTAATATTCTGGAGCTTGATAACTACTTAAAGAACCCATCAATTTAGTGTTAACAGGCTCTAGATGCCCCGCCCCGGTTTCCGCATAATGCAGGCCGCACTCGCAACTGAAAACAGATGGCCTGATGTATGTGGTTTAAAAACCTCCGTATTTATCGTTTGACGAAAGAATTTTCCCTGGATGCTGAAAAATTGAACGAATTGCTGGAGCCTCATGCATTTGTTCCCTGTGGCAGTCAGGACAGCACTCGCTATGGCTGGGTGCCTCCACTAGGGCGCCACGGCAGCCTGTTGGTGCATGCAACTAATGGCTACCTAATGGTCTGTGCTAAGAAGCAAGAAAAAGTGATTCCTGCTGCGGTAGTCAATGAGAAAGTTGAAGAGCTGGCACAAGCTATTTCTGAAAAAGAAGCCAGGCAGGTAGGTCGCAAGGAGCGGCAAAACCTTAAAGACGAGATTCTCCTTGAAATGCGTCCCAAGGCATTCGCCCGGTCCCGTCTGCAATATGCCTATATTGCACCTCAGGATGGCTGGGTAGTGGTTGACGCCTCTTCTGCCTCCGCCGCCGAGGAACTGCTGGAGAACCTCCGCGAGGCTATCAGTAGCCTTGCCGTGGTACCACTCTCCGCCAAGAACCTGCCACAGCAAACGATGACCCACTGGCTCAGTGCCCCTGAAGCACCGCTTCAATTTGATTTTGGCCACGAATGCGAGTTGCGCGATCCCAAAGACAGCGGCAGTGTTATCCGCTGTAAAAACCAGGACCTCTGTGCCGAGGAAATTCACAATCACTTGGTGGCAGGACTACAAGTGCACAAGCTGGGGCTGACCTGGCGTGGGGGCGTTGAATTCCTGGTAGATGATCAGCTGTCCCTAAAGCGTATCAAATTCAGTGACGAGCTTCTGGAGAAAGCCGATAGTGCCGATGCAGAAAGTGCAGCCCAGCGGTTTGATGCAGATTTTGCGGTGATGGCTCTGGAGATCTCAGCCCTGACCAAAGACTTGCTCTCCGCCTTCGGTGGCGTCAACACCGAGTCAGCTAGCGTTGAGGAACTGGTGGCCAAAGCCAGCCGCCAAGAGGCGGAGGCTCTGGCCAAAGAGGTAGAAGAGGTCGTTCTTTAGGGAACTCACATAGTGATACGTCCCTGAATGGCACGTATCACCTCCCCCTACCCCATCAATCAGATCTCAACCATTGGGCGGCCAGGTTCGGTCCACTGAACGTGGTACTTGCGCTGCTCAGGTTGGTCCACACGCGCAAAGGTATGGGCTCCAAAGAAATCACGCTGTCCTTGTAGCAGGTTCGCCGGCAGCGACTCGGTGCGGAAGGCATCGTAGTAATTGAGCGCCGATGACAGGGCCGGCACCGGAATACCATTCAGAGTGGCGCTCGCCACCGCTTGGCGCCAGTTGGCCTGGTGATCGGCAATCTGCTGGGTGAAGAAATCATCCAGTAGCAAGTTGGAAAGCTTGGAATCTCGATCGTAAGCATCGCTAATAGATTGCAGGAACACTGCTCGAATGATGCAACCTGCACGCCAAATTCTGGCAATTTCAGAGAAGTTCAACTGCCATCCCTGCTCCCGCGCAGCCAGCTTCATCAAATCGAAGCCCTGAGCGTAAACACAGATCTTTGCGCAGTAGAGAGCGTCGTGCAGCTGTGCAATCACTTCTTCCCGTTGCTCTGGAGCCACTGGTGTCAACTCAGGCCCTTGCAGTTTCTTCGCTGCGCGGGTACGCAATACCTTCCGGGTAGATAATGAACGGGCGTAAACCGCTTCGGCAATACTCGGGGCCGGACAGCCCACTTCCAGGCTGCTCATGGCTGTCCAGAGACCAGTACCTTTTTGCCCTGCTCGGTCGAGGATAACGTCTACCAGCGGTTGTTCTGTCACGGAGTCCAAGGTAGAGAGCACTTCCGCACTGATATTGATCAGATAGCTGTTCAGCGGGCCTCGGTTCCACTCGCGGAATACTTCTGCAATTTCCTCTGGGGCCATACCCAGCGCCGTGCGCATCACATGGTAGGCCTCACAGATCATCTGCATATCGGCATATTCAATACCGTTATGCACCATCTTCACATAGTGGCCTGAGCCTATCGGGCCGATATAAGCCGCACAGGGCTCACCTTCGCGAACCGGGTTGCCAGGCTCAAAGCGCTCAATCGGCTGGCCGCTGGCTTTATCCACTTTGGCGGCGATAGCATGCCAAACTGGCTCAATACGACTCCAGGCATAACGGTCGCCGCTGGGCATGAGGGACGGCCCAAAACGAGCACCCACTTCGCCACCGGATACTGCGGTGGTGAAGAAAATCAATTTGCCTTCATACCGTTTAGCCCGCTCTACAGAGTCGGTCCACAGGCTGTTACCAGTATCAACAACGATGTCGTCAGCCTTCAAGCCCGCATCGAGTAGCTTGCTGCATACGTCATCAACGGGGGCTCCAGCCGGAACCGAGAGAATAATCAAGTGCGGGGCTTTAACCTTCGCCAACAGCTCTGTGTAAGAGTTGCAGGCTTCAACACGCGCAGGCAGGTCTCCACGCTCTTTCTTGTCCTGCTCCAGCAGCGCATTCAGCCGGTTGTGATCCAAATCAAAGGCACAGACCCTATAGCCATTGTCGGCCAGGTTCAGGATCAGGTTCTTACCCATCACACCGGCGCCGATAAAGCCAATATCGCACTGTGAATCAGACATCAAGTTCTCCATATAAAGACAGGGGGCTTTCAAGGGCGCGGAGTATAGCAATATGAATCTGGAGCAGGGAGAGCAAAAACCAAACAAAATTGCCCAGAGCCTCGTAAATACAGCCTACAAGCGACAGAAATCGGCAAAAGCTTGGCTCTTCCCTCATACACTCCTCAATACACCTTGAAACAGGGATGCTTTTGCCTTTTAGTGCCAGGCAGCGATTCAATTGGGTCTATCTAAGATTCCGAGAGCAACTTTTGACGCTTGATGAACTATAGCGGGCGTTTTAACAACCTGAGAAGCAGGGAATAAGGCTTAGTGTACTTCCTCATTCCAGCAATTAGTCCCCTAAAGATTGTAAAGATGGCAGGGTATAAGTATCTGCACCCAAATCTCATTCGAAGCTACTACATCAGTGAGGTTGTTAGATCCACCGCTAACGTTAATCTTCCATATAGCCACACCTTAATTTACTTAGCGATAAAAAAGCGCTTATTATCATCGACACCGCAAATATCCATAGTGATCCTAATTTACAAGTGAACTCGCAGGCTGTACCAGCCAGAAGTGAAACAGCAGGTCAGTGTTTATTTGAATCTATTCTAGACCTCTTTCGAAATATTCCTATTACAAGAAATACATACTAAACCAATCAGAAACTCCCACCGATAATTCTACAATACACTAAGACGGCCACCTTATATTTAAATTTTCAATATTGATTAATTAAATTTTAAATCACTTACACTATGAGATACCCCACCAGCCTAAACAGCAATAAAATACCAATATCAACTCTTACTTTCCTACAACTACACAACCTTAAATTACAGAGCTTTACAATAGACATTTTTTAATAACCCACCAAAAGCATAAAATATTTTCTTATATGCGCACTTAAACCTAACAACAATTAAATCCCGCGAAAATAAAAACAATTAACCACTTAAATCTAGAAAAAATTACGACTGAAAATTAAATTCACGTCTATTTAGACAGGACACCCCCCAACAAATGCCTCAATTCGTCTTTACTGGTGGGAGGTATTGGGATTTGTCCCAAGCTTATTATTGAATACAACCAAATTTCATTACCCCCAGCGATGATGATCACTTATAAAAATGACGCATATAAAGTGAAGTACAAGCGATGCGTCTAAATCAATAATTAACAGAGACATAAGGAATATTATTACCATGAAAAACATCCTTACTGCAGCTTCTTTCTGCATGGCATCTTTTGGGATAATCGGGCTAGCAAATGCGGAAACCTGGTCGCCCTCAGGCGCTATAGGCCTCGCAAATGTAGGTACTTTCACCGTTCAAAAAGGCATTTCGCTCAACTGCTCACTATCTGGCAGTGTGAGTTCAACTGGAGCCAGCGCTGAGGTAGGCAGCATGGCATTATCAGGGGGTTCCTAAATATGTGCAATAGAGTGGTATTTAATAACTTACCCTATGACCTCGTCGGAAATGCTAACAATACTGTAACCATACAAAATGTATCTGTGAAAGCGGTAACAGGTGAATGTGCTGGAAATCTTACTGGATCATTTAACCAGTCAAATGGAAGAATTACTTTTTCCAATGCTCAAATCCCTAGTGTGGGATCCGGTAGCGCATGCGTAATCAACGGTGTAATATCAACAAACCCTCAATCTTCCTACACTGTCCCCTAAGCCACACCTAACCTCCAAATACCACTAGTAAAACTAGTGGTATTTGGGATCGTCCTAAGGTAGAAATTTATATTTTTATCTTCGACTTAAAGATATTTACCTTTACTAACATAACAACAAGATAACAAATCCAACATTATACAGAGGTACCTACAACCTCACCCGAACAATAAAAATACATGGGAGAAAGCTAATACGGGGCGTTATAGGAATAACAGTAGGCTGGCAAAAATTCCCCACACCAACCTACCGCTACCTCTCACCATCCAAATCATAAAGAATGTAGCAATTCACCACGTAAAAATCAGAACCCTTTACTAATATTAAAGCCGACGATCCGTGGTTCTAAAGTAAAGACATTAGTTGTAAGACCCGAATCATCACTATTGGTAAACATATCCGTGATAGGCGCATCATCAAATATATTCTTTACATAAAGCTGCATATATAGATCGGAATTCGGATTACTTAAGCTGACAGAAGCATTGAGATTACCCCAAGCCTTCAAACGGTCATATTCAGTATTATAAACCCGAGCATAAGTCTCTGATTGGCGATAGTAATCTGCGCGCAGAGTTAAATCCCAATTCTCAATAGGTATCGTATGCTCAACACCGAAATTAAAAGTAAAGCGTGGCGCATTGGGTAGCTCATTGCCACTTAAGTCAGCAGCAAAACCCCGACCTCCATTTGGAGCATCAGTTAGAGGGTTATAAGGGTCGACCCCGTAAGCCAAATCATGTCTCAACCAGTCTTCGACCTCAATCTCGGGTGAAAATGAACCATACCGCGCGGAGCCAGAACAGAGTGACCAGATAGCAAATATGTTAGGTGCACTCATAACTGTTTCTACTAAATCTACAGGAGCAATACAATTAGATGGGACTTGAATACTGGGGCGTACCAGTACCCAATCTTCATTGCCCTGTGTACGATCCATTACATCAATAGACTCCTCTCCATCGGCAATTCGGGTTTTAAGATATCCTAAATTCATATCTACCCGAGTTGCTTCTGTAAGCTGCCAGGCTAGCTCCAGCTCAACTCCCATCGTCTCTGCGTCAAAGTTTTCATTGAGAGAAATTCTGTCAACAATTTGAGAGACCTGGTAGTCGGTATAGTCGTAGTAAAAGGCATTAGCATTTAACGATAAACTGCCATCGAATAGAATGTTCTTACTACCAAATTCAATCGCATTTACAAACTCAGGCTCAAATGAATCCTCTAATGGCTGAAATTGAACTATTTCTGGATCAACCTCAGCTCGAGGAGGGTTAGTACCACCTCCCTTGTATCCATGGGCAAAAGATACATAGAGCATTGTTTCGTCCGTAAAAGGCGTTTCCGTACGCCAATCCAGAACTGCACGTCCAGTGTATTCACTCCAGTTTTGCGTGACTTGCTCACCCTCTGGATAACCACGATGTACAAGTCCTCCAGAGAGATTACCAGAGGAAACTTCGCCAGTTTCTGGATCATAATAAGTCCCCAGTAGTAACTGACTGGGAACTGGCGTAGAGCGTTTTCGATCATCAGTATAGCGAAGACCGGTAGTGAGTTTTACATCCTCATTAATTTGCCAATATGCTTCACCAAACAATGCCCAGGAACTAACTTCTACTAAATTTCGGCTCAGAAAATAGTTGTGCCCTTCCTCATCAATATTCTCTATTGAGTTAGGATCAACATACATACAATCCGAACCAATATTTTCTTCCGGATCAGTACAGTTTTGTGAATATAAGAGGAAGTTTTCATCGTACCCAGAATTGTATAGATACTCTGCTAACATACTGAATATGTTATTAAATACAAAATAGTCATCCTGGGTTTTGAAATCCAAATAGTTTGTGCCTACCGAGAAATTCCAAGGACCGTCAAAGGATGTCTGCAACCGGAATTCCTGGCTCCACTGCTTGTTATCCGATCGACTAATATCAACCGCTAACAATCCTTCTGCCGGCCCCAATTGTGGGTCGGTATAAATTCCTCCAGGAGTGGGCTCTAGGTCGCCACCATCATTAAAGATGGGATCTGATACATAACGGTTATAATCTTGGGAGGAGTAGTAATCATCCTTCGCATAGGTTGACTGAGAGTAAAATGTGAGGGAATCCGACAGGCCCCATTCAAAATTCAGTTGCACCAGGTCATTCTCGGCACGAAATACCGGGTCATAACTAGTCTCAATCTTGCGAAGATCTCGAGACTGAGTCGTACCTGCATAAGGATCAGTATACCAATCGATGACCTGGCCATAGCTCGTGAAAATTAACCCTGTGGCCAAAATACTTGCAAAACCTTGAGCATTGGGTGCACTGTAAGCCTCCTCACTATAAATCGAACTCGGCAAACAACCCTGACTAAAAAACACAGGCGTAAAGCCTGTTAGTTCAGTGTCACCAATATGTGTTCGGCCTGGATCTTTAGTACAAAGCTGCTTGCCCGTACGCGAGCGCTTATCATCCTCCTCAAAGTGCTGCCAAATTAGATTGGCACTAAAAGATTCACTAGGCTCCCACTCAAATATTGCACGAGTAGAATACAAATCACGGTCATTAACATCATTGCCGGTATAAGTGTTGTAATCAAAGCCATCGCGTTTGGTCATAGCTCCGGATAAGCGCAGCGCCATAGTTTCACCAAGAGGCATATTAAACATACCGCTGGCGCGTTTGGAGTCATAACTGCCTACCTCTGCCTTAATCTCAGAGGAAAACTCGTCCTCAGGCATAATTGGCAACATGTTAACCACACCCGCAGTAGCATTACGACCATAAAGCGTCCCCTGTGGGCCGCGCAACACTTCTACACGCTGGACGTCAAAAAACTCTTGCTCAAATAATCGATTACGAATTAAAGGCGTATTATTAAAGCTCACCGCAACTGCCGGGTCAGAAGCAGCAGAAACCGCCTTAGTGCCTATACCGCGAATAGAGAAGTTGTAGGTACTGAAGTTGGACTTGGAAAAATTAGCATTGGGGACGGCACGAAGCAGCTCTTCTCCACGCTCAATTTTAAGATCATCCATATTGTCGCCACTGAGTGCAGATACTGCAATTGGTACATCCTGAATACTCTCTTCAATTTTCTGCGCGGTAACCGTAACTTCCTCAATTGCCTGGCCGGGACGTTTAGTTTCTTCATTCTCCTGGGCAATGGAAATGGTAGGAGCAACTGCAATTGCCAGAGAGGCAAGAATAGTACTGTACCAAGGAGTAATTTGGTATGAATGTCCAGATTGATAAATCGCTTGTGCAATCAATGTTTTCTTTTTGACAGGTTTCATCATCACACTACGTCTCTCTTTATTGTCGGTATTATTGGGTTATTGACCTGATATAAACCTTTTTCAGGTACAACAAAACCTAAGACGCACAAATGATAAAGAAGGGGGATAAAAAAATAAAATTTATATTTCTTAAACTGTAGCAGAATTTCAGACCAAAAAATCGCTAGACTACAACGGCATCCTCTATAAGAATACGCAAATGATATAGCGGTTTATCACTAATTATTCCAAGAAGTCTCATTACCCAACTCTATACCCCATACAGAATCACCTGCTAACCGGCACAACCTCAGAATAATATTCAATGGAGATCAGTACCCTCATGGTATTTCTTCCACCACTTGCCTAACCTTGACCAATGCGCGCTGTATTAGCTCTTTAACCGACTCCTTAGAAATCCCCATCTGTTCAGCAATTGCCTGGTAAGTCATCCCCTCAAATCGGTGAAAACGAAAAGCTGCGCCAGCCCTTGGCGGCAACCCCAAAATGGCTTCGAGTACACGAGCATAGGCCTGTATTCCCATTACCGTACGTTCAGGACTGATCATATAAGGAATATCCACCTTGTAATCAATTGAATCATGAAGACCACCGCACCGCGACTTCTGATGCCTGCCATGACTAATTAGAAGATTTTTTGCCATAGCATAAATATATATTCTTGGATTTTCGATTTCCCCCCATACTTTTTGATTCGAACATATAACTGAATAAAAACCTCTTGTACCAAATCATCAACATCGGACAGGTTAACCCTGGATGAAAAGTAACGCTTCAAATCTAATCCATATTCCCCTACCCAGTGAGCCACATCATCCTGATAAGAATTTTCCATTTTCTAGTAAACCGCCTCATCTGATCGACTAGTTTTTTCGAGCTTCTGGAAAATTTTGCAATATCATCTTGCAATCTACAGAGATTCACCAGGGGCCACTAAGAAAACAAGCAGTCGACCAATTTTGCTTTTGATCAAATTATTTTTGTTGTACAAGCATAACCTTCTTTTTAAATCGCACACTAATCTAAGACTTTAGTTTTATCGAAATACAATCCCCCTTCAACCCAAAAGAACAGACAAAGAAAACACACGATAAACGACCACCTCCAATAGGTGGGAAAAACCAACGCCTAAATTGCAACCAACAAAAAATTTGATAGTAAGGCAAAAAAACCAAAACTAATCAAATCGTAGCCTATTAACCTTCAAAAGGAGGAAAAATAAAAGAGCAATAGGTGGCACCACTAACAGAACAACCTCAAGCGCAGAAAAACTACATTGCGGAATACAAAAATAGCATTACTAACTTCTTCCAACTTCATAGTAATAAATTAAATTCTCATACTTATCTGAAATCCAGAAAAGATTCATACTCTTCATCCTATTAGAAAAAAATCACATTTTTTTGACTAAAAACTTATGCAAACGGTTTTCAATCTACAATTATTTCGCTATGCTGAAGCACTTTCCTGACTTTTTATTAGAGCCGACCTAGTGGTAACTTACTAAGCAAGTGGCACTTTCGTTTATGGGATATATCAAATCACCTTACAAAAAGCCCAGATTTGCAACTAGATTTCTTTTTGGCAGGCTGCTAAGTGCTGAGCCGATTGCTTCATAATGAATAAACTCTATGCTTGTTTATTCTTTATTCTATGCCCTGCCCTAGGCCTGTCGAGCTCGGTCAACACGGATACCATCCCCTTCCAAATCCCCCGCAGCCATAGCCTGGAACTAGCGGACCCAGCCAGTAAAAGGATTTACCCCCTATTCATTAAACTGCCAAAAAGTTACATGAACGCCCCTCATCGTCGATATCCTTTGGTGTTGATAACAGATGGAGACTCGGCCTTTCAGACCATTTCTGGTGCAACCCAAGTGCCGATGGAATTTGGTAAGCTACAAGAAGTCATCCTGGTTGGACTGTCATACTCAAAAGGCTCAAGCGATCAAGTCAGCCGCATTCGAGATTTCACCCCCACTACAGACAACAACTGGAAGTATTTGACAGGCAAAGCAACTGAGCATGCAACTTTCATCCATGACGTCATTTTGCCCCACCTATCCAACTCTTATCGCCTAACTGGAAGTGGGCATACTTTTATAGGACATTCTCTAGGAGGCCTACTAGGTACTTATATGCTGCTTACCAGACCAACCGGTTTTAACAACTACATCCTCGGCAGCCCCTCTATATGGTACGACAGTGAGAACATTCTCAGCATCAAAGCCGCTCCCAGCCCTATTCCCCGGAAGGTGTTTGTTGGAGTAGGCTCCCTAGAAACTCCAGTAAAGAGTCAAACCCGCAACGATATGGTAGGGGGAGCAAAGAAACTTCACAGAAAGTTAATCGAAGAAAAAGGAGTTGAGATAGAAAGCAAGCTACTCATTATTCCCGGAGCAAATCATGGCACTTCATTTCCAACAACAGCTATTCAAGGATTGGACTGGCTATATAAAACAAACCTACAGCAAGGGAGTAGCAAGCCCCAATAAGAGAAAGCTGCTTTAGTCAGTATCCCATAGCTCGAACATCTTAAGTCAGAAAGAGGAAAATAATAAAAATAAAACAGCCTCTTGAATTATAAAGCCTGCTTTTATCACTGTAATTCCTATAACAAAAGCATACAGGAGTCATATGAAGAAAAAAGCCACCCCCGAAGCCTGTGGTTATAGAATCCAATGGTACCACTCTTACTGTATGCCAAAAAATACAGCCCACATATTGTATTTTGCGTGGCTTTTCAGAACCCACCCTCTCTTGAGGCCACCAAATTGATGCTTTTACCATGAGAATATATAGAACTTTTGCCCCTAGCTTATTTAGTTCCGGCTTAAGCAATAAAATTAATGATGCATCAGCATATGGGACTACGGAAATCCACAATTATCTCATAGGCTCAATGAACGACTTAAAAATGAATGGAACTGTATTTTTCGGCCGTGACTGAGAAAGTTTCACTTAAGGTTATTTAGCGGCTTCCCCCACTTGGAAAAATAAAATATTTAAACAGAAACCTAAAGGAATACCTAACAACAATGAAGAAAAAGCTCCAAAATATATTTACTCTTGCAGCAGCAGTTTTCATGCTACTAGCCAGCTCTATTAAAGGGGCCGCAACTCCTATTAACAATGAGGAAGCCTATACTTTTACCACATGGAGCAAACAAACGGCAGAAGGCTATAGTGGGGCTATTCAGGTACTTGAAGATCGCAGCAAAAAGAACAGTCGTAAAATCTCCCTTCACTATATAAGATTTCCGGCCACAGGAGAGAAAGCAGGGCCACCAATTATATACTTGGCGGGAGGCCCTGGCGGCTCAGGAATTATGGCAGTCAACTATCGATTCGATATGTTTATGGCACTGCGGGAATATGGAGATGTGATCGCACTGGATCAACGTGGCACCGGTCGCTCTAACGACCTCCCCAATTGTGAATCCAAACAAATTGTACCGCCTCTTGAAGCCACCACTGACTCTCAGTATATCGATTACCACCGCAAAGCCCTGAGGGAGTGTTTGGATTTTTGGGAAGCCAATGGCGTAAATTTAACAGCCTATAACACGTTAGAAAGCGCTCGCGATCTCGATGATCTAAGAATCCACCTGGGCGCCGAGAAAATGGTATTATGGGGCACCTCCTATGGAAGCCATCTATCTCTGGCAGCGATAAAAGAAATCGAAGGAACCATTGATAAGCTAATTTTATCCAGCGTTGAAGGTTTAGCTCAAACTATCAAGCTACCCGCCCGAACAGACTACTACTTAGATCGACTGCAACAAGCTATCGATCAACAGCCTAATGCAAAAGCACGCTATCCAGATATCAAGACTCTAATAAGTAGAGTCCACAAAAAGCTGGAGTTGCAACCATTGAAAATTCAAATCCCTCAACGAGATGGCAGTAAAGCCGATTACCTTCTACAGCGTAGGGATATGCAACAAATTGCTTCGGCATTTATTGCTGATCCCAAAAGTGCCAGCCTTCTTCTCCGATTTTACCGCGACTTGGATCAAGGCAAGACTCTAAATTTTGATAAAGTCCCCAGACGCCATTTTCCTAGTGAATTCCTACAACCCGGCACTCCCATAACCTTACACCCAATGTCAATAGCAATGGATATAGCCTCCGGAATTACCAGGGAACGTAAGTCACAAGTCGTAGCACAGGCTAAACAATCCCTACTTCAAGATTATCTGAACTTCTCACTTCACTACGATAACATGGCGCCACATTTGGACCTCGGTGATAAATTCCGGAATAAGCCGACCAGCAACATTCCCGTCTTATTACTAAGCGGCACCTTGGATGGAAGAACCTACCTAGAGAGCCAGCATGAAGCTATATCAGGGTTCAAAAATGCCATCAAAGTAACAGTGGAAAATGCAGGTCATAATTTATTTATGGCCTCCCCTGAGATCCAGAATACGATCAACCTTTATATGGAAGATAAGCCTATTACCAAGACCCATATCGTAGCCAAACTACCTGATTTAGCACCATAGTTACCATTCATGGAGAGAAACTTGCAGCCATAAAGTACTAAGCTTCATAGCAATTTTCTCTCTTTCTCGCATCCAGAATCCCTCCACATTACCCTTTCCATAGATGCAACTGGAGGCTGGGGGATGACCAATATTACCGACGAAGTTCATCGCGGAGCCATCTGTGACCTCAGAGCGTTACAACAACCCGGCCTAGCCACATTTAAACGCTATATTCGTGGCAGCTTACCTGGTCCCCCATTTTGGCGCCTAACCGGAATGACTCCCACTGAGGCAGGTCTGGGAAAGGCCACCTACTCCATGCCCATTACACCCTGGCTGGCCGATGGCACAGGAATCTATTGGGGAGGTATTTATGCCATGTTTGCGGACGCCCCCTTGGCATCCGCCATTTGGACCACCTTGCCAGCAGGGAAGGTACTGAGCACGTCAGAGTTAAATATGTGCTTTATCCGCCCCATCACCAGCAGCACCCAAAATATTGTAGGCAGAGCTACGACTGTTCATTCAGGTAGCCAGGTGGGGTTATCAAGTATCCAGATTAACGATCAGGAGGGGAGGACCTTGGCTTTCGGTAGTACCCGCTGCCTTATTGCCGACTTTCCAGTCAACCCAGATCAGGAACTGCCCATGCCTGACCTAGGGCCAACGGACACACCCGACCCCTATCTTCGCCCTCCCCCAAAAACGTTCTTCTGCGATATGGCACACTTATCAGAGCAGGTTCCCATAGAGCTCCAGCGAACCACTATCAGTGAAGGAAGAACCCACCCCATCTGGATGCTTACCGGCTACCGTGCAGTGGAAGTGGAAAATGGTCGCTGCATCTCGACAATGCCCTCATCCCCCTGGTTTTCCAATGGAACCCTATCCATCTACGGCGGCCTGTTGGCATGGGCAGCAGATTTCACTATGGGAGGTGCGGTTTACTCAACTTTACCTGCCGGATCAATTTTTGCCACCCTGGATATGCACATTCGCTTTGCACGTCCCGCAAAACTCAACAGCGGCGACTTGATTTTGGAAGCTCAGGTCCTCCACCGGGGACGGCAGCTAAGGGTATCGTCTTGCAATATTGATACTCCCAGTGGCAAGCGCGTTGCAATTGCTACCGGTTCAGCCCTGGTGATTCCAGGCGGCGCACAAATGCTGACTGACGGCAAAGAGCCCGATGAAATCATCGCAACCGCTACCTCAGGTAAGCCATGGACCCCTTAAAAATCACTATCGGTTGCACAGCGATCTTCGGGTAAAATACTCCCACGAGTATTCACTCACACAATTGATCGTTTTTTAACCAGGCGTGTTAGCAAAACCTACTCAGGTGACAGCTGCCAAACCTTAGATTGTTACGGGGAAGAAACTATGGCCTCATTGCAAGACCAACTACTCCAGGCAGGACTTGTCGATAAAAAGAAAGCCAAACAAATCAGCAAAGATAAGCGGAAGCAACAGAAAGTTGCGAAGAAGTCTTCACAACCCCAGGTTGATGAAACAAAGCTCGCAGCACAAAAGGTTCAAGCAGAGAAAGCCGCTCGTGATCGCGCCCTCAATGCTGAGCGGGATGCGGCAGCGCAGCAAAAAGCTATTGCCGCACAAATCAAGCAATTGGTGGAAAAAAATCGCCAACCTTATTCGGGCGAAACTACTTACAATTTCACTTTCGACAAAAAAATCAAAACCATCTATGTCAGCGAAGAATTAAGGGATCACTTGATTGCGGGGCGCCTGATGATTGTTGTCCAGGGAGAACAATTTGAGCTGGTTCCACGGGTTATTGCCGAGAAAATTGCGGAGCGCAATAGCGATATCGTAATCAGGCCTGCTGAAAGTTCAGCAGTGGTAGATGAAGATGATCCCTATGCAGACTTTCAGATCCCCGATGATCTTATGTGGTAAGCAGTCAAATGGAAAAAGCTGTTACTCAGGCGGTAGAACAATGGCTTACTGATGTGGTTGTCGGTCTCAACCTCTGCCCTTTCGCACGCAAACCTCTGCGTGCAGGGCAAATTCGACTCAAGGTGAGTCCTGCCACAGGAGACGAGGCGCTACTCAGTGATCTATTGACGGAGTTACGTCGGCTCGATACCACTTCGGAATCTGAATTGCTTACCACCTTATTGATTATCCCTAATCACCTAGGGAAATTCAGCGACTACAACCAGTTCCTGGATTTAGCAGAGTGGTTACTGGAACGCAACGACTATGTAGGCACCTATCAATTAGCCAGCTTCCACCCAGATTATCAATTTGCTGGCACTGCAGCCGCCGATGCAGAAAACCTAACTAATCGCGCACCCTATCCTATCTTACACCTGCTGAGAGAAGAAAACCTGGAAAAAATGATTGATCTATATCCAGATCCAGAGAGTATTCCAGAAAATAATATCCGTCGCATGGAATCATTAAGCCATGAGGAAAAACTAAAGTTATTTCCCTACTTATTTCTTCAGGGCAACAAGAAATAATGAAGCCTCTGGCAGAATTATTACGATTAAGGAAGCAGATCCGAGTTATCGGTTTTGATGACGCCCCTTTTGAAAAACGAAGGGGTGCGCCGGTAAAAGTAAGCGGTATTGTCTGCACCAAAACTCGCTTTGAGGGGATGCTTTGGGGGCAGGTAAGCAAAGATGGGATGGAAGCTACAGAAACACTTGCCACACTGCTGAAAGAAAGTAAATTCTACAGCCAGGTAAATGTCGTATTGACCGATGGAGTAGCAGTGGGTGGTTTCAATATTATTGATCTACCCAAGCTGGCCGATATCTTACAGCGCCCTTGTATCGCGTTAATGCGAAAACCACCAGACATTCAAGCCATTGATAAAGCGCTGCAAAATTTTCCTGACTATCTACTGCGTAAAGAAACCCGGATGAAAGCTGGGAGTATCCATAACTACAATAACTTCCATTTTCAAGTACAGGGATGTGAACCGGAGATTGCCGCCCAGGTGTTAGAGCAAACCACTGACACTGGGTATGTCCCTGAAGCTCTACGTTTAGCCCATATGATTGGCGCGGCAGTAATGACCGGACAAAGTGGCAAACGCGCATAATTCCAATAGCATAACAGATCTACCATTTGTCGCGGGCGGCTATAGCTCTTCTTTTACCGCGAAAATTATTATATTGCCCACAAATCCTGATATACCCACCTTAAACCTTTTGCCAACCCCACCGGGAAAGTGGAATAGTGGTCCGTACCGCTCACCACCTCTCCACTAAGCTTTAATCCACGATAATTACGCGACTGTAATTTAGCAAGAAATCTCTTATGCCCATCTACCATATCATTACGCATGTGGCTCTTTTGTATTGTCTCCAAAGCGCCAGTGGCAATATAGACGTTTACAGGCAGTGTGTTGTTATGGCTTGCATATTTATTCTCCAAATCAAAGATCATTTCATCCTTAAACCAAAGAGAAGGACTTGTCAGGATATAAGTGGAAAACAACTGTGGATTGGTATGATCCTACCCATCAACAACGGACACACCACTAAGCGACTAGTTGTTCCTCAAACGCCTCAGGGCTGAGATAGCCATTGGCGCTGTGTAAGCGATTTCGATTGTAGTCTATCTCTATATACTCAAATACGGTCTCTCGCATGAGGCACCTTGTGGGAAAGCGGTTACCATGGATTGCTTCTACCTTAAGTGAGTGAAAGAATGTTTCTGCACAAGCGTTATCATAGCAATTACCTTTGGCGCTCATGCTGCACCGCAGACCATAAGCTGTAATCAAAGATTGATAATCTTTAGAGCAATACTGGCTTCCCCTGTCAGTATGCACGATAACATTCGTAGGTTTCTTACGTCGCCATAAAGCCATTTGAAGAGCGTCACAGACCAATGTAGCTGTCATCGTTTCTGACATCGCCCAACCAATAACTAGCCGACTATATAGGTCTATCACTACAGCCAGATATAACCAACCTTCTTCCGTTCGCAGGTAGGTTATATCCCCAGCCCATTTCTGATTCGGCCCTTCAGCATTGAAGTTCTGCTCGAGCAGATTTGGAGCTACTGGCAGACCATGTTTTGAATAGGTTGTGGCTTTATATCTCTTGGCGGCTTTAGCCCGTAGGCCCTGTCGACGCATGCTGGCAGCAATTGTTTTTTGATTATATTTACTCCCCTCACTGGCCAATTCCTTCGTCAGGCGAGGAGAGCCACTACGTTCTTTACTGGCTATAAAGCGCTGCTGTACCAAGCTATCGAGCTGCATTCGGTACTGCTGGTACCTGGATTGGCCGGCCGATCTTGACACCCAGTCGTAAAACCCACTGCGAGATACGTTCAATACCTTGGCCATCGCTTTGATGCTGAATTCATGCCTGTGCTTTTGCATGAAGGCGTACCTCATTTCAGGCTCTTTGCAAAGTACGCTGCGGCCTTTTTTAAGATCGCTAGCTCCTCTGCCTGCTCAGCCAGCTGCCGCTTAAGGCGAGCATTCTCTGTGGCCAGCTCTCTCTCGGCATCCCCTCGGCTCTGATGTAACTTAGCCTTGCTTCGCCATCCGTAAATCTGAGAAGGATGTAACCCAAGCTGTTTAGCGGCAACGCTTACCCCAACTTTGAGCGCAAGTGCTAGGGCATCCTTTCTATATTCCTCTGAGTACTGTTTACGAGTGGTTTTGGTTGGTTTATTTGATCTTGTCATAGAGCACCTCTGCTGCGTAGTTTATCGCTTAAGAGAGTGTCCGTCGTTGGTGGGTAGGATCAGTAAGTAATACCCAAGCACCAAAAGATCCACCCAATGAATGACCTGAAAGAATCCTACGTGTGGGATCCCCCCTAAAGCTCCCCTCAATAAAGGGCATTACTTCTTTTTCAATAAACTGTAAGTACTTACTGGCTCCACCAGTTGTATAACGCTTCCACCCACTATCGACTACGGGAGTGAGATCTCGAACTCGACTATACTGCCCGTTTTCTCCGTGAGCGAATGAAATAGCAACTACGATGGCTTTATCCATATCCTTAAAGTGTGTAACACCCGAGGCAACCTTAAATGTATGAGGCCCATCATTAAGGTAAATTATCGGGTAGGTCTTATTTTTATTGTCATCGTTCGAGTAACCTGATGGTAACTTCACGTACAAGTCGTATTTGCGTTTGAGAATATCAGAGTCAACTGTGTATATTTTAGATCCACTTAACTCAAAAGATTCAGAAACCTTGGTAATGAGGGGCTTTGCAATTAGTGAATTAGACAGCACCAGAATGGCTATCAGCAGAATAGCTCTAATCATATTTAACCTAGTTTAATTTTATACTCAATATTGCTTTAAGAAAAAATTCGCTACCAACAAAAATGTAAGTCAGTTAAACCCTGAATATAATAAGGTGAGAGAGAAATAAAAAAGATAAAAAAAGCTTAATTATGAATCAAACTGATTTTGTTGAGCGTACTTTATCAATTCATCTTGAATCTTTTGAACCTGTCGAGAAAATTGATTTAAAGAATCTCCTACCAGCCCCTTACTAATAGGGAGGTCAAGCCTTAATGGATCAACAGCCGTACCATTTTTATGAATCTCATAGTGCAAGTGACGCCCCTGCACACGACCTGTAGCGCCAAGGTAACCGATTACCTGCCCTTGTTTTACTCTTCCCCCTTTACTAATTCCTTTCGCGTACCCCTTAAGGTGCGCATAAATTGTCTTTATCCCGGAGCCATGGCGAATACGAATATAGTTGCCGAAACTACCAAAATAAGAAGCTCGCTCAATAATACCATCACCTGCAGCCAATATCGGCGTGCCCAAAGGGGCTCCAAAGTCCAAACCTTTATGTACTCGGGTATACCCTAGGACTGGGTGCTTGCGGCGCCCAAAATAAGATGACAACCTTGCATTCTCTAACGGAGTACGCATTAGAAACCCTCTAGAGCCTTGGCCATCAGGGTAAAAATAATCCACCCCCTGAGGTCCCTCAGTAGAAAACCGATATAAACTTATCTTTTCTCCACTAAGAATAAGCTCAGCAAATAAAATTCTATTTAGTTTTTCCTTTCCAGTTTGGCTATTGAACAAGGTATCATAGAAAACAGAGAACTGATCACCTGCTCGAATCTGCCGTTGAAAATCTACGGAATAACTAAATATTTCATTTAGTTTTGTGAGCACAGAATTAGATAGGCCAGACTCTTTTCCACTTTGGTATAAACTGCCCGAAATTTCACCTTTAACGTAGTATTTCCTGGCATCGACAGGAGATTCAAATTGATTAGCCCTATAATTGTCTCCATGTCTAACCAACTCCAAACTCTCTGCAAAGCCAACAACCAAGGTAAGCTTATTAAGCTTTCCAGTGGTATCTATTGTTAAGTTAAATTCCTTACCAACTGGTAGGATACTGACATTGACATGTTCCGACAAAGCCTGAATTATTTTATACGCTTCTGCACGATCGACTCCACTATCCACCAATAGTGATAAAACCCCTTGGTTTTTAGCTAGTTGAACTTTTTTTGTGCGCTCTAGATATTCTTCCTCAACTCTATATGGAGGGGCCACCTCCCTACGCTGCATCCCTTCATCTTGATGTACCAAGGATAGATCATTGGGTAGGGGCAATGTAAAAGATAAATCATATTGTACCGATTTAACATTGGAATGGTTTTCCAATAACGGCCCTGCTATCGCCAATGTTTGAATCGACAAAAGAACCAGCAACAAAGCCATCCTCCAGATATCGATCAGAAAGAAAATAGTTAATCGCCTCACGGGTAACCCTACTTTTCTTAAGTAATAAATCACACTCCCCTTACTTCGCAAGCAAAGTGTCTGGGTTGATTCGCTTGCCTTCTTTGATAAGCTCAAAGTGAAGATGTGGCCCTGTTACACGCCCTGATATACCCACAGTTCCTATCGCCTGGCCGGCTCGTACTGACTGCCCCGCCTCAACCTCCCGCTCATTTAAATGGGAGTACAGAGTTTTCGTATTATCACCATGATCAATAATTATGATTTTCCCATAATTTTTATGCTTATAATCATCAGTAGAAACTATTACAACACCACTTTCAGCTGAAACTACCGGAGTACCGATGGGTGCCGCAAAGTCGGTGCCTTCATGGGGCTTGTTACGAATTTTACTGAAATCGCCAAACGGGCTACTAACACGGGCACTCTCAACCGGGACTGTTAATTTGGTAATTTCCACTGAAGCCATTGTCAATCCCGGTTTTAACAGTAGCCCTCCGAGTATTAAAATGGTTGAAAAACCGCAGAACAGCATAGTGCGCAAATAGACACCTAATTCTCCATTATTAGCCCCCATCCTTGAGGCTTCCATAATATTCAAAAGTCTGCGTCGGAAAAAAGGAACCTGACTTGTACCATCAGAGAAAGAGAAAGCTACAACCCAGTCACTTGTTCTTTGATCAGAGTTCCGTCGAAGAGTGTCAATCATTGCTTGTGCATAAACACGGTGTAATTCTCGTTTACATGACTTTAGAACTTCGCGATCGCACCCCAGCTCTATCGCCCAGCTGAATCGAGACTTCATCCAACCTAAGAAGGGATTGAACCATAGGATGCAAGTAAATATATGCACAATCAGAATCAACAAGGGGTCAAGCCTTTTCAAGTGCATAATTTCATGCTCAATGATTAGATGACGCTCCGTTTCATTCATTGATAAAATATAGGAGGGAAGCACTAATTTGCGACTGAATAGCTGAATCACAAATGGTGTAATCGTTGAGTGTGTTATAAATACTTGAGTTTTACTTCTGATTAGAAAATCGCTTTGAGATGAAGTAAAAAACTGGTCAAATTTAACAACAGAAAGCTTATTATTTGCTATTAAACTCAATTTCTTGCCATAGAAAAACTGACTCAATACCGTTTTAGATAAGGTAAAAAACACCCCGCACAGATATATAAGCAACCAAAGAAAAGCCAGTAATTCAACAGAACTTAAAGAGGTAGATACATACTCATGCAGAACTATGTTAACTGGTGGTATAGAGGTAGCCTCATAAGCTGGCGGTAATTCAAAATTCAGATCCGGAGCCATACCCAACGTTAACTGGTCGCTCAATTGCGCAAGAAAAAATGGGGAACCGGCAGCGACCATTGCACACAACCATAAACTTCGCCATTGGTATATCGCATTAAAGCTGCCTTTATTTCTCGCTGTTGCCAGCCAAATAACAATAAAAACCAACCCCGCCCACAATATTGAGAAGAGAGAAGTAGCTAGAAAATCCAGTGCAAATGGTAGAACTGTAGAGACTATCTCGGCCATAGCCTATTCACCATCCTTGTTGACAGGCTCAGAGTCTGGCCAGGAATCGAGCACTGCCTGAAGCTCCTCGATATCCTTATCACTCATTAACTTACTGCCGGCAAACATCGACACAGGAAGGGGGCCATCAAGCTCTAATACTCTTTCAGCGAAATCTTTTGCATATGACGCCAGGGTTTCCACCTTCTCAATCGCAGGGCTATAAACATGGATTCCATGGATCTCAGATTGAGTCACAAACGATTTATCCCGCATCCGGTCTAGTGTCTTTCGAGTAGAGGAGTATGACCAACCCAATTCAGGTCCCACCCGATCATGCAACTCTCTTGCACTCAGCGGTTCTTGCCTCCAAAGGGCTTTCAGCAGCGCAAGTTCTGATGGGGACGGTTTTACCTTTTTCATTTTATCTTCCCGTGTGACAGTCAGGGCTAGTGTGCGACAAGTGTCGCATTCGGTCAACCACCCTGCAGGGAAACTTGTTAGGTTGTTTTTTATACAGTCAGAATCGTAAACAGTTCTTGCCGGCTGGCAAAAAGTTAAAAGCTATCGATAGACCAATCGATTTTGATCAGTTTAAGCACCAACCAATATAAGGTTTGAAAGCGTTTGCAACCAACTCAAAGCCTCAGGGCTTGCTGCACCAGCGCCAAGCAAAGCCCCAATCCAAAGATATAAGTGCCTACGGCACCCAAGAAGCGCATTGGGTTAGGCTTTGCCATAGTGGAGGGAAATAAGATACCTGCAACAAAAAGAAATCGACAAGCGGTCAGCAGAATAACAAGCCACCAAACCCAGGCAGAAGACTGCCCTAAGCTTACCAAGTAAATAAGCACCATCAAAAGGGGAGCATATTCTGCTGTATTTGCATGGGCCCTTACCCATTTGTGCAGGGTATTATCGGGGTCGAAAGAATGCCCAACTAAAACCTCATACTTACCGCGCCCAACAGTAACCAAGGCACCAAGCAGAAGAGATAATGCCGCTAAGAGCCCAATACACAAATAGTAAACATTCATAGAAATCTCCATTTTCTATGTTATTTGTACAGGGAGGGCATTTTAAGCCTCGCCTCCCCGTCCTAGTTGTTCACACTATATAAGCATCGCTTTCAGCTATATTTTAAAGAATCACAGCAGTATCTCTGGAGCCTGCCGCGAACAATGCAACCAGAGAAAACTGTGAAAAACCTTGATCAGTAGATAGATACTCTTTACACCAAAACCTAAGTTCATCCGACCATTTAACCAAAGCCTCCTGCCTCTTCAGCTCAGCATCATATTGGGAAGCCAGTCCAGCAAAGTGACAGTGCACAACTACTTTAGAGTCATTGCTCCGACTATCATCAACTACAGATACAGTCATAGAAGCAGATACAGACTCCCAACTAATCAGGAAGTACAGAGAAGTATCATTTACATTTTCATCAAGCTTGGAAATTGCAAGCTGTAACACCTCGGAAAGGTCCTGATAAATATCATCAGTCGCCAAGGCAGTACTTTCCGATCGGTGTAACTCATGCTCCGTAACAGCTTTATTTTCACCACCAAAGACGCATGTCGAATTTTCTATCTGCCAAGCCAATCTCATAAACCCTCCAAATACATCAAGACTGAACAAAGAAATATTCTACGAGATTTATGAGTAGAGCACACTTCATCGCCTCCTAGCCGGCATACTCTTCTCCATACTCAGACCCAAAGTAAGGCAATTTCCCTTGTAACCACACCAGGAGTTGACCTCAAATGACAACTCTACTACTTCGCACTGGGGCGCTCTGATACACGCATGGTAATATCGGCATGAAACACCTCCTCTCCATTGGTATCAATAACGCTCACAGGCATAACAACATCGCCAGCCTCAATGGATTTAAACTCTGGATACTCACAAACGGCTCGAAGATTAGTCTTCGCCATCTTTAAATACTTGACCTCCATCCCTACCGGTATCCAGCGAAAGCGTCGATCCAATGACACATCCAAACAAACACCGCCAGCTAATTCAGCGGCATTACACATGGCGATAGCATGTACAGTACCAATATGATTTGTCACGCTCCAACGCTTATTCAGTAAAACCTCCACTTTACCCGGTGATAATTCCAGGAAACGTGGCTTGATTGAACGAAAATACGGCGCCTTAAGTGCCACTAATTTAGATACCAGCCAGCGGCCCAATGCTGAGCTACCAAATCGCCCCCAAAGATTAAGTACCGGGCTTTTAGAAGATCGATAGTCCACCTTACCTCTCCATCCTATACATCGAACCGCCACTCTATATGGGCGGTCTTAAGCTATTTAGGCCACTATATATCAATTTCCGGTAGTCCAGGATAATCAGATCTATCAGATTTATTGACATGGGCTATTCCAAGCACAGAGATATCCCAGAGGAGGTTTGACTCACAAGCGAGTGCAACTCATAGGGCTAGAGCTAATAATTTGTATTCCTTAAGATCATATCCATTAACAGGTAGAGTAAGTATATCTGCAAACCAAGAGGCATACTTAATGGCAATCGCTACTGCGCACCTTGAAAGATTGTTTTTGATGTCCAAAAAGTTTACCCAGACAAGCACTTACAAAAAAGTTTAGATTGAGTAGCTAGTCATATATTAATTTATACGGGAGAATAGATATTTAAAATTATCAGACCAAAAAATTTGGGTCTACATTCTGAGTACACGCCTAGCTGTGGCACTTGTTTTAACGAGCTTAAATACATCTAGTTTTCAACGACAATCCAGCCAAAATTATGGGACGTATTGAATATGTTTCAAGAATCCAATATTACAAAGGGTATGGCAGAAATTCCTACAGTGTATCAACAATATCAGGGCCTCAAAAAAGCTACCCCCACCAAAGGCTTCCTCCCCTTTCGTATACCTAACTTTATAGTGCTAAAAATCTTGCGCTATTTTTCTCATCCCACTTATATAGATACCGTGATTATAATCTCAAGGCTGTATCAGCTACCATTCGCTACCGAAGCAACTCTAATAGAGGCCGAGAAGATCACAGTTCATCCATTTATCATTTACTTCGCTATAAATACCATACCCCCAAATATGGACAGCCCTCCATCTGCGGGAATTAGTACTTCAAGTTTACGTGAAAACTTAATTTCTACTAATGAAGCCTGCTGAGCCAGTCTCAGCAGAACCCTATTATGGGAAGAACCAAACTGTGTCAGTTTTTATGTAAGAATGAAAGCCAACTAAAAGGTTTTTACTCGGTTACAAGGCTAAAAAAGGGCTATTATATAGTGAAGGCTTATTAGATCTACTCAACTCAGATTCAGATATATATCTAGTGGATGCACACTCAGAGGAAAGCAAATCAAGGATCAGATGAGAAGAACGGAAATCTCTAAAAGAAAATGAGGCAGCTCTATTGACTAAGCCGCCTCCAAAATCATTTATGATAATTTTTGACGGTATTCCCTTGGCAGCATACCTTTATTTCGGCGAAATGCTCTTCTAAGCTGCTCTTGAGATTTAAAACCACAGATGGTAGCTATACGCTCCTGAGTCAACACTTGAGTGGCTAAAAGCTGACAAACCTTTTCAATACGAATTTTCTCAACGAACCGACCTGGCGTTACTCCCATATCTCGAGTAAAACAGCGAGCAAAGTTTCTCGGACTCATTGATGTCTTTTCCGCGAGACTATTAACGCATAAAGCTTTATCCAGATTATTGTGAATCCACTGAACCAGCTCTAAAAATCGATCACTTTTTAACTGACTCATAAGATAAGTACTACTTTGCTTCTGATCTCCATCTCTCTTGAGATATAAAACCATCAACTGAGCAACAGCTAAGGCAATACCCCGACCAAAATCATCCTCCACCATTGCCAAAGCCATATCAACACCAGCACTGACACCCGCTGAGGTATATATATGATCATCCTTAACAAATACTGACTCTGAATCAACATCCACCTCTGGAAACTTCTTCAGATGGTCAATGTATCTCCAGTGGGTTGTAGCCCTCCGACCATTAAGCAAACCTAGTTTTGCAAGGATCAGAGCCCCGTTACCAATAGAACCTATACGTTTAACCAAGCCAGACTGCAGAGACAGCCATCGATTTAGACATTCACTTATCTTAAGATTATCAGTAGCTCCAAGATTACCGCTTACAAGAAGTGTATGAATTCCTGTTGAATCAGTGAAACATCTGTCAGAGCAGATCCTTAAACCTGATGATATTTGCTTGGTGTCTCCATCTTCAGCTAAAAATTCTACCTCATACTGATCATCACAACTAAAGCCCCTATCCTTTAACTGTTGATTTGCAAGTGAAAAGACCTCCGCTGGCCCCATCACATCCAAGGAGTGCGCCCCAGGATAAAATACGATAGATACTTTCTTTTTACAGTTCATTTTAAATTGCAGAATAAGCGTAAACTATATAACAACCTCAAAATCAATGTATGCTTTACTGACCTATTACGGGAAACTTCAGGGATACTATCTTGGGTAACCCACACCCCAAAAGATGTGCAAAACGCTATAGCAGAAGCTGAAATATAAACCAGCAATAAACCCCAGCAACAACTGGGAATAATAAAAATAAGTTAATTCTTCACTATACCCGAGTAATCTACTGGGTATTTACGACTATCCAATAGCTAGAATTATTCATACAGTGATTTCTTACCCCAATTAGAGAGTTGTGACAAAACCACATCAGCAACACTCTCAACACCCAGACATATGTGGGTACATCGCCTACAAACAAACTCCTTTAACATCTGTATTAACGGTTATTAGACCTGCTCAAATAAACAATCTTGCACCTAAGGTACCAGCTTTTTCTATTCTGTAAAGTAATAACAGTATTTTTTTTTGGAATATACAGTCGCCCATCAAGCAGCCCAACTTCCTGCCAAATAAACCCTAATTGCAGCCACTTACCCTCATGTCTACCAATTTAAAAATCACAGGAATAGTTAAAAAACTTAAAAGTAAAAGATAATCATTCCTAAGAATGGAAGCCAGAAATGTTACAAGATTAATTTAGCTAATTTAGTAACTTATAGCGTAGAAACATCATAGACACTGACATTGAGCCTTATAAACATTTTACCGCACAAATCAGTCATCTTATCGCATACCATCCTATAACGTGGAAAACTAAGCAGCCTCTATTTTTACACCATAGTGCCACTTATCAAATCACAGAAATCAATA
This sequence comes from Microbulbifer sp. VAAF005, assembly GCF_030012985.1. Lineage (NCBI taxonomy): Bacteria > Pseudomonadati > Pseudomonadota > Gammaproteobacteria > Cellvibrionales > Microbulbiferaceae > Microbulbifer > Microbulbifer sp. VAAF005. Next base: position 4,858,742 of record NZ_CP120233.1, on the reverse strand, counting down.
TTCCACCTCACCTTTCCATCCAAATTTACCCCTCCAATCTTTTATCTCCACCCCGAGATTAAAATCCAACATTCCAAACATAAAATTTCAAAAACTAGATATAGCAAAGCATCAAATAATTCCCTTCTTGGTAATAAAGATATTCCGAGTATTAACATTACTAAAATATCCCCCCTAGACACCAAGTCAGGGATTCCTGAAATCCAAAGAAAACCACTCAAACAACTTTTAATTGATCAGATTTGGCGCAAGAAATCGCTATTCAAAAAGATCTATTCGCGCAGCCACTAAAAAGTCCCCAATCAATAAAAAGCAAACATTAAGAACTTTACAATTATTTACTTGACACCAGACCGATACTGTAAAAATATTCCACAAAACAACAAAAACACTAAGAAATCGAGAGAGGTCTCCAATGCTCCGAGCAAAGACATTCTCACAAGAATTGATATCCATAGTTATAATAGGGGAGGCGCGCCGAGACAATATCTTCACACTTTTCGGACTCAACAATAATAATGCCTGTATAGATATTAAAAAAAATTTTGTATCCCAATCATCAGGACAAAACATTGAACTTATTCCAAAAGCATCTACCCAAGTTTATATAAAGGCGTGTAGAAATCTAAGGAACCCTCCATCAAGAATATCTATTTCAAAACTTGGCAACCTATCGTTTTACACCATCAAAGCTTCTCGAGATCAACACCTACTTTTAGATAGTGGCGTTAAAACTTACCCTCAAGCAATAAAGTATTCAAACTTTACAACCCTCTCAAAAGCTCACACAAAATCTTACAAAGCAGATAGTACAGCATCAATCGACCCAACCTAAACAATTTCATTACACAACCAGGAGCCATAAATAGGGAGAAGGCGGCAAGGGATAGCCTTTATATTTCTGAGAAATATCTATAAATAATTTTTGCGCAAGCAATTATTTCATACGATAACACTAAAGAGAATAAACCCATGCCAAAATTTGTTACTGAAGACATCGACCCCACAACTGGGCCCGCTTCACTTCAAAGAAATGCTTTTTATAAAAATGTCGTCCCCAGTGATCTAAACCCCTTGACTTGGTGGCAAGACAAATACTTACCTACAAGTTCACTCACTTACACAATCCTCAAGATTCAGTACGGCAAGCCATGAGAGATGTAGAGACTGTGGCATGTGCAATTGCTGGTAAAGGAACTTTACTCGTTGCCCATAATAGTAGCTTTGGGGCTCACGGCGGAAACAATAGCGCTGTGGAAGCAGCCACTGTCAAAGCGTTGAAAGATCTACGAACTCGCGGATTCACCAACATTACTGACTGCTTCGTTCTTAGCCCGATTAGAAGGCAAAGGAAAACATTTCATGCCGAAATGCAATTATTAAAAGCCTGCGCCGAGAATAACAGACCCATTCAAGGAGGTGTTATTGGCGTTTCGAAACCCTGTTGTGGTAAATGTGCAAAATATCTCAAAGCATTAGGGATTGATTTTTCTCTTTACAGTAAATCCCCTGTTGGAGACTGGATCTCACCAGAAATCGATCAGGTAAAAACCACATCCAATCCAGCCATTTAAACTCCCAGGCACTCGGCAAACCTAATGGGTTTGCCGAGCATTTTTTTGATATAGGCTTCCACACTAAAGCTCTTGAAGAATAGAAGTATCACTCCAAAGAAATTTGGTGTTTTCATTAAAGCTGTTCTTTTCGACACATCGGCCCAGGGGATCATATTGGTATAGAATTATATCGTGAAATTTCTCCACCCCTTTTTCAACCCTTATTTCATCAACCCTTACTAACTGTTGACGGTAATTATAGTGGTATCGAAGTTGTTGTGGCGCCCCCTCTGCTCGCCTATCCTCAACCCCGGGCTCTTGCTGTCCGCAATTGTAAATAGTGTTATTTTTACAACCATTACCATTTTTATTGAAATTTTTGGTGGGAAAGTGTTTCCAATTATCCAAGTGAGAACATGAAAAGATAAAGTTAGCCGGATCAAATTTACAAAGATTTAATCCACCATCAAAGTATTGCCCTAAAATATTTCTGTGTCTGCTACAAACATCAGGTAAACTATCCTTAACTGCTGCAGCCTCTAGTGCTGGATCGAGCTTAAAAAACAGGTCAACAAATATACCAAAACAATCTAACGAAAACTCACTATACTTATTGGGCGCTCTAACAGAAATGCCCTGTACACGACTTTGGGGGTCATAATTTTTTAAAAGGTCCAAGCTACCCCTTGGCTGTTTATGAGTATTTTCACATAGATCTGCATGGGCATTTGGAGCACTTTGAATATTATTATTCCTATCGGAAAAATAATTTAGTAATCCACTAGCATTATCAAAAGGAAGCTTATATATCTTACCATCAGGCAGTGTTGTAGATATCCGATTGCCTGCCATGTCGTATTGATGGCTCAACTTATTTGCACCCTGCCATTCTGCTATTACACGACTATCATTGTCATATTCCCATCGTAATTTACAATGACGATTCTCGGCGCTAATCAAATTTCCTGTACAGTCATATCTGAATTTGCTAATACCTTCTTTAGAGCTTTCTTTTAACAGCCGACCTAACCGATCTCGCTCAAAATGAACATCGATCTCCTCATCTCCTTGTATGCAGGCTATCAATGTTACGGTTACTAAATGGCCTGCGCAATTATAGACATAGCGGGTAACACAACCATCAAAATCAACCTCTTCTATTAGGCGATTATTAAGGTCGTATTTTAGTCGGTAAGACTGTCCCTTTTCATTTTTTAGGCCAATCAAATTTCTCTCACCATCATAGCTATACTCCAACCTTCCGCCATCAGAATTAGTACGGGTTTCTACTTGAAGAAGAGCGTCATAGGTATAAACTGTTTTGGCTCCAAATTCATCTGTTATCTCTTCAAGCATTCCATAGTGGTTGAAGCTGTAGTCAGCTTTATTATCTCCATCAGCTACCACAGTATTAGCTAAAGTTAGAACACCATACCCACAATCTATTTCCTCAACGCTATTACCCTTGATGAGACTCTGAATATCATCATTGATATGTCGATAGTTAAATGAGTAATTTAAATGTTCTACAATCTTTAACAACTTCCTTCCCGCGCTCCATAGGTAGCGATTAGTTTTTCCATCTGAGTTAGTAATGGTTCCTAATAAACCAGAGGAAGTATAGTTATACCGTATATTATTATTGAACGAATCTTTTACAGTGGAAATCTGCCCTTGTTTGTTGTAACTATATAGCCAAGTATTATTGAATGGCGCAGAAATTTTCTTGAGACGACCTTTTTCATCATATTCAAGATGGTAGTTATTACCTGTAACATCAGCCGTGTTAATTAATCGGGTCTGCTTATCATACCGGAATAGTTCTTCACATACAGTATCGTTATTATTACGCAGCATGACCCTAGTTACTTGGCCTTGCTCGTTGTAAGAGTTCAGTGTTTCTCCACCCTCAGCATCTCGATAATAGGTAAGTTGTGCGTACTCATTAAAGCGAAAATACTGGCTTCCGCCTCGAATATCACTAACTGTAACTCCGTAATTATCATCATCCCAAGAAAATTGATAACTACAAGTAGCTTTTCCGGCGATCGGATCTCCCCACTGGCGTATGCAACGAGCAAAAGGGTTGGTTGCTTTCCATTGGAAATGGAGTCGGTAACCAGTTTTCAATACTCTCTGCGTAATAATATTATTATGATATTCGTACTTTTCACTATTGCCAGATTTGTCAACAGCCTTAATCAAGTTGTTCTCGCTATCAAACGTATATTGAGCAAGAATTTTAGAATTACCAAAGTGGGTATCTTTTGTAATTGTATTAACATGAAGGCTCTCAGGTGATTCTCCTGACGAACTTATAATTATAGTCTCACCAAAGCTACTCTCAATTGAAGCAAGAACATCATCACTATAGTGAAACAAATAAAAATTATTGTGACAATCTCGAATTTCAGAAATTTTTAATGCGCCGGTCTCTCCAATAGCTTTAAAATGTTTTTGCGCCCCATTGGGAACCCCATAGCGAGAGATAACCCAATGTTCATCATTTACACGGGTTAGCGTGATTTTCTCAAAAATATTATGACTGCAACAACTATTTCCGGGGGCAGGTATACTGATTATTCGACCCTCAGCATTAAAGAATAGAATTGACTTACCTGGACGCCATACTAAACGCTCACTAAATGTATGAGTCCATCCATAACCCAATCCGCTATCCCGAAGGTTGCTACTACGATATGTTCTAGATATAAATAGAGGCAGCGGGCCTCCTAGTACAGCATCAACTACAGTAATCTGTACCTCGCCGGTTTTTAAATTTACCGACCGCCCCACCTCAAATTTATTTATAGTGTTTTGGCAATTATCATTATTATAATTTACACCTACTTCATTGCACGTAATATCAACATCTTCAGAAATATCTTTAGTGCAGTTAAGCTCATTGGAGCTCAGACTAGAATCCTCTTTAGGGGTTTTATTAAGTAAATTAGTATATGTGTGACTTGGAAAATGGCCACTATTACTATTTCGAGACGAGCCTTTACTATTTAATCGATTAACGCTCACCTGAGAGATTCTTATATTGGGCAATACTGGCCTTTTTTTACTTGATGCATTATTTGATACTTCGGTAAGTAGTTTTCTCTGCCGCTTCAACCGGGCAAATTCAAACATTAAATTACCAATTTTTCTAAATGAATTCACCAGCCGTATATTCTTAGCCAGAGAATTAGCAGAAACATCACCTTTTGTTAGTGCCGAAAGTGCTATCGTTAATATTACTTCGAAAACACCACCAACATTTGACTCCGTTATTGACAATCTATATTTCGTTTTCACGTAATCTTTAGCAAAACGGGAAACAGCCTCCTGAAGGGTCTGATCACTATAGATAACCTCAGCTATATTAAAACTTAGGTGAAGCTGCTTCTTGGAAACGGAGTTTGAATTAAACCCTAATATTTCTACTAAACCTCTATACAATAAGGTCGCACACTCGGCGTGTACCTTCTCCGAGCCCTCGTCATAAAGCACATAATTGATCGCTTCTGTACTTAGCTCAAATGACTGGCGTGCTGGGGTTACCATCGCCTCTACTTTAGCAAAATCTCGTGACCATATTGGCAGGCGCCAGTTGTCAAAGGAAGATGTTTTTTCCGAATACTTAAGGATATTCATAGTCCGCCACAAGTTGGCATAACTACAATCGGATTCATTGTTCAAACTTGTATCCGCATCCTCTTTTACAATAACTTGATGCAAACCCATACGAATCTTAGCCACTAATTCCGTTTGTAGGTCAGCTAACGCCGAATGTGGTAAGGGAGCCTCTTCAATAACTAAGCGGCTTTGCAGTATCGCCCTATAGATAGCCTTATCTCGCTCATTCAGATACCCAGGAGGGTCACTTGGCGAGGTATAAGAGGCACTTTTCTCATAAGCCATACCTGGTGTGCGAGTGATATATGCCCCTAGATACTGGTCATAGACCAGCTGGAGCGTATTGCTATCAAACATTCCCAGAAATTCAGTAACATTAACTTTCTCGCCGGGGCTTGCCTTGTACATATGACCAGCACGTACCGTATAACGAGCACCTTTAGAATCTTCGATATAAAGCTGTATCAAAAGTTAAATCCTATCAACCACTGACAAATAGTTGTATTGTCATAAAACAACCGGATCCATCCGGGTTCCCTACATTTAGAGGCTAAGAATAGATATTGTAAATTTCTGCGGAATTTAAACTAAATATCTGCAAAAGTACCTGCAATCTCTTTAGTCAATCTGTCGCGACCTCAATGAGGCACACGGCAGAACTACTTTAAATCTAGATTAAATTATATCAATCTTGAGTATAGTGTCAGGAAAAATTGATTACAGAAGGGCACAAAAGGCTACACAAAAAAATTAAGATAAAATCTCGAGGGAAATGTCAATATTAATTAGTTTACAAAGAAGCAAATCCTGACAAAAGAGCCTCATTTACCCTCCCAAATGAGACTCTTTGTTACTAATAATTTTAAAATTCACAGAAGCAATGCTAAATTACCATATATTGATATAGAAATAACAAGCTGGATACTTGGCTTTTTCTATAAATTTAATTAGCTTATAGTCTTATACACGCAAACATCAACATTTTATTCAATCCAATATAAATAAGCTTATAAATCCTGTTCGCTGCATATAGCCGACCGGGTACCCCAATCAGCTATTTGAGAATGTTAATTATTGACGATAAAATTGCTCGACTTACCTGAGTAGCTGGAAATATTTCCGCTCCAACCACTCTTCCAATTTCCATAGTGCTTTATTCGGTAGGTACCAGATGGAGTATCTTCTCCAATAGTCCACTGTCCTTCAGCAAAGGAACAAGCCATGCAGTCGATGGCAGTATCTCGAGTCCAGATAAAACGAGTATCTAAATCGTCATCGGTAAGATAAGTTTCCCAACTACCATTAACTTTACGCTGTACCTCAATAAATGTACTCTCAGTCTTCAGGTCATTACGGGGATGACCAGAACGGAAAGTGACAGATACAGTATCGCCAGCACTGTAGCTGGTACCTACATCATCCCAGACTTGACCAAAAGACTCCCACAGACGTTTATCATCATAAACAACCCCAATTACATTAATGATTTGGTCATCAGACAGATCTTCCGGAGAGGGCCCTGCGGTAATATCTACGCCATTGACCATAGCATATGTCATTTCGGTATAAATCTGTCTATAGGCAGCAAGGGTATTGGGACCGTATATGGTATGTGCTCCCTCATAGTGCTGCCTATCAAACTCTTCAGGGGTAGTTATGTAACCGGAATAGGCATTTGCCAAACCAGCAATCACCACAGTGTTTACACCGCTTCCTTCAAAAGCTGACAAGACTTCTGCTTCAAGACGTCGACCTGCCATAGTCGTCATTTCACCCGGCGCGGCGACCAAAGCAAGTGAGCCTATGCGAAATATTTGGAAAGGTAGGTAAGGGGTATAAAGTGCTTGACCTATTACCTCACGCTCTACAAATGTAGGTTTGGGGTACTGGCAGGGGTCATCCTGAGTATCCTCATATACAGCGGCTGCAGAGAATGCACTCATCAGGCCAAAAAGGGGGTAACCATTAATCGCCGATTCGAATAGTCCCACATCTCTATCCCAATCCACCCCCTCATTTTCAACAGACATTCCCTCAAAAATACCATCAATATTGCTGGGACCGTCCCAACTTGATCCTGCAGTAAATGACCAGCCGACAGCACCTTCACAAATATCCATTTGCCCCTCACCGGTAAATTCACCTGCTACGGTATAGCCAGGGAAATAGATATGTTGATGTCGATAATCTAACCCACCTTCAAGTTTTACATTAGCTGACTGGAAAAGCGACTGGGCTTTTGCAACTTGCTTTTCAGCTGCTAAAAGTAAACTTTCATACTCAGAATTTCCGCATCCATCCCTGGGGCCACAAATATTCGGAGACGCATCACCTAAATTGCTATTGGCAAATGCCGCAGTAAATTGACTTGCAGCACCCTTCTCGGTAGCCCAAGACTCGAGTAACTGACTCGCCGCCCCCTTATTATCCCCGCTAAGTTGGCGCTGCTCTGTCCCTAAAGAGACATTGTGTACTGCAAACCAATTAATAACTCCCAGTGCTTTGTTGTTTGTATCGACCAACTTGAGTTGGGTCATGGTTTTATTGGTATCGTATTGATAGTCGCTTGCATCAGTATTTTCTGAATAAGGGTCTGGGTTTCGATTGATACTGGTATCGAGCAAGATCCCCTGATCAATAAAGATATCACCTGCGGTTAGTCCACTGTCCGCTTCAACGATTGACTGAAAAATACCATCAACAATAGCGTCATAGTTATCTTCCGCATACCCGAGAGCACTCATATTCAACATAACATAATGATCATACCCCCCAGGACCTACATGGGTATGTGTAGCAGTCAGCATTACATTCTTTTCGGTGTACTTACTATTACCATAGAGATTTTTTAATTTATCTACGACACCCTGCTTCACGCCCTGCGGAATACCTTGCAAATCTGCTGATACGAATACCAAACGTTCATTTTCAGAGCTATCAGAAATTATGAATGCGCGGGACCATAAACGGGTATGAATTCCCTTGGTTGTCTGCCCCGTTTCTCCATATCCTACCATTCCAACATCTGCTGCCGGGCCAGTTATATCATACTTACCAACACCAACACGCCAGTCAGATGCTTTAACAGTGGAAGAAGCTCCAATAAATACCATTAAAGCAATGACGTAACCATTAATTATTTTTTTCATTTTTTCTCCAGAATCTATACACGCAGGAGTACATTCGCCAGTTCACAGAAGTGAAGGCGTATCCTTTTCGTTGAAAATTGATAGCTGAATAAGCCACTTCCGATCGACTCGGACGCGGCTCTCTAGATAGTTAGCCAATGTAATCTTGGCTTTTATTATCTCATCCTGAAAAGCGGCCTTATTATTTTTAAAATACACATAGTAGCCATAACCTCCCTGCTGTCAGCACACTAAAACTGAGAGTACAGCTCTAGTACGCATGTTCAGAATACCCTAACTGGCTGTATTTGGTAGCACCCGCAGAGTAATTGCCCGCCATAAATCCGTTAATTTAGAGTCGAAAGTTAAATAATTTTAAATATGCGAAGATTTTCTGAACTACGGCAAATCTAAATATTTACAATTCAAGCAAGTACAATCTAAAAATGAGTGTAAAGAAAGGATAGATTAGGGGAATTTAATTACGTTTAGAGAGGAAATGTAAAAAACTTTCGCCATTCAAAATTAGCACTCAATCAGTTTCCAATTATATTCCATAGGTTGACTAATTGTTCACAAAAATAATTAATTAGGCAAACATCTGTACTTAACATTCAAAATTGTCTTGATAGAAAATAAGGTGGAAGTTGAATAACATTAATAATCGGTCCTTTTAGCATTTGACGCCCCTGACTATAAATATGTGAACTTTATGTAGCTATCAATATCTGACTACTCTGCAGTAATCCATATAGATACATATATAATGCACGCTAAACTTCTCCCCCTCTCAGTTTTTTCCATATTGACCTTCTTATCCCTACCATCCCTGGCCGGTCAAAAGTGCGATGTACAAATGACGATACAGAGTGAATGGGAAGACGGATATATGGCTTCAGTGGTTGTACGTAATACAGGTACCGAGCCAATAAGTGATTGGGAACTTTCATGGCAATGGCCCTCAGACCAAGAAGTCACACATATATGGAATGCTACTTCAGCCCAGGATGAAAACCTGATCTCTGTAGTTGGAAAACAAGGCTACGTAAGAGTACCCGTTGGCCAAGCCCAATCTTTTGGTTTTAATATTCGCTACTCGGGTGGTGAACAGAAGCCTGCTCATATTAACGCTAGTTGCAACAACACCATCAATGAACCAGATCCGCCCCCACCTTCACGAGACCTGTTAGACCCCCTTTCACAATACAATTTTATTTTAGGCACTCAAACGATAAACCCCAGGTATACATTTACAGATAAGGGATCACTTGTTGAAAGTGCTGAAGCCATTTACTCAATGGGCTCTAACTTACTCAAGATTGCCCTTTCTCCGAGCCTATATAGCGAGCTAAGTAACTCTGGACTCGACTATCAATTCAAGCGAATGCTGGAAGAAATACCAGAATTTCAGCAAGTCTTGGAAATGGATTTCTCCATCTACATGTTTTGGGTCGAGGACTCCGGTTCCTGGATGGATAACAAAGGAATGAGTGAAGAAGAGCTAAAGTGGCAATATGACAAAATTTATTCATTGGCTGAATATTTACTAACTGAATATAGCGGCTCCGGTAAGACATTCATGATCGGGCATTGGGAAGGCGATTGGAACCTGGTTCAAAAAACTGATGGTACTAGAGATGACGGTCAGGAAACTATCCCTCCTAAGCGTTTACAGGGTCTAATTGACTAGATCAATATTAGACAAAAAGCCATTGACGATGCCAAAGCAAATATCACCCACTCTGACGTTAACTTATATCACTATATTGAGGTCAATAGGGTTGAATCTGCAATGCAGGGCAAAGAACGAATAACCAATGCCGTACTTCCCCATACTAATGTAGATTTGGTGTCTTATTCAGCTTACGATCTCACTACCAAAGAAAAGCATTCAGATTTTGCCACTCTACATAGTGAGTTGACTTCAGCTCTGGAATTTATCAACTCAAATCTTCCCAAAAAATCTGGGCTGCCATTTGAAAAGCGGGTTTTCATTGGCGAATATGGTTACGGAGAGTCCTGGTTTAAGGATTGGGAAGCCCGCTCTGGCGAAGCCCAGGATTTGCTATCACGCAATGTAATAAAAACGGCACTCCAATGGGGTGCTCCATTTATTTTGTACTGGCAAATGTATGACAATGAGTATGATAGCTGGATCAATGAATTCGCTGGCTACTGGCTGATTGACAAGGATGGTAATAAAAAGGAGATTTATAAGACTCACCAAGAGTACTATAAGGACGCGAGGGCATTCTTAGATAACTATTATATGGAAAACTCCTCCCTTCCGTCAGAAAGTGAATTTCGAACCTATGCCTTAAAATGGTTTGAATCATCGAAAATCCCACCACAACAGCCCAAACCTGACACTCCCCCTACTATACCGGAAGAACCCAGTGAACCTTCAGGCCAGTGTAATGTGGAATATGCAGTGCAAAACGATTGGGGGAGTGGCTTTATGGCAAATGTGGTTATTTATAATAAAGGAAAGACTTCTCTCGATAAATGGCAGCTACAGTGGAACTGGCAAGGTAACCAATCAATCACACACTTCTGGAATGCACAAGTCGCAGAAAGTAACGGGACTATAACTATTACTAGTGAATCATCTATTCCGGCAGGAGAGGCCCGAGCTTTTGGGTTTAATGCAAATTACTCTGGAGAAAACACCCCACCAATTATAATTGGCAACTGCACGGGTACACTCACAACAGAACCTTCACAACCTAGTCAGCCCCCCAATCAGCCCAATGAACATTCAGATAGTAGCAGTATTAAGCTATGGTTTATTGGTGATTCGATTACTTACGGTATGACAACACTTCCTTATAATTCAAACGGATTTCGTAGCCAGATCTGGAACTATCTTGCCAAAGCAGCCGATGGCAACTCAATCTTTCCTATAGATCAAGAATCTACCAGTGAGCAGCTAATTCTAAAATACAATGGAAAACAACTAGAAACGATTGGCACTATCACTGGACCATCAGGCCCTGACGATATGTCTCAACAGACCAAGAATTACTGGCACTCTGGGATACCTGGAGCTACAACCAGCGATTTACTTTGCTATCTTGATCCGATAGGCCATCAAATCACCCCTGGCTACAATTTCACCAACTGCCTCAATTCCATCAAGAACTTCAATCAATTTCTCAGCGAAATGTGCAGGGAGGGCGAAACTAGTGCTGGCTGGCTCACTAATCAAGCCTGCAATTTAACGCGGGATATAACCTCTGAAGATAGCGTTGTCATACCTATACAGCTCGGGACTAACGACATCACCTTCCTTAGCATGAATAACGCGATTGATTGTAGCCTTCCTATAGAAGAAAATAGTGAATCCGCCCAGAAGCTAAATATGGTCGTTAGTAAGATAATATCATCACCCAATAATATTCAAGGCATATCAATAACAGATAGAATACAAAATTACTTTGAGAGCATAGATATTCCAACTGAGAAAATTGCATTCGTAATTTCAACTATCCCTCGTCGAAGTGATTTAGACGGACAAGATCCGAAAAATTACTGTACGGACTTTTATAATCAAAAAATCAGGAAGTCATTATCAGAGGCCTCCAATACCAAAAATATTTTCTTAGTAGACCAAGGAAATATTATCCCAACTGGAGACCCGGTACACCCTACAACTGAGGGCCACAAGATTATGGCTTGCAACTTACTTTATGGTAAAAATCTTGGCCATTCAGATATTCCTTCTTGTATTCTTCCCAGTAACATCCCAGATAAAGGGCTATTGAAAGCAATAGATCATGTATCCAATTAGCTAGGATTTCGCTTAACAGGCCCTGATTAGAAATTTTCAGGGCGCTGCTTTTACTCACCAATAACTTTGGGCGCCTTTATAAACCCGACTTCTATAGAAGCCGGCCTAACTCTGAACCAGATTTAAGAACTGCTTCCTATATTCTGCCCAAATCACTTTTCCTGAGAAATTACTTAAATCAACTTTTTTTAATTTTGAACCCGATAGAATTGACAAAAACATTGATTCCAGCTTTTTTACTGCATCATTACAGTCTGAATAACAGAAGTTTTCGGAATAGAACTCTGGGTAGCACTGTTCATCTGGCACCAGTGGAGTCGCACCGAGAATAGCTGCTTCCATCACCGCCAACCCTTGGAATTCATGGTAAGCCGTAGAAAGGAATATATGGCTATGTCGCAGTACTTGACGATAGTCTTTAGCACTTTCGAGATACCCGAGTACCAATAAATGGTCGGCAAACTCTTCTTGTATTTGAGCAAACTCAGCAGGGCTATTACGAAATGACTGCCCCATTAGATTAACAAGAAACTTAACATTTCTGGCTTTCAAGCCCCGAAGGATATCCAGCAATCGGTCCGCGCCTTTGTCATATTCCCAACGGGCCGCCCAACTGATAATCAAAGTATCTTGACCTATCTCGCCCCCATAAATGCTCTCTGCGCAGGAGTCCCAGGAAAAGGCCTCTTCAGTTTTCGCACTATCAAAAACGATGTCTTCTATTGGCACAGGAAGAACTCGCGACTTTTCCTCAATCTCCTCACAAATTCCGGGAGGAACACAATCAGGAAAGCGCTTGAGTAATTTCTTTACTCCTCCTAACAAGGTACTGCGGTTGTATTCAGAGTTAAACAAGACCAGATCACCGGACAAGGCCGTGTAAATATTCAACAACTGGGGTTCTACCGATCGAAACGCATCAGAGCTCACTGGGTAAGCAAATTGATTCTCATGAAAATATACAACTGTAGGCACCCTAACGATTTCAGGAACTAAACCGCGCAAGGCACTTAGATCGGTCATTGAGGTTGTAACAATAAGGTCCCAACGCTGCTTCAATATTTGCGCAGTTTCCCCTCGGCCCCAAGAAAGGCTATTACCACGGATTCGCCAGCTAAAGTATCGCGGTGGTAAGGTTAGTACGGTCCATTGCCAATCAGAAAATGCCGCTGCCAGCCCTTTACGCCAACGCTTGTGACTGTCCGCATCATAAGCGGAGAGTAATAAAACTTTCATTAAATAGTAACAAGAAGAAGCGGCACCGGGATCAAACTTAACCCCGGTAGCTATTGATTGGAGGGATTAATCGAAAGAGCGCACATTCATTAATCGTGCAAACAAGCTGGAAGTATCCCAACGAGCACCACCAATAGCTTGTACCTCACTATAAAACTGATCTACCAGGGCAGTTACGGGCAGTAAAGCTCCGTTAAGTTGTGCCTCTTGAAGGACTATAGCCAAATCCTTACGCATCCAATCCACAGCAAAACCGTGGTCATACTCCCCAGCTAACATAGTTTTTGAGCGGTTTTCCATTTGCCAGCTCTGTGCCGCCCCCTTGGATATCACATTGACAACCTGCTCTCCATCGAGGCCAGCTGCCTTGGCAAAATGTAAACCTTCAGCAAGCCCCTGAACGACACCCGCGATACAAATTTGATTGACCATTTTACACAGCTGGCCGCTACCTACTGGCCCCATCAGGTTGCTCGCCCGCGCATAACAGTCGATAAGAGGTTGCACTTTATCAAAGTCTGCCTTATCTCCCCCAAACATAACCGTTAAAGCACCATTCTCAGCGCCGGCCTGGCCTCCAGAGACAGGGGCATCCAGAAAACCGATTCCCTTTTCGCCAGCTGCAACTGCCAATTCCCGAGCAACATCGGCAGAGGCTGTTGTATGATCTACAAACAAAGCCCCGTCATTCATACTCGTGAATGCCCCCTGCTCTCCTGTCACCACCTGGCGGAGATCGTTGTCATTGCCTACACAGGCAAAAACAACCTCCGCGCCCTTTGCGGCTTCAGCGGGCGTTGCAAAGCTCTCTCCATCATATTCTTGTAGCCATTGATCCGCACGGCTAACAGTGCGATTGTAAATTCGCACCATGTGGCCAGCATTAGAAAGATGCCCCGCCATGGGATATCCCATCACTCCCAAGCCAATAAATGCAACTGTTGCCATTTCCTCTACCCCCATACCATCCAAATAAGTATTACACCGAGAACCAAGCGATAAATCGCGAATGGAGCCATCCCAATGCGGCTAATAAATTGAAGGAAAAAATGAATACACAAATAAGCACTAATACAAGATAAAACGGTACCAAGCAGCAAGTCATTCCATGGAACACTTTCCAGCGCAAGTAATTCAATCGTTAACAAAATAGCGCTGAGGGCAATAACAGGAATAGACATCAGGAACGAAAAGCGCGCTGCAGCCTCTCTCTTCATGCCAAGCATCAAACCAGCAGTCATTGTGATACCAGAGCGGGAGGTGCCAGGGATCAGGGCCAACACCTGTGACAAGCCAATCAGAAGTGCTTTTTTCCAATTTAACTGGGCTAGAGATTCGACCCTGCGCCCCTTTGCATCAGCCCACCACAGTAAAATACCAAAGCCAATAGTCGTAGCAGCGATAACACCGGCTGAACGCAGGTGAGTTTCTATGAACCCTTTGAATACCAGGCCTATCAGCCCCACAGGTATAGTAGCGAGAACAATTAACCAGGCCAGCCGCCCCTCATCGGTAAATTGTTTATCCGTAAATCCTCCTAGACCATCCCTAATCAGCACCCAAATATCTTTGCGGAAATAGAAAACTACTGCCAGTAAAGAGCCAAAATGAACAGCGACATCAAAGGCCAGCCCCTGGTCCTGCCAACCCAATACCTCAGAAGGTAAAATCAAGTGTGCGGAACTGGAGATGGGCAGAAACTCTGTCAGCCCCTGTATCAGGGCCAAAATTACAATCTGAAATGTTTCCATATGTTATTAAGATCGGATTTTTTGTCTTTTCTTCCAAGTCACTTCATTGCGCAAATAAACAGGCTCAAGCTCTTCAGCGGTCACTGTATGGCCCTGCTCCCATAGTGGTTCTGCCAGCTGCGCTATATCCCGAGCGTGAATGAGGCTGGCTTGATCAACGGCAGCCAATGACGCCCCTTCAAAAGCCTCATAATGTAATCCCGGGCCCGCCCCATAGATCGGAGTACAAATCTCCGATTTCTCTAAAGACAGCAGAACCTCCTCCGGGTTCTGTACCGCCTCCGGGATCAAGCTATCGCAGGGAGAGTCACTGGAGTAAACCCCCCAATATACTTGTTGCATACGAGCATCCAGCATTGCCACGACCGGTGACTGTCCCCAGTCCGGGTGCGATCGCCGAGCTCCAAGTGCTAGGGCTGCGAGGCTGGAAACCGGAACCACCGGTAGATCTGCAGCATAAGCCAACCCCTGCACACTACTAATTGCTATACGGAGACCAGTAAATGACCCCGGCCCGCGGCTGACAGCAAGAGCATCCAGGTCTGCCAGCTTTATGCCGGCTTCTGCGAGAACGTCATCCACCATTGGCAAAAGGCGACGGGTGTGATCGCGCTCTGCCTGTACAAAACGCTCAATCAGCTGGCCATCAGATATGAGAGCAACAGAACAGGCGCCCGACGTTGTATCCAGGGCAAGTATTTTCACAGCGTTCTTAATCCTGGTCATAAAAAAGGGAGGGAATTGTGGCACGGGAGCGGAGGGGAGTCATGCCCAATATCGCAACCCGCAACTAAAAAACCCCGGACTAACCGGGGTTTATGAGGAGCCTGCCAAAGTTCACTTCGTTGAGCCCATATATATGACCCTAGGCGGCCTTTTTCGGTGGCCGGCCTCGACGGGCAGCACCAGCCTTCGGTGGACGGCCTCGACGGGCTGGAGCCTTCTTAGCAGCTGCTGTCGCAGTCGCTTTCTTGGGTCGTCCGACTCTTTTTGCTGGCTTAGCTGCTGAAGCTGCCTTCTTTGGGCGGCCGGCTTTTTTCGCCGTCGCTGTAGCGGCCTTCTTGGGGCGTCCAGGCTTTTTCGCTGCCGTGGCCTTGGTTGCAGGTTTCTTCTTGGCCTTTTGAGTTTCGGCTTTTAATTTGGCTTTAGCCTTCTTCTCTAACTCTTTAACTTTAGCGGCAGCTTTCTTTGCAGCTGCTTTAACCTTAGCTTCAGCCTTCTTCTCAGCAGCCTTCAATTTCTTGGCATGAGCCTTTTCTTTGGTTTTTACCCAGCGTGCTTCAAATGCCTTGAGTGCGGCAGCCAACTCTTTATCTGCTTTGCTGGAGAGGCTCTTAGAGAGACTTTCCACCTTTTCTTTTGCAGCAGCTTCAGCCATGTGTACGGCATCCATAGCCTTAGCTTTGGCAAGATCCATCTTTGCCGCTGCAAGCTTGGCGCGCAAATCCTTTGCCTTACTATTGGCACTGGCCAGCGAGGTTTTCGCTGTTGCCGCATTACTTTTCTGCGCTCGAGCCTTAGCCTTAGCAACACGGTCCATTTGCGCATCCAGCGATTTCGTCGCTGAATCTACCGCCTTCTGCGCTTTCACGACCGCTGGCGACGCTGCGGTCGCACTAGTTGCTCGTTTCGCGCGTGTACCTTTTTTTACTACTCTTGCCATCCCTTGTCTCCTCACTGAAAGAAGAAGTACATCCAAAAGTGTGCCGGCAGCATTGCCTTTTAGCTATCGAATAAAAACTGGAATCGGCCGTTTTTATTACTTATGCAGAGCGCCGCACCGCCTATTTCGATACAACTTTATCAAAGTTAATAAAAATACCCGGCATTGCAAGTAAAAAAGCGAAAAATGAGAAACTTTTTATAAAAAAAGTATCTTTTTCTTATCAATTTTCACTTTTGGGTCCCGTTTTAGCACTTTGGTAGAAATTATTTTGTCCCATTGAGCTTAGTTTGCACAATTTCCGCAAGCGCCTCTATATGATCCTCACGCAAATTTAATGCGGGAATATATCGGTAGTCACTGCCCCCAGCATCAATAAAATTAGCGCGATTCTCTACCGAAATTTCTTCCAATGTTTCCAGGCAATCCGCAGAAAAAGCCGGGCAAATTATATCGACACTACTAACTCCTGTTTTACCCCATTCAATAAGGGTCTTATCGGTGTATGGCTGTAGCCACTCTGCCTTACCAAAGCGCGATTGAAATGTGACTTGCCACTTATCCTCACTGATTTCTAGTTCATCCGCTAATAACCGTGCGGTTTCCATGCAATGGCGATAATAGGGGTCCCCCTTATCCACATTGGCTTTTGGGATACCGTGAAATGAAAGTAACAATTTTTCCGCTGGCCCTGCTTTTTCCCAGTGTTCTTTTACTGAATTGGCCAGGGATTTTATGTAGAGCGGATTTTGGTAATAATCTCGAATCAGAGAAATATCCGGAATATCGCGACTATTGCGAAAAATTTGCGCCACCTGATCATAAATTGCTGCAGTTGTGGTAGCCGAATATTGGGGATATAGGGGAAGCACTATAAAAGACTCGAAACCTTTCTCGCGCAGAGTTTCTATGGTGTTGTCGAGGCGGGGCTCACCATAAGTCATGGCATATTCAACAGCGACATCGCAACCTTTTGCTTTTAAACGCTGCTGCAACAGCTCTGCTTGCTTCTGCGTATAGTAGAGAAGCGGCGATCCTTCCACTTTTGTTTCATCTGCACTGCTATTCCATATTTCCGCATAGGCAGGGGCAATACGTTGTGGACGAAAAGGCAGTACCAAGCAGTTCAATATGGTCAGCCAGATTGGCCGCGGTATCTCGACAACCCTCGGATCTGAAAGGAATTCCCGCAAAAAACTTCTTACTGCTGTAGGTGTAGGCTCAGCTGGAGTACCCAAATTCATCAAAATTATTGCCGTAGACATAAACCACCCCGTTAGAAATCTTATCCTTTCAAGAAATCCTGCCAGTTATCAGGCAGGGAAGAGCGCATACTGCCAGGCCAATACCGCCGTGATCAACTCGCTCAATATCACTTCTGGAGATACAAAAAAGCCCCCAAGTGGGGGCTTTTAAAAAATGTTAGTGACGATCTCAGCTGAGCGCTTCCAACACTTTCTCGCGAATCTCATCCATACCGCCAACACCCATTACCTTGCTGTACTTGGGAGCCGCTTCAGGAGAGCGTGCTTCCAGCTCGCGATAGAAGCCTACCAGCGGTGCTGTCTGCTCGTGATAAACCGCCAAACGGTTGCGAACAGTTTCTTCAGTATCATCTGTACGCTGGATCAGTGCCTCGCCAGTCACATCATCGACACCCTCAGCCTTGGGCGGGTTGTATACGATGTGATAGACGCGACCAGAGTTTTCATGAACCCGGCGGCCCGAGAGACGCTTTACGATTTCTTCATCGTCAACAGCGATTTCCAGAACATGATCGATATGTACATCGGCTTCCAGAAGGGCTTCAGCCTGGGGAATGGTGCGAGGGAAGCCATCGAACAGGAACCCTTTAGCGCAGTCTTCCTGGGCAATGCGCTCTTTAACTAACGCAATGATCAGGTCGTCAGAAACCAATTTTCCCGCGTCCATAACATCCTTGGCCTGTAGGCCAAGAGGGGTACCCGCCTTCACCGCAGCGCGAAGCATATCGCCGGTGGAGATCTGCGGAATGCCGAACTTCTCTGTTATGAATTGAGCCTGAGTGCCCTTGCCGGCCCCCGGCGCGCCCAAGAGAATAATTCGCATGTTCAGTAAGCCTCCAATACTATCGACGAACCAAAAGCCGCCGCGCTAAAAGAGCGCTACCTTACACTCACACCTCAGATTGGGCAAGATTGCTACCGATGCCCCCACAATCCATACAAGCCACAGAGTACTATAAGGGGCACAAAGCTCCGCTCTACGTAAGCCTGTTAAGATCCCTAGCTATCAGCACCAGGCTCCCGCTGAACTTTGGCCTTGTCCCAAAGTCTGTCCAGTTCCTCCAGCGTTGCCTCTGATACTTGCCGCCCTTCACTGTGTAAACTGGACTCAACATAACCAAAACGCCGCTCAAATTTCCTGCTACACCCCCGCAAAGCCGCCTCAGGATCAACCTTCAGGTGGCGAGATGCGTTCACACAAGAGAAAAGCAGATCCCCCAGCTCCTCCTTTGCATGCTCCGTATCCCCATTTGTCACAGCCTCCCGCAGCTCTGCAACCTCTTCCTCAATCTTATCGAGGACACCATCAATATTGGGCCAGTCAAAACCGACACGGGAGGCGCGCTTCTGCAATTTGGCTGCACGCGTCAAAGCCGGCAGCCCCACAGCTACTCCTGCCAGGGTTCCTGCATCCCCTTTGGCAGCGCGTTCGGCCTCTTTAATCGCCTCCCAACTCCTCTTTACTTCAGCTTCATCAAGAGCTTCGGCAGAGCGGTCGCCGTAGAGGGTTCCACTGGGAAAGACATGGGGATGCCTGCGCACTAGTTTGCGTACCAAAGTGTCAACAATCTGGGGGAAATCAAAGTGGTCTTTCTCACGCCCTAACTGGGCATAAAAAATGACTTGGAAGAGCAGATCTCCGAGCTCTTCGTGCAGGTGCTCAAAGTCTTCCTGCTCAATAGCCTCTGCTACCTCATAGGCCTCTTCAATCGTAGAGGGGACAATACTGGCAAAGTCCTGTTTCAGGTCCCAAGGGCAACCGCCCTCAGGGCTGCGAAGCTGAGCCATCAAGTGGAGGAGGTCCTCCACAGAGTAATTCTTTTCCACGTTATTCCTTACTCAACGTTCAGCGCAGAATTCGCCGCTTTGCAGCTGCCACATTGGGTAGTTGATTGATCCGATGTAAAACCTGGCTCAACTCTTCAAAGTTGTGGATCTCAGCAGTCACGATCATTTCTACCGTATGCTTGTTCTTATTAGAGCGGGTTTGCATAGCGGTAATATTAATTTTCTGACTGTCCAGCATCACCGTGACATCCCGCAACAGGCCCTGGCGATCGTAGGCTTCGATCATAATTTCAACGGCGTAAAGTTCGCGGGGTTTTTCCGCCCAACTTACCTGGAGTACCCTTTCAGACTCCTCAACCTGCATACGCAGCATATTTGCGCAGTCTTTACGATGTATAGAAACCCCGCGCCCAAGGGTGATATACCCCATAATTTCATCGCCTGGAACAGGGTTACAACAGCCGGCAATGTGGGTGAGCAAATTACCCACTCCGTCGATATAGACATCAGCCTTGCCTTCTCCCCGGGCAACTGGAGCCGTCAGTGATGGTACCCGAGGCACATTGTCGACCTTCACCATTCGCTGGGCTGCGTTGAGAACCTGACCCACGCCTATATCACCGGCACCCACTGCCGCATAGAGGTCCTCTAGGGAATGCATATTGAGCTTGGCTGCCAACTTATCGAAATCGAAATCACTCAGCGCCAGCTGCTTAAATTCCCGGTCGAGAATACTGCGGCCATCGGCGATATTCTGATCCCGAGCCTGCTGCTTAAACCAGTGAATAATCTTGGCTCGGGCACGGGAGGTAGTGATATAGGCCATGCCCGAAGAGAGCCAATCGCGACTCGGCGCTTCGAGTTTTCCTGTGAGGATTTCAACCTGATTGGCTGTCTCCAACCGGTGGTTGAGCGGCACGATTCGGCCATCTACTTTAGCCCCGCGACAACGATGACCAATTTCTGTATGAATCTTGTAGGCAAAGTCCAATGGTGTTGCACCCCGAGGCAGGTCTACAACATGACCACCGGGGGTAAATACATAAATACGTGAATCTGCCTCACTGGAGCGCAAATCATCTTGTAGTGGGTTACCTCCCACCTCTTCATGCCAGTCGAGCACCTGACGCAACCAGGATATTTTTTGCTCGTAGCTATCTTTACTCTCGCTCTTAAGATCAGTGCCCTTGTAACGCCAGTGAGCACAAACACCGTATTCCGCTTCTTCATGCATAGCAAAAGTTCGGATCTGAACCTCGAGCACCTTTCGCTCGGGGCCAATTACAGCCGTGTGCAGAGAGCGATAACCGTTTTCTTTGGGGGAGGCGATATAATCATCGAATTCATTCGGTATGTTGCGCCAGAGGTTGTGCACTATACCCAGAACCGCATAGCAATCCCTTACTGTTGGGACAAGAATACGCACTGCGCGAATATCATAGACCTGGGAGAAGCCGATATTTTTTCGGCGCATTTTCCGCCAGATACTATAGATATGCTTTGCTCGCCCGTAAACATCACCTTCAATATGGGCGCGCTCGAGTTCAGAGCGCAATAGCTCCAATACCTCATCGATATACTGCTGCCGAGCCAGTCTTTTCTCATCCAGCAAGCGAGCAATCTGCTTGTAATCTTCCGGCTCAAGATAGCGAAAAGATAGATCTTCCAATTCCCATTTGATATGACCAATTCCCAGGCGGTGGGCCAGGGGTGCATAAACATCGGCCACTTCACGAGCAACTCTTTGGCGTTTAGCCGGCTCTGAGTTTTTTGCAGCACGAATGGCACAAGTGCGCTCAGCGAGTTTGATCAAAGCGACTCGCACGTCGTCGACCAATGCCACCAGCATACGCCGGATATTCTCTGAATGTTCCTCTACCGCACCACTCGGGCTTTCTTCTCCGGTATCTGCGCTGCGACTGCGAATCGCAGCCATACGCAAAACGCCACGAATCAGCTTGGCAACTCGCTCACCAAATTCTTTTTCCACAGCTTCCAGTGGCAGGCGTTTCTCACGTACGGCACGGTACAGCACCGCCGCGACAAGTGCTTCCGAGTCTATTTGTAAGTCGGCGAGAATCTCAGCCATCTCAAGGCCAGTAGCAAAACTGCTAGCGCCCTCAGCCCAGATATTTTCTGCCTCAATTGCGCGCTGTTCTGCTTCGGCACTCACCTCAGCTGCGCGCCGCAAAGTTACTATCGCAGAACCATCCAGGCCCGCGAGTTTCTGTACATGGCGCAACCAGGATTCAAGGTCGAGTTCACCTTCTCCACCATAGGAATGATGCTTTCTTACTTGAACCATGTTTTAACAAGAGTCATTTGTGTTATTGGCATAATTTTGTCGTTACCTGGCTTAGCAGCACATTTACTCAGTGCTCATGCTGGATTAAGCGCTTCTCTATCATAGGTTTGAACTCACCAAAGTCCATGATTTTCTGTATACATTTCAATAAGCTGCGCGAAATTCAGCAGTTTTTCGTACCAATTTGAGTGGGAGGGTATAAGTCTTGTGCAGCTTGTTGACCTTTTAACCAACAGTAAACCTGCAAAACCAATGCCTATAGAAAACCAAAATTGTGATATTGGGGAAATCGATAGAAGTGAACAGGTTGCATTTATTACTTAAAAGTGAATTTCTCCACCTCTACGTGAACATGAAACAAGGCTTTACCGAACTTTACAAACTATCAGTTTTTTGTATTTACCAGCTTAGTTATTGCTTTTTGTAACTGGCAATGCACATATAGCAAGAGGATTAGAGGCTCTCCCCAAAAAAAGGGGCAAAAGAGATGATTGTAAATTGATTGGCGAATCACTTTAAAGAGCTGCGAATCTCACAACGTTTTTCCGAGTAGACATCAGGAACAATGCTGGAATTAAAGTACTTTATTTCCAGCATTGATCAATAAAATAAGATAAATTAGAGAATAAAAGTAAGAACTATTTTGGGGCGGCAAAAAGTCCTGAAGATAAATAACGATCTCCACGATCACAGACAATTGCAACAATCGTCGCTTTTTCTAGCTGCGCAGACAGCCTTAAAGCACCGGCTACCGCTCCTCCAGAGGAAACGCCACAAAAGATACCCTCTTCTTTCGCCAGCCTGCGAGTCATATCCTCAGCTTCTCGCTGGTCCATATCCATGACCATATCCACTTGCTCAGGAACAAAAATCTTAGGTAAGTATGCCTCCGGCCAACGGCGAATCCCCGGAATACTGGAGCCTTCAGTTGGCTGCAATCCAACGATTTGAATATCGGGATTTTGCTCCTTCAAGTAACGCCCGCATCCCATAATGGTACCGGTTGTACCCATTGAGGAGACAAAGTGAGTCACCGTTCCAGAGGTCTGCTGCCAAATCTCCGGACCGGTTCCCTCATAGTGAGCCAGGGGATTATCGCTATTGGCAAACTGGTTCAGTACCAATCCTTTCTTATCCTCCTGCATTTGCAAAGCTAAGTCCCGCGCACCCTCCATACCTTCTTCAGCGCTAACCAATATCAACTCAGCGCCATAAGCTGTCATTGAAGCCTTGCGCTCCTCGGTAGCACTGTCGGGCATAATCAATATCATTTGATAGCCCTTAATCGCTGCAGCCATTGCCAGGGCAATTCCCGTATTACCGCTGGTCGCTTCTATCAGGGTATCTCCCGGAGAAATATATCCTGCAGCTTCCGCATGGTTGATCATTGAAAGTGCCGGGCGGTCTTTTACCGAACCCGCAGGGTTATTGCCTTCCAGCTTGAGCAAAACAGTATTACTGGTATCACCTGGCAGGCGCTGTAGTTTAACCAGCGGGGTATTGCCTACGCAGTCAGCAATTGTTGGATAATCCATAATGCAATAAATTCCAGAAAAATCTCGCGGGATCCAAGTGTACAGCAAGCGGTACTACGCACTAAATACCGTCTACTTTGGTCTACTCCCTACCCTGGTTATTAAGGGAGTTATACCTGAAGCGGTATTATTCAGATGGCTATGCCGCGCTATCTAATCTTGGCAAAGTGAATCTTTGAGCCTCTAAAACGCGCATATTGTGACAAAAAAGAAGCGTTTTCTGATAAGTGAATGAGTGCGCTCAGATGTACATAACGGTAAAATGAGGGAAAAATAATCGTACAAGGCCCCTCTTAACATGGCCCCAGGCAACCCTATTCTCTCAATCGAGGAACCAGAGCAACCTCGATCCTTACGAACCCTGGTATTTCGCCTTACTGTAGCACCCGCACTAATTCTGTCCTTGCTCCTCGCTCTCGTTTTCACCCTGCAGCAAATGCACGATCGTCGCCAATTACTATTAAGCCACGGTCGAGCCAGCGCCGAACAGCTAGCTGAACTAATTGAGATGAGCGGGGGCCATCCAGCTGAACTTAGAATGGAATGGCTGCGTAAAAGTTTGCTGGCGCTAATGCTGGAAAAAGATATGGTCAGATCTGTTCATGTCTACTCCACCGAACCCAGCCCCAAGCTAGCCCTCAACCCCAGCACCAGACTCAGCTTGCTGGCCAGTGTCGGGCCGCGTCCACGCACCCCCATTAGCAGGGACACCCTTAACAAGCGCGAACCCTTTATTTTTGAAGATGATGAGACCCTTCAGGTTTTACAACCATTGAAAGGCGATATCACCACCTGCTGGATAAGTATTGAGCTACATCGCCCCTATTTCCTGGTGGGAACTTACCAAGTTTTACTCGTAGGCTTGGTGGGGTTGATTCTCTGTACCCTAGCCGCGCTGGCCTGGTCGGTCATCATGTCTGAGCGCTTTGCTCACAGCCTGATTAGAATGGGACATACTCTGGAGGCGATTGGCAGAGGTGAGTTTGATCGACGCACCCATGAAACGGAGAATCGAGAACTCGCTCAACTGGGAAACCAAATTAACGAGATGGCTGAAAACCTGTCCAGTTACCAACAGGAATACAAAGCCAACTTGCTCCAGTCTATGGATGACCTGCGCCAATCGCTGGACAGTATGGAAGAACAAAATATTGAGCTGGACTTAGCACGTAAAAGGGCGCAGGAAGCAAGCAGGATTAAATCGACGTTCCTAGCCAATACCAGTCACGAGATTCGCACACCTTTAAATGGAATTATCGGTTTTACCAACCTGTTGTTAAAAACTGGAATTGATGAGCTACAGCAGGATTACCTGCAAACCATTTTACGCTCATCGGAAAACCTGTTGACTACCATCAACGACATCCTGGACTTTTCCCGCATTGAGTCCGGCAACCTGGTCCTTGACCATATCCCTATGGACCTTGGCTTACTACTTGAAGAGACCCTGCAAATACTGGCCCCAAACGCCTATGAGCACCATCTGGAACTGGTGCCTTTGATCGATTCTCAACTCCCTCCCACTTTAATCGGAGACCCATTACGAATTAAGCAAATACTTACAAACTTGGTGGGTAACGCGGTGCGCAGCTCGGCAAATGGCAATATCCCCGTGCGCTTGTCAGTACATAGCGTTAATAACTCAGAACTTGTACTCCGTATTTCGGTTACCGGCCTGGGTAACCGTATTGACGAGGCTGGTCGCCGTGAAATTGAGAACATCCTCACCAGTAAGTCCCCACAGCTCACCCAACAAATCAGCGCAAATGGTTTAGGGATGTCTATAGCCCGCAGCCTAGTTGAGAGGATGAGCGGCTGCACAGGTATTGAAGAAACAGCCAATGACGGCAGCACCTGTTGGGTGCAAATTTCCCTCCAGGCTGAACGCAATCGAGGCATGTATCCGCGTATTCAATATCCAGGCTGCCGAATTTTACTTGCAGACCCCAACCCAGTTACACGGACCCAGGTAGCCCAGCTACTCAGCCAATGGCAAGTGGAGCCCATAGAACTCGGCGATACCGATACTCTGCAACCGGCAATCGAGCAAATGTGGCGGCACGATGCCCTACCGGATGCGGTTATTATCGATACAGCTACTGCCAAAGGTGATTTTGATAATTTCAGTAGCAAAGTGCAGTCGCTGGTTGATACCTATCAGTGCCGCGTGATCGTACTGGGCCCACCCGCTGAATTGCGTCGCTGCTACGACCAACTGCGCACCCGCACTCTCACTTTCCTTAGCAAACCCGTCACCCGAGACAATTTGCTGCGATCCCTGAAACGAGCAGTACCACAGCAGGGGCAACAGCGGGTTAGTGGCGGGGTACAGGCACTACCGTGGCCCGCACCACCGCGTGTGCTGGCAGTGGATGACCACGCGGCAAACCGCCGACTGGTCGGCGAACTTCTGCGAGCACAAGATGTAGAAGTCGTTATTGCAGCAAGCGGCGAAGAAGCTCTACAGCTTTGGCAGCAGGGAGCTTTCGACTTGGTATTTATGGATATTCAAATGCCCGAGATGGATGGTATCGAAGCTACACGCCTGATTCGTGAGCAGGAGACCGGCCGCCGTACTCCAATCATTGCCCTCACCGCCCACGCCGGCGCCGAAGAAAAAGCACGCCTGCTGTCTGCGGGACTGGACGACTACTTAAGCAAGCCTGTTAGCGAGGCCCAGCTCTCCCATATGATCAAGCGCTGGCTTAAGATCATCACTCCCCAGGCCGCAGAAAAAGTGAAGATTGAGGAGATGCGCCTGGTAGACATTGGCGAATGCCTGACCCTCGCCAACGGCGATGCCAAGCTGGCCAGGGACATGCTGCGCATGTTGATTGACGGTCTCAGTTCAGATGAGAGAGAACTGGAAAGGTTATACAACCTTGGGGATTACAAGGGCATGTTCGAACTCACTCATCGCATGCACGGTGGCTGCTGCTATTGCGGAGTTTCACGCTTGAGAGAATCAACTTGCGTGTTACAAGAGGCATTGCGCACTATCCAAGGCTCCGATGCCCAAGCCTTTGACCAGCGCAAACTCAATGCTGTTCTCAGGGAGATCCGGGCGCTGCGCGAGTGGGCCTCTGAACAGGACTTGGATGCGCTCTTTGGCCTGGAGGTAGTTGCCTAGCAGGATTCAAATACGACGAATGCCAGGGCCGAGTCTTTTTCATCAGACAGGCTGAGGTGGATTCTGTCCACACCAAGTTTTTCGGCCCTCTCCTCAGCTGCGCCCGCCAGCACCACCTGCGGTGCAGCTCCCTTGCGGCGACGGACATCGATGTCTTGCCAGGAAACCCCTTCACCAATCCCAGTGCCCAAGGCCTTGGCTACAGCCTCCTTCGCCGCAAATCGCTTGCACAGATATGCAGCACGGATGGGCTCAGCCATAGCATAAAAGTCCTTCCTCTCCGCACTGTTAAGAACACGCTCAACAAAGCGATCACCAAAGCGCTGCCACGCCACCTCAATACGGTCGTAGTTACAAATATCGGTGCCAATACTAACAATCATTTTTTTCCGTAAACCTGTCGAAAAAGCTCTCTGCTCTGCAAAGGCTTATCCCCCAATACTTTCCTCAACAATAATCGTGTAAGGCGCTTTGCAGGTGCTAAAGCCTCACCTGACCAGACACCCCCATTCATAGCGCTGTCCATCCCCAATAGTTCGGCACCTGAAAAAAAACACTCTCCCAGACTCTCATCTTTGGAGCGGTGAACAGGAATTAAACCCCACTCATCATCCAGGCGATAAACCCCATCTTCACTTACAGGGTCTCCTTGCGGGCCGCAAATTTTGAGGGACGGGCAGGTACCGAGCTCCAGGAGCAGTTGTAACTCAAAGCAACGAAGCGGACCTTCCAGTTCAGCGTTGGAGAGTCCCTCCAGCTGAGACAGAGATTCCAGCAGGCTCTGATAAGCTGCAAACAGCGTGTAATGCGCCTCGCCCTCGGGAAGGAGCCTTACCATCAGTTCATTGGCATAAAGGCCCGCATAAACCGCTCGGCTCTTGAGCCATAGTGGTACACCAACATTCTCGACTGGACCGAGCGTTTTAAGTGAACCCGCTCCCATCAATGTGACAAGCAACGGGGTGAAAGGCTGCAATGCTTGTTGGCGGCGCTGCTTGTCACGGCGGGCCCCACGGGCGACACAGCCCAACCGGCCGTAATCGGGAGTGAAAAGCTCCAGGATCAAACTGGAGTCTTTATAGGGCCGCGAATGGAGGATATATGCGGGTTGAGGCGGTTGAGGCGTTTTCATAGGTCCAGGGGAAATTGCCCTGATGATTACTCGTCTCTGTAACCGAGACTGCGCAGAGCCCGCTCATCATCAGACCAGCCAGATTTCACCTTCACCCACAAATTGAGCATTATCTTGCTATCAAACAAGCGCTCCATATCTTCTCTAGCCTGGCTGCCAATCTGTTTGATTCGCTCGCCCTTATTTCCAATGATGATACGTTTTTGGCCCGCCCGCTCAACCAAAATAGCAGCGCTGATATGCAAGACCTTACCTTCTTGGGCAAACTCCTCTACCTCCACAGTAACTTGGTAGGGAACCTCGGCACCCAATTGACGCATAATCTTTTCGCGAACAATTTCTGCTGCGAGAAAGCGCGAGCTGCGGTCAGTCACTTGATCTTCGGGAAAGAAATGCTGCCCCTCAGGCAAGTGCTTCAGAATAACCTCTTCCAAAGTATCCAGATTTACGTTGCGCAAGGCTGATATGGGAACAATTTCAGCTTTTGGATGCTCCTCAGCCAGGGCTTGTAGCTGGGGCAGTAGATCAGCTTTATCCTCGAGCTGATCCACCTTGTTCACGGCGATAATTAATGGGCATTTAATACCGCGCAGCTTATCTGCCACCAACTGGTCTGCCTCACTCCAACGAGTGCGCTCTACAACAAACACCACTACATCCACATCCCGCGCAGCACTGGCGGCAGCTCGATTCATATAGCGGTTAATCGCTTTTTCTTGGTCGGAGTGCAGACCCGGAGTATCGACAAAAATAATCTGGTTTGGACCTTCGGTTTTAATACCGAGCATATTGTGGCGGGTGGTCTGCGGCTTGCGCGAAGTAATCGCGAGTTTCTGCCCCAGCAGGTGGTTCAACAGTGTGGATTTTCCCACATTGGGGCGGCCGACAATCGCGACATAGCCACAGCGAGAAGGTTGTTCGCTCAAGAAATTTCTCCGAAAGAGTTGGAGGTCTCCGGGAAGCCCCGGAGCCAGAAGCGCCCCCAGTGATACAAGGGGCTGTCATTACGATGCGGGAAATGGATCCGGCGCGTCGTTTCTATTGTAAGGTTAGTCCTGCCCGGTGAGGAGCTTATAGGCTTCCACCGCCGCAGTCTTTTCAGCATTACGGCGACTACTGGCTTCGCCTTTTACGGGCTGCGTAAGGCCACTGACACGACACTCCACTACAAAATGCTGTGCGTGTTCAGCGCCAGAAACATCTACGACTTTATATTCCGGCAGAGGTTTTTTTCGTGCCTGCAGCCACTCCTGCAAGCGGGTTTTGGGATCCTTCACGGTCTCTAATGATAGGCCCTGCAAGCGCAATGCAAACCACTCAAGTACCCGGGCGCGCGCAGCCTCCAAACCGGCATCCAGATAGATGGCCCCAATAAGAGCCTCTACGGCATCGGCCAGAATCGATGCCCGACGAAAGCCACCACTTTTCATTTCACCTTCACCGAGGCGCAGGCAATCGCCAATTTCCAACTCCCGCGCAAGTTTTGCCAGGGTTTCACCGCTAACCAATTGTGCCCTCAAGCGGCTCAACTGCCCCTCGCGCCCGTTGGGGAACTGCTCGTAAAGTGCCGCGCCGATAGTGAACCCGAGTATCGAGTCGCCGAGAAACTCCAGGCGCTCGTTATTACGACTCCCATGGGATCGGTGAGTAAGAGCCAACTCAAGCAGCTCGGCCTGATCAAAATCATGGCCGAGGCGCTTGCAAAGGCGTTCCAATAAAAGATCAGTCACGTTTGCGGAATTGCTCCAGATCGATCAGCGCATCACAGCAAAGTTCTGGCTTTGCCGTGTCGAGCTGCTTATTAAACTTCATCACAACATCAACGTTGTACATCAATGGCTGGCGCAACTCGTAATTGATACTTACCACAGTACTCTTGGCCCCTCGAACTACTTGCACCGATTTGGTCGGCTCACCCCGAACATTATTTATCAGGAAAAAACGGCCCAATTCTTTCTTGATTTGACCACTAGTCATATTTTCAAGGTTGGGGTTCTGACCAAGGGTTTTTAACCCCTCATTAACGTAGCGAGCATCTACATAGGCCGGAGCCATCTTAGATACGCAAGTCAGAGCAAATCCCAATAGTGCCAGTGCCAGCAACCATCCCCAATACCCCATTCCCCGCTGCCCCTGCATTGAGAAGTTGAGCTTATTACCCATTACTTTGCCCTCTACCCTTTATAAATCACCGGACCACCGCCCGGTTGGTTTCATTATTGGATTGAGCCTACACGCTTAAAGCTGGGCAAACTGAGCAGCTTGTCCCAGTGCATCCAAATGGCGAAAGCTTTGCCAACGATATCTTTCTCTGGAACAAAACCCCACTCCCGGCTATCCAGGCTGTTATCGCGGTTGTCGCCCATCATGAAGTAATGCCCTTCAGGCACTACACCACTGAAATTGCTGTACTGCCTGGGATGGACACTTTTCTGCATCTCGTGGCGATAACCATCGAGATCTTCCCACATAACCTCAGTTTGTGGATTGCTCGGAGGAATAGCTCGGATCAATTCTTGGCGAGCCAGCTCACCGTTCACATAGAGCACATTGTTTTTCAGCTCTATTCTGTCACCGGGCAATCCGATCACCCGCTTGATGTAATAGGTATCGTTGTTGTGAGGTGGGAAAAACACCATAACATCGCCACGCTTGGGCTCGCCTACATCCATAACCTTGGTACGGGAAACTGGCAAGCGTACGCCGTAGGCATATTTGTTAACCAGGATAAAATCCCCGACTTCCAGCGTTGGAATCATTGAGCCCGAGGGAATTTGAAAGGGCTCAACGAGGAAAGAGCGCAGAACAAATACGATCGCCAGAATTGGGAAAAAAGACTTCGCATACTCAACGACGATTGGGTCGGCTTGCTGGTCCCCAACTTTCTTTTTCCGTTGACGGGCGAAAAACAGGCTGTCGACCAACCAGATTCCGCCACTAATCACAACTAACCAAAGCAGAATCAGAGGTAAATTGATATCCATTACTTTTCTCTACTATTCCTTATTTTTGTCGTGGCGCAGAGTCTAAACTCTACTGATCCACCTTCAGCACCGCCAAGAATGCTTCCTGAGGTACTTCAACACGACCCAGCTGCTTCATTCTGCGCTTGCCCGCTTTCTGTTTCTCAAGCAGCTTTTTCTTACGGGTAACATCACCACCGTAACATTTGGCCGTCACATTTTTACGCAACGCCTTCACCGTGGTTCTGGAGACTACTTGGCCACCAATGGCCGCCTGGATAGCCACATCAAACATCTGGCGAGGAATCAGCTCCTTCATCTTCTCCGCCATAGCACGGCCTTTCTGCTGCGCGTTATCGCGGTGGACGATCAAGGCCAGGGCATCTACACGGTCACCATTAATCAGGATATCCAGGCGCACTAACTTAGCCGCTTCAAAACGGACAAAGCTGTAATCCAAAGAGGCAAAGCCACGGCTTACAGACTTGAGGCGGTCGAAGAAGTCCATGACCACTTCACTCATCGGCAGTTCATAGCGCAGGGACACCTGGGAACCCACATACTGCATATCCTTTTGGATACCCCGCTTCTCTACGCACAGAGTAATTACATTACCCAAATACTCCTGTGGCACAAGAATATTCACCTCGGCAATCGGTTCCCTCATCTCCTCAATGGAACCTACATCCGGCAGACGCGATGGGTTGTCCACCATCACAGTCTCGCCATCTGACTGCTCAACCTCGTAAACCACCGTCGGCGCGGTAGTGATCAGGTCCAGGTCGTACTCACGCTCCAGGCGCTCCTGGATAATTTCCATGTGCAGCATACCGAGGAAGCCGCAGCGAAAACCAAAGCCCAGTGCATCGGATGTTTCCGGCTCATAGAACAGGGAAGCATCGTTCAGGGAAAGTTTCTCCAGCGCGTCCCGGAAGGCCTCATAGTCATCAGAACTGACCGGGAATAGGCCGGCATAGACCTGGGGCTTAACTTTCTGGAAGCCCGGCAGCATATCGATGTCATCGGCGCCCTTGGCATGGGTCAGGGTATCGCCCACCGGGGCACCGTGAATATCCTTGATGCCTGCCACTACAAAGCCCACTTCACCAGCGCGAAGTACACCGGTTTCATGGCGCTTGGGCGTGAAAATACCGACGCTGTCCACAACGTGGGCGCGACCGATAGACTTGGTGACAATCTTTTCCTTGGTCTTCAGCGTGCCCTGGACAACACGCACCAGAGAAACAACGCCCAGGTAACTATCGAACCACGAGTCGATAATCAGCGCCTGCAGAGGAGCACCCACATCGCCTTCGGGCGGCGGCACCAAGCGCACCAGATCTTCCAACACATCTTCGACACCCAGGCCGGATTTGGCGCTGCAACGGGTCGCTTCGGCGGCATCAATACCGATAATGTCCTCGATCTCTTCTGCAACCTTTTCTGGGTCTGCTTGCGGCAAGTCCATCTTGTTCAGGACCGGGATAACTTCTAGTCCCTGCTCAATGGCCGTATAACAGTTGGCAACCGACTGGGCTTCAACGCCCTGAGCAGCATCAACCACTAACAGTGCGCCTTCACAAGCAGCCAGAGAGCGGGATACCTCATAGGAGAAGTCCACGTGCCCCGGGGTATCAATAAAGTTCAGCTGATAGGTCTTACCATCGCGCGCGTTATAGTCGAGCGTCACACTCTGCGCCTTGATGGTAATCCCACGCTCGCGCTCGAGCTCCATGCTGTCCAGCACCTGTTCAGCCATCTCCCGATCGGAGAGGCCACCACAGTCCTGGATAAAGCGGTCAGCCAGGGTAGATTTCCCGTGGTCGATATGGGCAATAATGGAGAAATTGCGGATATGAGAGAGATCTGTGGCCACTGCGGAATAAAAACCCTTGCAAAATCAAATGATTAGCTGGCTATAGTGCCAACTGTGTGGCGCAAGTCTAACAGAACTCATGGACAGAGGTGAGAGCTAGGTGGCCCAATGGGCCACCAATCGCTGGAAAGCGGCTAGCTTTCGATCTTAATTGTACGGAAAGTGGACTGCCCGGCGCGGAAGAAGCGAATCGGCAATAGCTCATCCTCCGGCAGATCCTTGACGACAGTTTTGTAGTCACTAATGTCGCCAACTTCCTCAAAACCAAGTTGCGCGATGATATCGCCACTGCGCAAACCTGCTTTGGCACCGGGCTTGCCTGGAATCACTTGCTTCACCAGCACCCCAGTTTCCACATTCCAGCGCTGTTTCAGGATATCGGGAATTTCCTCAACCACGACACCCAGGCGCCCACCCACTCCAGAGCTGGGATTGGCTGCCACTTGCCTCACTTCATCTTCAGAACCCGGCAGGGTGCCGACAGTGACACTCAGGCGCTCGGGTTTACGATTGCGAATCAACTCCACCTGGGCCTGTGTACCCGGTCGAATCTGGCCTACAACGTGCGGCAGGTCACCAAAAACCCCTATCTTCTGACCATGGAAGCGCAAAATGATATCACCGGGCATAATTCCCGCTTGAGCTGCGGGCGACCCAGGGCTCACCTGATCGATCAGGGCGCCGGCGGGCTTACCAAGGCCCATGGCTTCCGCCATATTGCGGTCGACATTACTGATTCCCACTCCGAGCCACCCGCGATCCACCCGTCCTTTTTCTTTTAACTGGGCAACCACATCCTGGGCAAGGCTTGCGGGAATAGCGAAGGAGAGCCCGATAGAACCGCCACTGCGGGTATAGATCTGAGAGTTGATACCCACCACTTCGCCATCCAGGTTAAACAGCGGGCCTCCGGAATTTCCGGGGTTAATTGCAACATCTGTCTGGATAAAAGGAACGTAATTCTCGCGGCTCTCATTGGGGATACTGCGCCCCATCGCACTGACGATCCCGGCGCTTGCGGAGTAGTCCAAGCCGAAGGGAGAGCCAATAGCGACAACCCATTCTCCTACCTGCAGTTCTTCGGAATCCCCCCAGCGTACTGACGACAGGTCTTCCGCGTCGATCTTTAACAGGGCCAGGTCGGAGCGCACATCCTTGCCGATAACCTGCGCCTCGTATTCGCGACGATCAGTCAATGTAACGGTTACCTGGTCCGCACCATCGACCACGTGATTATTGGTTACGATATAACCGTCTTCAGAGATGATAAAGCCGGACCCCATACTCGCTACCGGGCGCTGCTGGCGCTGGCGCGGCTCGAAAAGGTGGCGGAAGATATCAGGAATTTCCTGTTGAAGCTGCGGCTGGCTGCTGCGACTAGTGCGGTTGCGATCAACCGTGTTGATTTTGACGACTGCCGGAGAGTTATCTTCGATTAACTCTGTAAGTTCAGGCAGTCCGCGGGCACTGGCAGCCCCGGAAACCAGCAGACAAAGAACCAGTAGATATTGTGTACAACGTTTAACCATAGGTTTGTTACCCCTAGTGATCCCTTCTAATATGAAACCATTGGATTTTCGAGTCCTTTCAAGGGCGAGCCTTGGCTTGTCCAGCCCCTTAGGGACTCTCAGTAACGACTTAGTGGCGATCTAGTCACCAAAGTTCTACAACAGACTGTAAAACTGTGTAAAGAGTTAACGATGTCCGAAATGCGCCCGCGCCCAGAACGCGGTCAGTTTCACCTGCCCACTGAGCTCTACGGCCAAAGTGTTTTGGGCGCCCCCCTACTCTATTTTCCCGCGCAAACCGGTACCCACCACGGCCTCATAATGGCCGGTACCCACGGAGATGAAGTCGCCGCAGTCGTCGCTCTATCCTGCGCGTTGCGGGCCCTCGCCACCAATTCATTGAGGCATCACGTAATCCTCGCTGTCAATCCGGATGGCTGCCAGCTGGGCACCAGGGCCAACGCACGCGGCGTAGATCTCAACCGCAACTTTGCCACTGCAAATTGGGATGGCAGTGGCAATGTCTACCGGTGGAACAGTGCTGCGGAAAAACGCGATGTTCGGTTAAGTACAGGTGATAGCGCCGCCTCTGAACCCGAGACCTCTGCACTTTGCCAGCTGCTTGCAAAGCTGGGACCGACCTGGACCGTTTCCATTCACGAGCCCCTTGCCTGTGTCGAGGACCCCAGCAACAGCCCTCTGGGAATGCAGCTTGCCAGCGATTTTAAGCTCCCTCTGGTTGGGGATGTGGGTTACCAGACCCCAGGATCATTCGGCACCTGGTGCGCAGAACAAACACTGCCCTGTATTACCCTTGAATTCCCCCAATATCAGCTGATGCGGCAAGTGAAGACTACCTGCAAGCACTAATTGATCTGCTGACTTACGACCAATAAACTCTTCCTGCCTCGAAACGCAGAGGGGACTCCACATCGCGGGCCAGCCAAGTGGGCCCATCCAGGTCCAGAAAGCTCGCTCGACTTCCCAAGGGCCAGGCTGCGCGGATAGCCCGAGAGGTACAAAGCATACATCCCAGCATAATTTCCAGGCCGAGTTCAGTCGCCTCATCTGCCAGTGCCAGGGCCTCGGTAATCCCGCCAGTTTTGTCCAACTTGATATTGATCATCTCATAGCGTTTGAGCAACTTCGGCAGGTCTTCCCGAGTATGGCAACTCTCGTCCGCACAAATCGTCAGCGGGTGTTCAAAGTTCTCCAAAAATTCATCTTCACTCGCAGGAAGTGGCTGCTCAAGCATCGCCACCCCCAGCTCGCTTAAATCATGACATCTCTGTAACAAGGTCTCTTTTCGCCATGCCTCA
This sequence comes from Microbulbifer sp. VAAF005, assembly GCF_030012985.1. Classification (NCBI taxonomy): domain Bacteria; kingdom Pseudomonadati; phylum Pseudomonadota; class Gammaproteobacteria; order Cellvibrionales; family Microbulbiferaceae; genus Microbulbifer; species Microbulbifer sp. VAAF005. Next base: position 4,823,173 of record NZ_CP120233.1, on the reverse strand, counting down.
TTGGCATCAATCACCAACCTGGCATCCGGTGCTGCAGAGCGTACTGCCGACACCCTTTCTTGCACATGTTGGTCATCAAGTTTCAACTTGAGAACCTCAGCTCCCGCCGTCACAGCAATTTTCGCAGCACTTGCCATTGCCTCGGGACTATCAACAACTAATGTCTGTACGGTAGGGAGAAAATCCGGAGCCGGATGTAGACGCCCCGCTTTTTTAGCCTCCCAATCTGCCAGCGCACAATCCAATGCATTTCGCGCCGCTCCGGCAGGCATACGCAGCTGTAATTGCTCTCGGGTCAACCCATCGCTCACCTCTTTGAGCATTGGCTGTAACTGGTGCAAAACAGAGGCAGCACTTTCTCCATAGCGAGCATAAGGCGTGCACTCACCGACGCCAGAGATTTCACCATCACTAAGCTCCGCCACCACAACCTGAGCCTCAGTGCGAGCGCCACGAGAGATGACAAATGCAGTACGTAGAGGCCAGCGCTCATCAAAACAGCGAGCCCTCATTGGCAGAGCCTCCAGGCAATAAATGGAACTCTCAGTTTAGGTCAGGGAGATTAGGGTTAGCTGGCGAAGACGGAGGCGGCGGACTATTTCTTTTGGGAGGGCTCAATCTGCAGCAGTACCGGGGTGTAGGTGGGGTTTTGCGACTGGGACCTACTGTACCAGCGAACGCCCAAAGCACCGAAGACCAGACCGATCAAGGCCCCAATTACAGCACCGGGCTCAGCGAAGAGCGAATCCCCAATCAGTGCAACTAGCACCAGGGACATCAAGGGGACGAGGTAAACCAGCAAAGCGCTACTGGTCAGGGCATTCTCGGTAATACCAATTACCGCCACATCATCGAGGTGGATTTTATCAGCAGAAAAACCGTTGAGAGCTACTTTAACGCGGGTCGAAGAAGAAAACAGATCGCCCAGCAACCCAGTCCCACAGCTGCTTTTGGTAGAACAGCCATTACAGGCGCTACTCTGGGTGGTCTCCACCCAGATAGCATCGGACTCTATGGCCACTACCCGGCCACGCTCTTGCAGCACCTATATGCTCACTTAGCTCTTTGCGGTAATTGAGCTGGCGACACGGCGAGCTGTAGTTTCGGGAATTTCACCCACCACTGTCACAGTGTAAGCAACACCTTCAATTTCCAATCGGTCCATATAGGCTGTTGTGGCTCCGCGGATTGCGCGACCTTTAAAGCCCTCAAGTTCTGGACCGAGGCGCTGAACAAATACAGAGAACACTCCCAGCCCATCGCTAAACACCATCATATCGCCATCAGATAACGGCTTGACGGACACTACCCGGAAACCGTCGGGCAACCAGCCCACCTGCCAACGGCTCTGTGAAGCCGTACACTCATTCCGATTATCGATGCGCCGGGCATTATTCGAGACCGCCTGAAGTGCGGCATCCTCTACAGGGGCGAGATCCAGTTGTACAAACTGGTAACGTTCCAATACGCGGCCCTGAGTGCTAACCAGCATGGTCTTCAACGGCAGTCCAGTCTGTTTATCGAGACTCACTACCAGCCCCAGGCGATAGCGATCCCTCGGTCGCGCCTCAATCACAACAGCATCGCGATCCGCGATTCGCTCCTCACCCCGCAAGATAAATTGGTAGGCGCGCTGAGCCTGTTGTTGGCCCGCCGAGTTCCATGCTGTAGCACGATTTCTTGGCGAAGCACTGACATCGCAATTTCCGGCACTGCCGTGGCTGATCAACTCTCTAGGCTCACCACTGAGGTAGCGCACGCGCTCTACCTGCTCACCTTCTCGAACCGCGTGAACAACCTGCAAGGTCTCCAGGAGGCCCGCATGCTCAAAGGTCACCAGACCACTGTATTCAAGCTCAGTTACTGCCTTTGCCAACTTGGCTAGCCAATGCTCAACCTCGTTGTTACTCGCCACACCCGGGCTTACCAGGCCGCTCTGCGCTGCAGGGTTGAGATTCGCCGGATTAAGATTAACTACACCAGATGTCACCGCCTCTTGCGCCGGCACGGTACCAGCAGCACCTTCCGGGGCTACAGTTGCAGGATCGGACAGTGCTGCGGCAGGACTTTCCACCTCAGCCGAGCCCCCGTCTGTCATAGCAACTTCCACTACAGCTGGGGCCGCTGCAGGAGCAGTACTCATATCGAGATTTATGGTGGTGGGGGCACTGGGTTCAACCCCTGTGCCGACCTGGGCAAATGACATGGGAGCCAACAGCGAGGAGGCCAACAGTAGACCGTTGGCCTTGAGAATCCCACAGAGGATTCGGCGCCCCCTGGTTTCGACTTTCGTCACACTACATTCCAACTTGTTCGCCGTAAGTGGCGCGAGCAAAAGGCACCATGCCCTGACTGCCCACATGAGCGGCTTGTTCTGAGTGCTGAATCATTACGCGATTCAGGTGGCGCATCAACTCGGGGGTTGGTGCCTGCTGTATTACAGCCTGCCCCACAACACCTGTGCGCTGCTCGGGTACAAAGCGGGGAGCCGCAGTGCTCACAGAGCGCGTAGAGGGAGCGGGCACATAAAAACCGGAAGGCTGCGGAGCAGACTGAACCACTGGTTGGGCTTCACGCTCAACCGATGCTACTGGCTGGCTCCCACCCTGGATGGTGTTCTGCGGAGAATCAGTCATTTGCTGCACACCCAAAATGGCAGCAAAGGCCACCGTCGCAGCAACAGCACCACGGGACAGCGGGCGCCACCAGCGATTGTTAACCAGATTGCCAGCAACCGCAGCTCCCCCATTGCCGTTTTGGGACAGGGGCTCCTCCTCATCGATAGCGGCAGAAATACTCGCTGCAAGACCGGTGTCTACCGGTGCGACCTGTTCGCGGCGCATAACACTCGCCGCGAGCTGGTAGCGCGACCAGCGCTCACCCAACTCTTCAGAGGCCGCGCTGGCCTTCAGAAGCCGTTGCAGCTCCAGTTCGCTGACTTCGCCATCCATGAGCGCCGAGAGCGACTCGTTAAGACGTTCCTGATGATTCCCGTGGGACATAGGGGTTAACCCTCTTGTGCAATCATTTATTTGGTGCCCACAAGCACCATATTTGGTTACATGTTATGACCGGAGTCTGAGCAGTTGGTTTCCCCGACTGGGAAAATTTTCCGCAATTTTAACCCCTGTCACCCAGTGTTTCCGGCTCGCCGGCCATCACGGCCTGGACTGTCCGGTCTATCGCCTCCCGTGCGCGAAATATTCTAGAGCGCACGGTTCCCACCGGGCATCCCATAACCTCGGCGATTTCCTCGTAGCTAAGTCCCTCAAGCTCCCTCAGCGTTACCGCTGAGCGCAGATCCTCTGGCAGTGCGCGAATGGCGCGATGCACCGCCGCTTCCAGCTGGTCGCGAAACATCTGGCTCTCAGGTGTCTCGTTATCGCGCAGCAGATCAGCACCCGAGTAAAACTCAGCATCTTCCAGTTCAACATCAGAAGATGGCGGCCGACGACTGCGGGAAACCAGGTGGTTCTTGGCGGTATTAATCGCAATCCGATACATCCATGTGTAAAAAGCGCTCTCGCCACGAAAATTGGCAAGAGCACGATAAGCCTTGATAAAAGCCTCTTGGGTTACATCCTGTACTTCACTGTGGTCCTTAATGAACCGACTCACTACAGCAACAATTTTGTGTTGGTACTTGAGCACAAGAAGATCAAAAGCACGTTTGTCCCCTTTTTGTACCCGTTCCACCAACTCACGGTCACTCGTTGACGCCTGATGCGCTGTCATCCCCAACTCCCATATCCAGCCACACTGCGGGCGCCACAAAACTTGACTGCGGGGCCACCGGCGCAGGCGTTTCTTTTACTGTGTTGATGACAATGACAATAGGACATAAGTTCCACGTCAAATCGACGAATAATCAGGAGGCGCTATACTACGCGACCCTTAAACATAATTGAAATCTATGAATGCCCAGGCAAACTACGACGTTCTCGTAATTGGAAGCGGTGCAGCAGGCCTTACACTGGCACTGCATCTCGCCTCCCAGTATCGCGTGGCCCTGCTCTCCAAGCAGAGATTGCAAGATGGCTCCACCTGGTTCGCCCAGGGAGGCATCGCCGCAGTGCTGGATGAGATGGATTCGGTTGAGTCGCATATTGCAGACACATTAGACGCGGGTGCAGGACTCTGCCACCCCGCTTCAGTACGCTTTACCGTAGAAGAGAGCACCGCTGCAATCCGCTGGTTGATTGATCAGGGAGTGGACTTCACCCGAGAAGAAGAGGGCTACCACCTTACCAAAGAGGGGGGCACAGCCACCGGCGCATTATCCATAGCGCCGATGCCACCGGCCGAGCGGTGCACAGCACACTGATCACCAAGGTACTGAACAGCCCAAATATCGACTGTTTTGAGCACCACGTCGCCATCGACTTGATTCGCCAGCCCGATCCGCAGAAAGGCCGATTCCGCTGCGCTGGCGCCTATGTGCTTGATAAAAACACCGATGAAGTTGAGCTGGTACAGGCAAAAGCTGTCGTTCTGGCCACCGGTGGTGCCAGCAAAGCATACCTCTATACCAGTAACCCAGACGGTGCTAGCGGCGATGGGATCGCGATGGCTTGGCGCGCCGGTTGCCGCGTGGCGAATATGGAGTTCAATCAATTCCACCCCACTTGCCTTTATCACCCCAAGGCCAAGGCCTTACTGGTCACAGAGGCTTTGCGCGGCGAAGGGGCGGTGCTCAAACTTCCAGACGGCAGCCGGTTTATGGACCGCTTCGACAAGCGGGGTGAGTTGGCACCAAGGGATATCGTCGCCCGCGCTATCGACCACGAGATGAAGCGACTGGGAGCAGACTGCCTTTACCTGGACATCTCCCACAAAGATCCTCAGTTTGTGCGCGATCACTTCCCAACGGTCTATAGCAACTGCCTTCGCTACGGTATTGATATCACCCGCGAGCCTATTCCTGTCGTACCTGCAGCCCACTACACCTGCGGCGGCATTATGGTCGACCGCCATGGGCGCACAGATCTGGATCAGCTCTACGCCATTGGCGAAACCACCTTTACTGGCCTCCATGGCGCCAACCGCCTCGCCAGCAACTCGCTATTAGAATGTCTGGTTTATGCACGCTCCGCAGCCCTGCATATCGACGAGCACCTGGGGATGGTACAAGCCCCTCGCCCATCACCTGGTTGGGATGCATCGCGAGTCACTGATTCTGATGAAGATGTGGTGATCTCCCACAACTGGGATGAACTGCGCCGCTTTATGTGGGACTACGTAGGTATCGTGCGCACCCGCAAGCGACTCTTGCGCGCTCAACACCGGGTGAAACTGCTACAGAAAGAAATTCGAGAGTTCTACGCCAATTACCGTATCAGCAACGACCTGGTTGAGTTGCGCAACCTCTCGCTGGTGTCCGAACTGATTATTCGTTCCGCATTGGATCGTCGCGAGAGCCGTGGACTGCACTACTCCCTCGACTACCCCCAGCTGCGTGAACTTGCTATGGACACGATTTTGGTGCCAGAGAACTTTGCCGGCCAACGTCAGTTTATTTAGGCAGCCTATGGACTGGCCTGCTACTTCGATCCCGAACAGCTAACGAGAATAGCGCAGTGCCACTTGTAGCCTGCGCCAATCCTGCGGCGCCAGCATATCCTTGGCCAACACCAAGCGGAGCCGGCGCCCAGCCCTGTCCCGACCATTAATCACTACCAACCAGGACCACAACACCAGCTCATTTACAAACTGGAATTCGCGACGATCTGCGCCATCAGGGTGCCAAAACCACCTTCGCTCACGGGTCGATAAATGGCCTCTCACAGTTTTTACCCGGCGCCACTCTATCCCGGCGTAAACCATAACAAAAAGGCTCGCCAGCCCTGATAACACTAAAGGCAAGTTACACAACCAGACCAGCAAGATCGCCAGGAAGGTGATCAGCAAAAGGAGCAAATGCAAAAGAAAGGAAGGCGCAACGACGCAACTTAAGCGGGCGCTGCGCTCATAAAGCGGGGGTGTCGAGCTATTCCTGGAGTCCGGTGTTGTCACGGATGATCTGCACTATGCGCTTCAAGTCCGGGTCAGCCGGATCTTCTCGACGCAAGAACCAGGCGAACAGGTCCTGATCCTGCTCATCGAGCAGGCGGATATAGCGCTGCTGATCCTCTGGCTCCAGGGTCTCATAAACATTATCCAGAAACGGCAGCAACACCAGATCCAATTCCAACATGCCACGGCGACTGGCCCAAAACAGGCGGTTGCGATCCATACTTCTTTCCAACCAGATAAAAAGCGCAGTATACCCCCTGCCCCACCAAACTTGAAAAGGGCGCGAAGGACCCCCAAATTATGCCCCGAATACAAATGCAGGTGGCAGGATTATGGATCAGCAACAGTGGCAGGATTTTCTCAGCAACGAGGGCGCCATTTGGGAGGGCAGCAAAGCTCACTTCCCTCTCACTAGTCGCGAAGACCCTCAGAGTTTGCACCTGCTGGACCTGGGCCCAATCGGAGCTATTTCCATTACCGGACCCGACAGCCAGAAGTTCTTACAGGGGCAGCTCACCTGTGACTTGATCAACCTTCCCGATGAACACAGCACCCTGGGAGCTCACTGCAACCCCAAGGGGCGTATGATCAGTGCTTTTAGTGCACTGAAACTTTCGCAAAGTGAGTTCATCTTCCGGTTGCCGAAGGATTTGGCCCCCATCGCCCAGCAAGCGCTGGCCAAGTACGCCGTCTTTTTCAAAACAGAGCTGCGAGACATCAGTGATGAAACCCACTGGTTGGGCCTGCAGGGGCGCGATGTGGCAGAACGCACCTCCAAACTGCTGGGCTTCGAGCAACCCTCTGTCGGCGAGGTGAAGCTATTTGACTTCGAAGGGGAGCGCTGCGTTGCCCAATGTATTACCGACCTGCAACTAGCCATCCTGGTACCCACCAGCAAGGTCCAGCAACTGTGGCAAAAGCTATCACCAGAGTGTGAAGCTACCGGCTATGACTGCTGGCAAATGCGTCAAATTGAAGCCGGTATCCCCCAGGTGGACGCCGCCACGACAGAGATGTTTATCCCGCAGATGACCAACCTGCACCTGCTCGGTGGCGTGAGTTTTAAAAAAGGCTGCTATACCGGCCAGGAAGTAATTGCCCGTATGCAATTCCGCGGCGCCGCCAAACGTCGCCTTTACCGGGCCAGCTGCGCTTCAGGGGATCTCCCTGAATCGGGCATGGAGATCTTTGGAGATGGAAAGCAAAGTATTGGCAATCTGGTGGAAGCCTGCCATAGCAAAGAAGGCATTCAGCTACTCGCCGTACTCACCATCGCCAAAGTGGCCGCAGGTGAAACCTTACACCTGAAAGATGGCCGCACTTTGGATATCGAGGAACTTCCCTACGATGCAGACGCCGATCCGCTAGCCTAAACCGGAAAAGTACTTTTAATCAAAAAGGCGGCTTTTTAGTCGCCTTTTTTGTTTATGATTTAACAACCAGAAAAAACCTCTGGAAAGTAAAAAGGTTTGCACCACTCAAAACGCAGCTTACTACCGCTACTATATTTATGGATATTTCCCTGGGCTTCAAAATTTCAGCTAAATAAAGCAGTGAGGGAGGCAATATTGAAGGAGTTAGACCAACTAATTGTCGTTCTTGAATGCTGTATTATTCTGGCAGGCTTTGCTGCAATAGTTGGCACGCTCCAACCCAGAAAAGGCAGAAATCTTGGCAAAGGAAGAATTGTATCCCTCGCGATGATTATTTATATCAGTTTGATCAACGCATTACTGGCTGCCTTCACCCTGACTCTATCCAATTTTGATCTCGCTGATCGCACCCTGTGGTCAGTAAGCAGTTTTGCCATGAGTGTGGCTACGTCGTTTTCTATCGGCTATCTATGGATAAAGAAACGACTCAAATCTGTTTCAATTGTTGCCAAGGTTACCTATTTCCTTCTTTTTGGCATTGCCGGCTCAGTAGTTATTATCAATATCATGAATGCGCTAGGGATCGTTTTCAACAGGGAGTATGGGCCGTATTTTTTATCCTTTGTTTGCAACCTATTTGTCGTCGGCTATGCATTTTCAAGACTGCTTATGCGCCCATTATGGGTAGCTGTTAAAGAAAATGAACTAGGCCGAACCGACAAGGAGAAAACGGCGGCGTCCGGCTAATTTTCAGCTAAAAGTGTGGCGCCAACCATTGGACACCGACACCTAACAACAATTATTAACCATATAGCAAGCGGGTTAAAATAAAGCTAATTGTGAGACGGGAAACAACTTACCAGCTCTCCATTTCACTCATATACTGTTATCAACTTTCCTATTTAACCTTTCTGCTTGGGACAATAGCGGAAGATGGAAAAACTGTCGGTACAAATCGATCAATTGCTTGTCATTATTGAAATATCCATAGTGCTGGCAGGATTTGCGGCAATGGTTGCCACATTTCAATCAAGGAGAATAGAGAGTATCTCTAGGGGTCATGTGGTGTCCCTGGCCATGATTGTCTATATCAGCCTATTCAGCGCACTGCTCGCCGCCTTTTCTTTGGCACTTTTGAACTTCCGTATCGATGCTGGCTATGTTTGGTCTACAAGCAGCTCCTTGATGGGAATAGCCACCACAGGCTTTATTGTCTATCTGTGGAAAAAAAGACACTTTAAATTTGTGTCTATTGTAATGAAAGTTACCTACTATGGGCTTTTCAGTATCGCTTCATCGGTAGTTATCGTCAGCACCCTCAACGCTACTGGCATATTTTTCGAAAGAGAGTTTGGCCCTTATTTTTTAGCCTATATCTGTAACTTGTTTTTTGTCGGCTTTGCGTTTGCCCGGCTGTTAATGCGACCTCTTTGGAAGGCCGTTGAAACCAAAAAGAAACACCCTGTGAAGGGCCGCTAATCCAAAACAGAGAAGATTATTGAGCAATTAATATATCACCACTCAACTGAAAATACTTTCTGATTTACTCAAGCCCTATATCCACAGTCAATTCCAGCACGATTTTAGCGCCATTTTTTACGCTCAAATGATTTTTACCCATAAAATACTAATTTTTCTATTTACAATCCGGGAGAGCTAAAAATTCTGCCTTCTTTGACTCATACCACTTCTGCATTGATTCTGGATCTTTCATCAAATCCTGCATTTTTTTCATAGCTTGCAAGTGCTGTGCATCATTTTTTCGATACATCTCGATTCCGTGCATCTTGCTAAGCTCCGCCACCTCTTCAAAGTTATTCCCACGAAACTCTACATCGCAGGCGCCTCCCAACTCCTTGCAGGTCATCATTTTCATAGCAATTCCACCTTAGATTTCACAAGTGATACTTTATCGGACAGATAAATAACTTCAAAAGAGCCAAAAATAGATAATAGCTCTGATTGGCTTTCAAGCCTCTAAAGACTCTCATCACAAAACACTGCCGAAGCAGAGAGTTGACGCATATAACCACTAAAAAATAGAAAGATTTTTTATCTAGAAGCCAAGAGAAGGATAACAGGAATAGAATTTTTGGCTCTCTGGATAAATACAAACCCGGATAGATAACACCTATCCGGGTCAAGCCACTAAATCTCCACAGCAATCCGCTTCAATTGACCCGCCTCTGGCAAAGCCCACTCAATAGGCTTTTCTCCACGCTGTTGCAACCAGTGATTTGCCTGGGAAAAAGGACGGGTACCAAAGAAACCCCGGTGCGCAGATAGAGGAGAGGGATGTGGAGCACGCAACACTAAATGCTTATTGCGGTCGATAAAGCCTCCCTTCTTTTGGGCATAGCTCCCCCAAAGAACAAAGACTAGCCCTTCACGCTGTTCCGCTAGCTTGTGAATCGCCGCATCCGTAAATTGCTCCCAACCCTGCCCCTGGTGGGCGCCGGCCTTGCTGTCCTCAACAGTAAGGGTGGCATTTAGCAAAAGCACGCCCTGCTCTGCCCATGGTTGCAGGCAACCGTGGTGTGCAGGAGGAATACCCATATCGGAGTGCAACTCTTTATAAATATTTTGCAGCGATGGGGGAATGCGTACTCCGGGCATCACAGAAAAGCACAGACCATGGGCTTGGCCAACGCCATGGTATGGGTCCTGACCCAGGATAACAACTTTTACCTGATCAAAAGGTGTGGAGTTAAAGGCGTTAAAGATCTGGCCACCGGCTGGGTAGATCTTCTTGCCGGCAGCCTTCTCCCCCTTTAAAAACTGACGCAATTGGGCCATATAGGGTTGGTCAAACTCCCCGCCCAAAACATCGTACCAAGAGGGGTGGATCTTTATTTTGTCCGGAACCGGCATTTTTAAACCTTCAATATCTTTTTAACATGGTGTTGCAACTCGGGCACAACTTCCTCCTCAAACCAGGGCCTGCGACGCAACCACAAGGTATTGCGCGGGCTGGGATGCGGCAAGGGAAAGTATCCCGCTGGCAGAGCATCGCGGTAATGGCGAACATTCTCGGTAATACTGCCATACCAGTGCGGGAGGTAATGGCGCTGGGCGTATTGTCCCACCAACAGCGACAGTTGCAAGTTGGGTAGTTGTGCCATTAGGCGCTGGTGCCAAGTGGCGGCACACTCGGGTCGCGGCGGCAGGTCACCGCCCTTGCCGCGCCCAGGGTAACAGAAGCCCATGGGAATAATGGCAATCTGGGATTCGTCGTAAAAGGTGTCCCGCTCAATCGCCAGCCAATCTCGCAGGCGATCTCCTGAGGGGTCATTCCAGGGGATACTGGTCGAGTGGACCTTGGTGCCCGGGGCTTGGCCGACGATCAGTAAGCGTGCAGATACTGCGGCCCTCAAAACTGGGTTCGGCCCCAGAGGAAGCTGTTCTTCACAGAGGCGACAAGCCCGTATTTCCTCTAGCAGTGCCGGTAACTTCTCAACTACCACCTATTTTACGCCCCTATTGTTTACCGTCGGGGAAAGCCAAATGTAACAACCGCGCGCGGCGATCCTGGGGATCACGGGCACGACTGATATTATTGTTATTGAAAACCACAAATACCCCCTGGTTATTTACAGCAACTCCAGACCCCATTCCCCCCAACCGAGATACTTCATAGGCGCGCTCCGGGGATTCTTCAATCTCACGGTAAACCAAGCACCATTCAGCTTGCAAGCTCGGCAGAGTTCTTCTGCATACCGCATATGCGTTGCTTTCAAGAGTAAAAAGAGCGCCGTCATGATAATCAAGTCCTCTCAGATTCTCCGGGTGGTCTCCAAAATCCAGCCCCACTACAGAAGGCAAAGAGAAAACTTGAAACTCTCCTTTATTTCCCACCTTTAACAATCCCCTGGGTTCCCGCTCTAAAGCTACCCACAAGTCATCGCCAACCTCAACTATTCCCTCCCCGCCATTGTTGAATCCCAGCGAATAACCCAGGTGTTCTATTGCTGATGACCACTTGTTATTAATCCAGCGTGAACTCCCATCTGTGTCCACTTCTGCTATTCGATTGTGACGTTCACTCAATAAAAATGTACCGTCGTCTCTACAAAATATTCCACCAAAACGCATTGCGGATTTAGGCCGCAATAAATCCATAACAAAGTGAGAAACATTATCAGCCACTCCCCTTTTGGGCGGAGGCAGGCCGCTAACTTTCAGGTATTTTTCTAATGTCGCACTCTGACCGTGCAAATTGATTCTATATATTTTTTCCGATTCTTTAGGAGATATCGTTATTAATTGGCCACAAAAACTCAAACCAGATAGACCTACACCCGAGCTATTATCTATCCAGTAATCAGCAATATCTTTGGCCAAAAAAATCTCAGTAGCCATTCCCACGGATGCTAAAAATATGAAATTAATTGCGAGGAAAACTGTCTTGATCATTACATTCCCCATTAAACACAACCCAACTATTCGAACCCCAATAATAGAAAGTCTCTATTGGTATTTAGTCAGATTGATCTGGTAGAGCCAGATGTAATAAGAGTGCTCTGCGATCCTGAGGGTCGTGAATACGGCTGATATTATCATTGTCAAACACAATAAAAACGCCCCGCTCTCCAATAGCCAAACCATCTCCCTTGCCACCGGTCCGCGATACCTCGTAGCCGAGTTCAGAGGAGTTTTCATGTTCCCAGTAATCCAGGCACCACTCAGCTTTCAAGCTGGGTAATTCTCTGCGGCAAACTGCATAGGCATTCGGTTCCAGGGTCCACAAAGCGCCATCATAGTAATAGAGTCCTGCCATATTTTCCGACTCATCACGAAAATCCAGCCCTTTTACTGGCGGCGGAGTAAAAATCTGTACACTTCCCTTGGGGCCGAGTTTTACCAGGGCACGGGGATCCCGCTCTATAGCCATCCAAAAGTCATCGCCCACCTTCTGTAGCCCTACACCGGAGAGGTTGTACCCGTGCATATAACCTTGGGCTTTAGCCGTGGCCGACCACATATTTTCTAACCAATGCCCCTTTCCCTCCATATTTATTTCGGCTATGCGGTTGTAACGTTCACTCAACAAATAGAATTTATCATCGGCACAGGTGATGGCTTCAAAATCCATCGCTGCGGCTGGGCGAGTAAGTTCCAGTAAGAAATACCAAAAATTGGTCGGCCGATCTTTTTTAGGAACCCGGAGCCCGGCGAGCTTGATATAAGGCTCCAGGGTTGCGCGCCTGTCTCCGAGTACTATCTGGTAGATTTCCCTGGATTGCTTGTCTGACACCGTAAGCATTCTGCCATCACAAAAGCTCAATCCAGATATGCTTAGCCCGGCACTATCATCCACCCAGTAGTGAGCTATTTTTTTGGCGGGAATAATGTCAGCTGCCAATACTGAGGACGGCAACAGCGCACCTAGGATAGTTAAAAAAATACGCTTAATCACGACCCTTCCAATTTATCGCCAAAGTGATTTAAGAACCGGGAGATTCCCTGCGGCCAACAGGCACTACCAAGCTGTAAGGTCCCAATAGCTATTGGTACACAGCATAGTTACCCCAATTGCCCTAAACAATTTTAGCGCTAGTGGCTGGAGAAGATCTTAAAGAGGGGAAGACTTAATGAAGCAGAGGGAACTAAAGGAGTGAGATTGGCGCCGACTCCCAGAGAGCGCGACACCAAACAGAGTCAGCTATTGCTGCCTACTGGCCTCACCTGGCATTGCCAGATGCAACAACAGCGCGCGCTTGTCGTCAGGCGCCTGGGCACGGCCGACATTATTGTTGTCGAGGATAACGAAAATACCCTGCTCTCCGACTGCCAGCCCCTCGCCCTTTCCATAGCGGGTTTCTTCATAAACCCGCTCGGGAGATTCTTCAAGGGCGCGATAATCCAGGCACCACTCTGCTTCCAGGCTAGGAAGTGCCCTGCGGCACACGGCGTGGGCATTGCGCTCCAAGGTAAAGAGTGCGCCGTCGTGGTAATCCAATCCCGCCAAGTCCTCTGAGCGGCCGGCAAAGTCCAGGCCATCTACTTGAGGCAGAGTCAGTGTACTGGCCTCACCATCTGCATTAAGCCTCAACAAACCACGGGGTTCGCGCTCCATGGCTACCCAGAAAGTATCGTCGGCTTTCACCAACCCCTCGCTGGAAGCATTGGTCTTCTGTAGAAACCCCCGGGACCTGGCTAATGCCGACCAGCTATGCTCCTGCCAGCGCGCATTTCCCTCGATATCTACGATGGCAATACGGTTGTAATGCTCACTGACCAGATAGACCTGGCCATCGCTACAGGTAACACCTTCAAAGTCCAGATCTTCTGCCGGGCGGAACAACTCCTTGAAGCCTTCCCAAGCGCTGATAGGCTCATCCTGCTCCGGTATCCCAAGGCCGTTTAAGCGAAGATGTGATACCAGGTCGGCACTGCCATCGCGAAGTTCAAGCGTGTAGATCTCTTCAGAATTCTTATCGGAGACTGCCAGCAGATCTCCAGAACAAAAACTTAAGCCGGAAATATCCAGGCCTGCACTACTATCAACCCAATAGCTGGCCAGCAACCTAGCCGGGGTAATTTCTGCGGCTATCGCCAGTGGCGACAACAGCACGGATAGAACACTGAAGAGAGTACGCTTGATCACTGCAAAACCAATTAATCGCGGAAGTTATTAAACTGCAATGGCTGTTCCAGCTCTTTACCGCGTAACAAGGCGATCACCTGCTGCAAGTCATCGCGCTTCTTGCCAGTAACACGCACCTGCTCACCCTGAATGGCAGCCTGTACCTTGAGCTTTTCATCTTTGATCAGCTTAACAATCTTTTTTGACAGTTCTTTGTCAAGGCCATTTTTCAGGGTCACGTCCAATTTGACCTGCTTGCCGGATTGCTCTTTATCACCTACATCCATCGCCAGTGGATCGATATCGCATTTGATCAGTGCGCCACGCAGCATATCCACCATCTGGTCTACCTGCATGTCCACTTCAGCGCGAACTACCAGGGAGAACTCACTCATCTCCACTTCCGCATCCACACCTTTAAAGTCGAAGCGGTTGGTAATAGTGCGATTCACCTGATCCACAGCGTTGGTGAGTTGGTGCTTATCCACTTCAGATACAATGTCAAAAGAAGGCATTAAGTTGTCTGCTCCTATTTCCAGGTTTCCGGAGTAATCTCCGCGTTGTTGTCACTATCAGCGAGCCAGATATGACCATCCTGAATTGTTGCACTCAGGTCCATATTGCGCTCAGCCATAGCCGCCAATTGCTCAGTGGCATCAGCGGCTAAATGGTAGACGGTAAGGTTATCAAAGCGCTCCAATTGGCTCGCCTGTTTCTGCCACCAGATTGGTGCTGCACGGCGCCCGTAACTGTATACGATAACGCGCTTCGAGCGGTTGCAGGCTTTGCGAATTCGTTCCTCAGTGGGAAGCCCTACTTCGATCCAGAGATCGATTTCCCCGCTCAAGTTCTTTTGCCAGAGATCCGCTTCCTCATCGGAGGACAATCCCCGGGTAAACTCCAGCGTTTCTGCCGCATTGTGTGCAAAAGCCAGTAGCCTCACCATCATACGCTCATCTGTTTCCGAGGGATGTCGCGCCAAAGTGAGCGGATGTTCGGCGTAATAATCCCTGTCCATATCGGATATCTGGACTTTGGCCTTAAATATTGTTGCTTTTAACGCCATTTTGGCTCCATGGTGATGCCTTCTCCAGCGCTGGGAGTCAGGCGGACTATTCTTGATGGGTTCACGTGAGAATAAGGATATTCCGCATGACCTCTGCGCTCCCCAGCGGCTGGCCCTTTTGGCAGAGCTCACTGCTACTGCTGCTGGCAACCACCCTCAGCGGCTGTGGTGTCAACAATATCCCAACCTATGACGAGCAGGTTAAAGCCACCTGGGCCCAGGTTCAAAACCAATACCAGCGCCGTGCCGATTTGGTTCCCAATCTGGTGCAAACCGTAAAAGCTTACGCATCCCACGAACGGGAAACCCTACAAGCCGTCACTGAGGCCAGGGCCAAAGTCAGCTCTCTCCAGGTTGACGGCAACCTTCTCAATGACCCAGCCAAGCTGCAACAGTTCGAAGCAGCACAAGGCCAGTTAACCAGCGCGCTATCCCGCCTTATGTTGGTGGTAGAGCGATACCCCGACCTCAAAGCCAACCAGAACTTCCTCACACTGCAATCTCAGTTAGAGGGCACCGAAAACCGCATCAGTGTCGCGCGCCGGGATTATATCCAGGCTGTAGAGCGCTACAACCGCGAGATTCGCACTTTTCCAGGAAGAATCTGGCATGCCGTGCTCTACAGGGATATGCCGCTTCGAGAAACTTTCGAAGCCACCAGTAAAGATGCCGATAAGGCACCTGAGGTTAAGGAGCCTCTGAATAACTCCATGATACCTCTGCAAGCCCCGAAGGGCGGGCCTTGAAGGCCACAGCTGCTGCGTTGCAGCTCTTGCAAAGGGCTACGGCCATTCGCGGCGAGCTGCGCCTAACATCTGCAGCCTTCAAGACCCGCAGAGGCATTACGGAGTTATTTAGAGGCTCCTCAACTTCCAATAGACAGGCGCCATCGACCCCAAAATGAACCGCCCCAGTCTTACCATAACCACCCTGATCGCTCTGGTCTGTGCCTTAACAGCCTGGGCCGATGTACAGTTTCCAGCGCTGTCCGGCCGGGTAGTAGATCAGGGAGAGTTGTTAAAGGCCGATGAGAGATACCAACTTACTGAGTTGATACAGCAGTATGAGCGCGACAGTGACAATCAGCTGGTTGTCGCCACCATCCCCGAGCTTCAGGGCATCACTATAGAGGAGTATGCCAACCAACTGGCACGCAAGTGGAAGCTAGGAAAAAAAGACAAAGACAATGGAGTGCTTTTCCTAATTGCGCCCAATGATAGAAAGGTCCGTATCGAAGTAGGCTACGGCCTGGAAGGAGCCCTAACCGATGCACTGGCGGCAAATATTATCCAAACCAAAGTACTGCCAGAGTTTCGTAATGGCGATTTTAGCGGCGGAATCAATGCAGGGGTTCGATCAATTATCGCCGCGACGAAAAATGAATATGTCGCTGAACCCGTAGAAACCAAAGAGGGACGCCGAATTGCTGTACTGGTCGGCCTGTTCCTTCTGCTGGTCATGCTACACCTCTTCGGCAGTGCCGCACTGGGTTCACCTGCACAGAGCCGCATTTTTAAGCGGGGGCGCTACGGCGGCTACTATGGTGGAGGTGGATTTGGCGGAGGTCTATCCGGCGGCAGCTCTGGGGGCGGGTTTAGCGGGGGCGGCGGAGGTTTTGGCGGAGGGGGCGCATCGGGAGGATGGTAATGCTCACCAATACTTATCAACGCCAGGTAGCAGAGGCAATCAAGGAAGTAGAGTCCCGCACCGACGCTGAAGTCATGGCTGTGGTCGCCAAGGAAGCGGACAACTACCTTTATATCTCTACCTTATGGGCCGCATTCCTAACACTGTTAGTATCCCCTCTGATCGAATTTCTGCCGTTCTGGATCAACCTTCAACAGGCGGTGACGCTTCAGTGGATTGTATTTATTGTCCTGGCAGTAATATTCCGCTGGCGCCCCATCACCATGCGCTTGGTACCAAAGAAAATAAAATTCTGGCGAGCTTCAAACTTAGCTCGCAGGCAATTTCTGGAGCAGGATTTACACGCAACCAAGGATCGACTCGGGCTACTGATATTTGTTTCAGAAGCCGAACACTATGTAGAAATACTGGCCGACAGAGGCATTGCTCAATACATCACCAATGACAACTGGCAGAGAGTAGTGGAAAATTTTGTGCAACAAATGAAGCGGGGAAAAGCAGGAGAGGCATTACTGGTTTGTATTGAGCAATGCGGAGATCTACTTCACGAAGCGATACCCACCAGCACCATTAAAGATGAACTACCGAATCATCTAGTCGTCATCAATTAAATCCCCGTATCCCCCAAAACTGGCAACACCAACTTACTCAAGTTTCAAAACGAAACTCCACGCCATACCAATCTACTCTCCTATTGTGACTTGAATCATCAACTAAGCTGCCTAAAGACATAAAACCCATAAGTAAACTCTATACAAGAAGATGATTCCGACTAAAACCCTATCGCAGCTTTTCAGTATTACTCTTCTGTTACTGGCATCCGGATTCAGTGACGCTCTCTGGTCTCAAGAACTACAAAAGAAAAATACGACTTCGGCAATCGGGGACGCTTACTTGCCCGGCACTCGTATAGCCTCCCCTCACCCAAAGCAAACCACGACCCGCTTCCCGCCAGCATTGAGCAACAGTGATAAATTAACTTTTCATGTCGAGCATTTGCGGAGCAACCACATTGGCGATCTCGACGCCCTCAGAGTGGAATGGGCCATCAGTAACTGGCAAGTGAAATTTCCGACCTGGGACCCCAGCAGTACCAAGCCGGGGTCCGAAAAGTTACCAGCTGCCCCTACTGAGGTTGTATTCGTACCTACTATTTATGGCGGAAAAGTAATTTATACAAAGCTGACTGGGAAAATCTATGGGGAAGTCAATATAGCCTTCGGTACTGATCTTGAAGTACCAGACTAAATTAACCCCCTTCAAAAACGAATAATGTGCAACTGATCAACTCTGCTCAAGCAACACATGACTCCCAAAACGAAATTTTATTTATCATTCAAAAAAATACTAATCAGCCTGGTCCTGATATTATTCAGCAGTGCATTATCAACAACCAGCAAGGCTGATTTCATCAGTTTAAGTGGCGCTGAGACCGCCAACAACATCGCGGAGATCGATATACAAAAAAATATCCTAAACATTAGATTCGAGATATCAGCAAACGATGCCAAACTATTTTGGCCAGGAATTGAAGATACAGCAGACATTTATCGACTGGCACAATCAGCAAAAACCCAGCAATCTTTCGATTTTCAAGTACTCTCTGGAAATAAGAGCATTAAGCACAAACTCATCTCAATTCGAGTAGCCCAGAGAAAACCTAGAATTTCCCCTTTTGCTGGGCAAACCGATCCCCGCACCGGCATAAAAATGCCGGATTTCCCGGCAGATAAAAAGATTCTTTTAACTCAGCTGAAATATCCAATCGGTGGACTTTCAGACCTGCAACTAAAACCACCCATCGGTAGTGATAAGCTGGCATCCGTGACAATTGGCTTTACCAGTCGCCACGGGCAAACACCTATCAGCGGCTTTCACTACCTATCCCAACCTGAACCACTCATTATCGACTGGAAAGACCCATGGAATACACATTTTAAGAACACCAATATTAGTCGGCATAACCGCTACCCACTAATGTCTTTCCTCTACGTAGAGCCCCGCCAGATACGCCATGAGATACTCGTGCGCACCAAGGACTTACTGGAGTGGACTAATCAGCCTTTCGATGCCTGGCAACCATTAACACCAGAAAGTAAAGCCTTCCTGCACCACACAGTACGCAGCTATCTAAATAATAAAAATCCAACTTCTATTGATCAAGCACCCTCACAGCCGAACAGCATTGAGACTGTTTTTCTTCGCGCAAATAATAGCGGGTACTCACAGATTTCAGAGAATGACACTATTGAAATGGGCTCAGTGATGATTGGCTACCGGGAAAAATTTTCCATCGATGCACTGCCCCAGAGTGTTACCGTAGACTGGAATCTATTCACCGATACAATCAACTCCGTTCCCACCATTATTCAGGACCCCACAGGCGCATTCCCCACCCATGTAATTCCCTCATTTCCTGATATTCAGTGGCACAACTACCTATACGATTACCGACCTCCAAATAGCGATCCACTTGTAATAGAAACCCCTAGCCTAGCGGTCCCTATGGCTATCCTATTTTCATTTCTTATTATTACGATAATTGTATTGACGCTATCCACCAAACACTCACTTATAGGCCGTAAGGGTTCAACTATTCTCTATACCGCCATAATAATCTCAGCTGGCGCTTTGTACCTCAATCTTCCAGAAGAATACCGGGTAAACCTCCCAGGAACCGCTAAAAAACGAGACTTGGGCCAAGTAACAGAACAGCTACTGTTAAAAGTTGCAGCCGCATTTAAAGAGCCTCTACCGATCAATCTGGAATTAAAGCTAAAAAACCTGATTACCAAGGAAGGATTCGAAAGTACCTATTCAAATCTGGCACAAATTTATCGCCCCCAAACAACGAGTGGTGGCTTGGGATCAATCAGTGCTATTTCAAATCTTAAAGTCGAGTACTCCAGCCAAATTAACCTGAATGGCAACAAAGGATTCCGGTTGATTACAAGTTGGCAGGCGGTAGTAGAGGACCGAAGCTGGGGACACTTTGAACAAAGACCGCAAGAGACCCGGGCCAATATCGCAATTATCCAGTCTGATAACCACTGGAAAATCGCTGGATTTACTCCCCTATCCGTACGGTAAGAATAAAATAGAGAAATAGCTAGAGCCATGAAAAATAGCACACTCAAGTTGCCCGCGATGATTGTTCTATATCTCCTCATATCCAGCATCAGCGGGCAAGCACAAGCGCATTTCCTTCTCAACCTCAATGTACGGATTTTCCATATAGAGCACACAGCCAGTGGTGCCAACCTATATATGAGAGTGCCTATGCCCTATTTACTGGCAGATAAAACAGGACTGGGGCGCGACCCCTATACTGGCAAACTCTCACAACCCGCGCCCTATACCAAAAACTCCTTGAATCAAGGTGATTTGGTGCATTATGTGGATTTTCAGCAGCTGGAGCTAGCACCTCTAGGGCTCGGTAATATTGCAGAGAGCGCCACTTTTCTCCGCAATACTGACAAGCAGATAAAAGGCGATGTAAAAGCCGTGCGCCTGTATCGGATAGGAAATGAACCGGATTTTGCAACGCTGGAGGAGGCACAGCAGGCATTTTTGCAGCAATACTTACCTGAAGATACCAATCAAAGGTTGTATGTGGGTGACACCTTGGTTGATATTCAGATCTTCTACCCTCTGGAAGCTCCCCTTGGAGAATACCAACTATCCAGCTCTCTTAACCCCGGCCTCCCCAACCAGGAAGACACCGCCAACCTGGTACTGGATTACAACCCAGGTAAGACCCAGGTCTTTCGCTCACGTGGTCTTATGCAAGAGCCACTATTGATTACCCACTCCACTATAGACGCTATGAAGACTTTTCTGGCGGAGGGCATCGCCCATATCCTGAAGGGGTTGGACCACGTGTTATTTGTACTCTGCCTAAGCCTCGGTGCACTCAGCCTACCGCTACTCTTGTGGCGCGCTACCGGCTTTACCATTGGTCACAGTATCACCCTCTCAGCCGGATTCTTTGGCTTTGTTCCCACAGTCAGCTGGTTCGTACCTATGGTAGAAACCGGTATCGCCCTATCCATAATCTATATGGCCTGGATATCACTACACCGGGAAGACACTAAGATCACAGGCAGCGAAAGTACAATTTTTATCGGCACCTGCATGCTCGGCCTGCTCCATGGCCTGGGTTTTTCTTTTGTATTACATGAAATACTCCAAGTTGACTCCCCGAATATCTGGCAAAGCCTCTTGGCCTTCAACCTGGGAATAGAAGCCGGGCAAGTACTCATAATTCTTGCCATATGGCCCCTTGCCTATTTGGCCAGGCTGTGGAGAAAGGAATGGGAAATCCGGATACGCTATTCTGTTGCTGGACTCTGTAGCGCAATTGCTTTTATTTGGACATTAGATAGAGGATACGAGCTTGTTTCGGCAATTTTCTGAAGAGAAGAATGAGTTATCCCTCTGGCTATTACAGCCGAGATACTAAAAATGGAGAAGGAAATAATACACTGCGCTCGGGACCCTATGAGGTATGGATGCCGATTAGGAGCTTACAGGGATGTATTCACAGCGTGTCTCGAGTGCGGTGTATTCTTTCCTTCCACTCCAGTAGTAATACACCTAAAACTGATTTGTATTCCCAAGTTCCAGAGACAAAACTCACTCCAAAATTAACCTCCCTGTCACTACACACGTAATAGTGAGTAAAAATACAAAGCGCAATAAATCAGGAGGTTAAATAATTTAAGGTCCAAACCCCTTGGGATGCTGCTTCCCGGCGTCACCTATTACTTCCCAAGAGGCCTTTGAGTCAACCCATAAATGATGAACCACTTTTAGATTTTCGTTACCATCCACCAAGCTTCCTGCAGGAATGTAAGTATTTAAAGAATCATTCTCTCCGGGCAGAGTCGAACCGCAAGTAGCGCAAAAATTTGTATGCCAATCATGTCCGGGCTTAGACCAATACTTAAGGTTCTCCTTACCTTTAACCCAATTAAACTTCTCGGTAGGCACAATAGCTACAGTAATAGCGCCACTCCCTGTGGAACGACGGCAGATTGAACAGTGGCACATATATAAATCTGTGAGGGATTCTTGTATCTCATAAGCTATCTCTCCACAATTGCATTCACCTTTAGTCAAAAAGACACTCCTTTATTATTAATATAAAGTCTCGAAAACTGAGATATCTATATCACCTTTTATAATTTCTACACTGCTAAAGCAATATAATTTGGCTGTAGAAATAAGCTGATAACTCGTCCTTTTTAAATAAGGCATAGCCACTCCTAGATACATTACTTTGATCATCAGTGAAACGTCGGAGTACATCTCCCTCCTCATACAACAACCACATACACTCTATTTCATGACCCAAACCTGCTGGATTTTTAAGATAGTCAATTAAAATTGGTAAGTAATGCTCATCTGGGCCACTTAGCTTATAGTCCCAATTTGCAACTTTTGTAATTTCTTTAGCGTATTGAATAAGGTTTTCTTGAGCAACATTTTTTAAATTAGACTCCTCATGGAATTGAATATTTGAAAAATCCCCAAAATATTCATTGCTAATTTCAGAATTTGTACAGTTTTCAACTTCAGCTGCATTGATACCTAAGCAGATCATAAAGCAGCACACAAAAAGGATAGTTTTCATAATAATTTCACAGTTTATTTTTATAAAAGTTATGCCATATCCAAAAGTATAAAATCAAGCAAGAGTAAATAATTACTTCCTGCAGAATTAACCTTACAAGTTGTGTTTATCGATATAGCCAATTGCGAACTTCCAGAAGTCCATACCCCAACATTCCAAGAAAGATTACCCAAAACAAGGAGATTCCCTTTTCAAGAACTGAGAACATTGGCAGGACTGGATTATAATATACAGTTCGCATTCGCCCTATCGTTGAGGGAGAGCCTATTTTCATCCAGGCTCCACTATATGACGATTTACCTACCGTATATTTGTATCTAAATAAAACAAAGTTTGTATTCCCTCCATTATTCTTCGCATAAGAACCAAACCTTCCGACCGGATCAGTATACCCATTTTGATATAGTGTAATCTCCTTTGTATTGACGTATACAGGATTGACCTCCACATAAAACACAGAAACTAAACCTAAAATAAATAGGCAACCTGAAACTGTAAGGAGAACACGACTAAAATACTTAAGGAATCCATTCATACATTTTAAATCAACTCAAGTAATACAAGACAATCTCTATCATTGATAAATTTTAACCGACCATGGGGCCCCAATCTACTAACACTGAACGATCTCCCGGACTAATTTTAACTCCGGCATTAGCTACATGTTCTACAACAAATATCTCAGGCTGAACTTCGGTTCCAAATAGAGAAATGGCTATCAGAAAGAACAGGTATTTTGTGACGTGTATATTTATTGCGTATTCTAGTTGCACAAACCTTAATCTAACCTGATTTCTATCAACATTGTTTCAAGTTTTCGGTAGTTTGTGGCTAATAGAGGCTAACACATAAAGGTGAACGCTCACATACTTGGTGTGGTGCTCACCTTCTCACTTGGTGAAAGGATTCTATACAACTTAACAGGTTGCTGCGGGATCAACCGGGGCTTCATGTATCGTGAAGACCGGAAATATCATTAAAGAATTTAAATTTAGCAACATGATGATAGATACAGAGAACTAGGCGTAGCTTAGTGTAAATTTTATTTAGGCCTAAGGGCCTCAATAAACTCCGCATCTACCCACATTATTTCAAAATTCGGCGGGGTACAACGGCGGCAGTAGAAAAGATATTTCCCATCGGGTGTTACATATCCACCACCATCTTCCCCTTCTGAATTGATCTTATCACCGAAGTTAATAGCCGCACCCCATGAGCCATCTTGTTGACGAAAACTGATGTACATATCGCTATCACCATATCCACCCTCTCTTTCACTATCCCAGATAATGTAGGACTCATCAGGGGCAATAAACGGATGAGCAGTCCACTTGCCTGTATTTATCTGCTCTCCAAAAGGTTTTGGCGCTTCACGCTTACCATCTAGCAGATGCGAATATCGAAGAATACCATCTCCATTTGAACCTACTTCATCAAATACAAAGGTTCCTTTTGCAGAAGCCGTAAGGCGCATGATACGAAAGTCTTCAAATAGTGGCCCCAGGCTTTTAGGTTCTGACCAACCATTATCTGTGCGCTCTCTATATCGATTTCTAGAATACATTGTTTGACCATCAGGTGAGATATAACCACCCCAGGCCACTTCCGATTCATACCAACGATTACCCTCAAGCTTGAATACAACTTTCGAAGACTCGCCACTTTGGTGATATCTTCTTGTAACGTAGTACTCCTGCATATCAGGCGTGAAGTAGCCACCCCAATCCCGATACTCTTTCGAGGGATTAGGAGCAAACAACTTTGGTGTTAACCCAGGAGGTTTCTGTCCAAGATAGGGCCCTTCAAGAGCTGTCGGTGTATCCTGACTATAACTGTTAACACTCAGAGTTAGGAGTGAGAGTAGAGCCATTGAAATATAAAGGTGCCTCATGACATATCCTTGCTTAAATATGAAGTAATAAGCAACCAATGTATCTATTCAGGCTTTACAACACCTGACGTCCATATGAATTTTGCCTGATTCTTGTGATAAGTGGCGTGATCAGCCAACTATTTGTATGAAATATGCACAAAAGCGGTTCTACAGCGAAGATCCACAGCTCCCTTTTGTCCTCCATATATACTGACCTTACGGCTCATTTCGTATTGCCAATCCACACCGGGCCCCCAATTGCAGAGAGAATTATCGGAATAGGAAGTCGTAATTAACATAGATTGATTTGTTCTAGGTTATATACAGTTAGCACCAAGTTCCTTAACAACTTTCAACCAGGAGCCCTGTTGATTCTTATCAGACAAAATCATTGAACCAAATAAATTAACCTCTGCTTTTGAAAAACCACAGTATTGAAGAGTAAATCGATCAAGCTGCTCTAATACTGGCTTTGCTTGTTCTTCTAAATATTCCGTAGGCGCATCCATTGTCAAAATCATTCTTGATGTTTTGCCTTTAAGAAGCTTTATGGGCTCTGCACTACCACTCTCAAATTTAAAGGTAATTCCGGGAAGAAAAGATCGATCAATCAAGCCTTTGAGCTTTCCTGGCAATCCGCCCCACCAAATAGGCGACATCACAACAATATGCTGTGCCCATTTAAGAGCCTCTTGAAATTCAGATAGACAATCCTCCAATACTTGATAATCATCATACCCAAACTCTAAATTCGAATTGAAGTCCATTTCCGACAGGTTATATCGCCGAACATTTGCCTGTTTCTTTGCTTCAGACTCATAGACATCGCTCAACTGCTTAACAAAACTGTTCTTCTTTGGATTGCCATTTAAAAGTAGGATATTTTTCATCGCTTCATACTATTGCTTAAAGACATGATGAAAAGTCTACCGTCTCCCCTTAAGGGGAGAGTCAAGGCTTTTATGACAGGAATCTATAGACGCAATACATTGATCAACCTTTTCAGCTTTATTAGAAAGTGATTTCAATTCAGCCTCAATTTTTCTTTTTACTTTCTTCAGGAAAACTCTGATTCGAGCCCAATCAACCTCTCCATTATGGTACCGAATAACATCCTTCAACTCAGCCAAAGTCACCCCAAGTACTTTGGCTTCTGAGATCAAAGTAAGAATTTCAACATCTTCTGCCGTATAGACTCTATATCTGCCCTGCCTTTTAGGAACGGCAATAAGGCCTTTTTCCTCATAAAATCTTATCGCTTTTACAGTGAGATTCGTCCTTCTTGACACCTCTCCTATAAACATACAGACCTCCTACCTATGCTCAATTTCCCATTGAGATTACAGCCTATGAAAAATATTCATCACACAAAAGGAGCCTTCCATGAGTTTGGGACCTCCGCCAGCTCTTACTGGTACCTAGTAGAAACCCATTAGAGCCGGGGCTCACTTCTTACATTCTCATGCTTTCGGCACAAACATTACGTTGAAGAACGTAAATACGCAATACCGCAAATTAAGAAGAAAAGGCCCTCTTATTTGCTTTAATCAATCCAGACGGGGAACCTAACTATGTAAATAAACTACTACTAATGGCTGTAACACCCCTATGCCGCCTCATACGCATCTGGCAGGTATGGCAAGTATCTGGACTATCTCTTACTTGATTTTTCAATGGCCAGTGAGAATGTCTATTCAGAGGATCTTAGAGACTGGTAGATTTTAATTAGAGGTGCTCTACTGTATACCAAAAAGTTCTAGCTAAGTAAGTCTGGAGTTGTACCGCTCGCTTTAAGCATATGGCCTATCCCCATGTCTTTTTGTTTCAGGTTAACAAATAGCTTTGAAGTAAAAACACCAAAGGGCATTTGAGCTACGCCTGTCTCTGTGCCGGTCGGCGTAACAATGGCATAACTAGGTGTTTTATAAGGCTTAACCTTTTTACCTTTGGCTTGATTAATGATAACGCTCGCTAAGATACCTCCTTGAACGTTTGCTAAATAGCCGTGCTTATTTTCATCCAGAGTAGAGCAATCACCTATCGCATAAAGATTAGAATAGCCCCTAACCCGCATATATTCGTCCACTTTAATTAATCCCATCTTATCTAACACACCGGGTAATTCTGTTTTTAGAAACCCGGTATTTGGCGACATACCTACACATTCATAAATCAAGTCTGCCTTGAAAGTTTCTTGAGTATTCATAGAGCGGTAAATTGCACCTTCTTTAACTAACCGGGTATTGAGATGTACGCTAACGCCTTTAGCCGTAAGCTGTTCTAGCGCCTTGTTCTGAGCTTTAGGCTTAAGATGGCCAAGTAGTACATCTTTAGAATGGACTAACGTCACGGTTTTATTGGGAAAAGCGCTGCTAATTTCCCCGGCCAGCTCCACGCCAACGGTACCGCCTCCTACAATCAAAACTGACTGAGATTTCGCCAGTATTTTTTGCTCATTCCGCATTTCTTGCTCACGCTCGGAAATCGTATAAGCTGATGTGGATTTAGCTATCGGCAAGGTTGGGTAGCGACTGCCTGTCGCGATAACTGCCTGCTTAAAGTGGATCTCTAATCCATTCGATGACTTTGCTATCCGGTCATCCATGGAAACCACATCTGCTTGAACAAAATCGCTCTGAATAAAGTCACGATAATATTTACGTGGATTAGCAGTCAGTAAGCTAGGCGCTATCGCATTACGTAATGTGGCAAAGGTCACTTCAAAATGGTCCTTTCGGTCAACCAATACCACCTGCATACCCTGCTTAGCTAACTTTTGGGCCACAGAAACACCAGCAAAGCCTCCACCAACGATTAACACGTCTGTCCGTTTGATCATAACTCACCTCAATATCGTTCAACTGTTTGGATAAAGCGCGACCGCTCGCAATGCCTCACGAATAGGTCACTTCTTGATAGGGAGATAAGGATAAAGCTAGACTTAAGCTAATGATATTGACTATAACCTAACCTCTTGTTAGCTTTTACCTAACGTGTTGGTTCAATTGATATCGGGTGATGATACCGCGCAGGTATGAAGTAAAAAGGTGCACGCAGACTCCCAGCTTCTGCTGGCAGAAGAAAAACAAAGAGCTGGTTTACGTAAAAAGCTACTCATTCAAAATGATCAGCGGTGTTGATGCTGTCCAGTTTGCAAGCACTGGCAAATGGTATCGAGTGCAGATTACTCATGTTGTCAGCACAACAGAAAAGATGCTTCATAAAAGAAAGCCAGTTAATGGCTATTTTCAGTTTGAGATCCTCAAATATGCTGCATCAGAAACTTACCTATATTTTCTCTTAACTCACGCCACTATGACTTTGGAACAATTACGATATTTTAAGGCGATAGTTGAAGGGGGCTCGCTAAAAGCTGCTGCCCAGACACTTCACCGAACACAGCCCACTATAAGCGCCGCCATCAAGAAATTAGAGGCAGACCTCAATCTACAACTATTTGATCAGGACCAATACAGGAGCACACTCACAGCTGACGGCAAAGCCCTGTATGAACAATCCAAACATGTACTAGCTGAAGCCCACTCGTTTGAGAGCTTAGCTAAACAGCTGGTCGCAGGAGAAGAACTGGAAGTAGGTATTGCGTTTACTTCCGCCATACCGGTCGGCCCAATACTCAGCGCAATCCGTCAGTGCAAAATTGAGTACCCAAAAACACACTTGGAGGTCTATTCCGAAAATGGCCTCGGGCCACTGGACTTATTAAAGGGAGGCCAGGTTTCCATAGCTATTATTCCGTGGACTGAAACTTACGACCAGCTTGAATCCATTCATCTAATGAATATGAAATTCATTTCTGTGATCGCTGGCGACTCTCCCCTACTTACCCAATACGAGGAAGTCCCAAGGCAGATTATGCTACGCCATCCCCAGGTGATCATCAGTGGTAGGAAGTCATCCACTAAAACCTACGGGGTGCTTGAAGGGGGCGATCAATGGAGAGTCAACGATTTTCCAACTAAAAAAGAAATTATTCTTCAAGGTATGGGTTGGGGTACGCTACCAGAACATATGATAGAAGCGGAGCTTGAACAGGGCTTATTATCTCCCATTGCAGTGGAAGGGATCCCAAAACCGCAAGAACTGGAAGTACGCGTGGCAAGACAAGCTTCTAATCCAATGGGCCCCGTAGCAAGTTACCTTTGGCAATTATTCCTAAACCTTCAGGGTTTTCATTAGAAAACACTTACGATATTTCTACCAAAATTTTTCAGATTTTTTATGTTTAATACATAGATTCTAAGAGTTTGAAGCTGGCCTACCAGGTGTTTGTATTTTACGAGAGAAACTCTTTGATTGAGCTTCATCACACTAGCGCATAGGTAAATAAAAGGCGCTTAAATTATCCTGTTAGAAACAATTAAGTTTGTTTCCATATCAAAGATGCGTAAAATCGATAGATCTCTATTAGTATTTTGTTATTTTTAGTTGGGCTTGATTCGGCTCTCTCCTAAAGAGAAGTACCAGAATTTCCTAAACGATCTATTCCTTCAAGAGGAGAACGGTAGCGAGATATAAGAATAAGTAAAAGGCGCTGACCCAAGGTGCTACCAACACCCTGGGTCAGCTAACCAAATTGATACAGACACTATCAAAAGTCGAGTAGACCAAAGGAACTTCCCCTTCGACCTCTCACAGAACCGTACGTGAACCTCTCAATTCATACGGCTCTTCGTATTCAGCACATTTTCAATCTTCCCATTCTCCAGTGTGCAAACAAGCCGCGCATTTGTTGACGAACTTTTCCAATAAAGGCCCAACTTTTGAAACAGCTTCGCTTCAGATGCTTAAACTTCTTCCTGGCCCAACGCATCAGCGTTTGGTCAAGATACTTCTGAAGTCGATAAACACCATATCTCCGCCCAAAGTGACCATAGTAGTTCAGCCAACCCTGTATTGCGGGATTAAGTACTTTTGCCATTTCAGATAGTGATCGATCCACCCAGTTTATTACTCGCCATTGCCTGACCTTATCCTTAATCCTCTTGAAGGCCTTAGGGCTCATTGAAGGACTAAATGCGGTGAAGATCTGTCCTTGGCGATTCCTTGCTTTTCTGGGACCAAATCGAAAGCCCAGAAAGTCAAAGTGGATCACTGGGTGGGAGTCTTTACGATTACTGTTCTTGCAATAGACCTTGCGCGTTTTCTCTGGATGAGCCTCAAGCCCGCAGGTAGTCAAGCGTGCTTTTAGAGCCGCCAGTAAGCGATCCGCCTCTCGAGGATTACGACAATGGTAAACAGCATCATCCGCGTAACGCTCAAAAGGAATATCTCTGTGCGTTCTCACCATCCAGGCGTCCAGCGCGTAGTGCAAAAACAAGTTTGCCAGTAGAGGGCTGATTACACCCCCTTGTGGAGTACCTTGTGTTCGCTCTTCAAGCTGTCCGTCCCGATGTTGTACTGGAGCCGTTAACCAGCGCTGTACATAGAGCCTGACCCACTGATGATTATTATGTTTATCTAATGCCTTCAGCAGGAGTTCGTGATTAATATTGTCAAAGAAACCCTTGATATCTAAATCAACTACCCAGATTCTATCCCAGCATCGTTGTCGAGCTCGGCGCACTGCGTCTATAGCAGATTTGCCTGGCCGATAGCCGTAGGAGTCAGGGTGAAATACCTTCTCCAATTCTGGCTCCAGCAGTTGCTTAGCCACCATTTGTGCAATGCGATCTTCGATTGTGGGGATACCCAGTGGTCGCAGGCTGCCATCGAGTTTCGGAATATCCACTCGTTTGACGGCTGATGGAAAATAGCTGCCAGATGACATCCGATTCCATAGCTTGTACAGGTTTTTGGCGAGATTCGATTCATATTGCTCTATCGTTATCTCATCAATCCCCGCTCCGCCGCCATTGGCCTTGATCTGCTTCCACGCTTCCCAAACCGCTCGCTTGGGAATATTGAATGGCTTTGCGCTAATCGTTAATTCCTCCCCATCTGGGTTGATTACACGGTTAGTCGCCGAATACGACAACCCCTTCGCTCCACGTCCATTACAGCCGCTTCTCCACTACTACGGGTTGTTCCGCCCCTGTGACCAGTCTTGGTACTCAACGTCTTGCAGGGCCTCTACTTGACGCTCTTCCTTAACACCTGGACGACAGGTTCTCCTGTTCCACCCAAAAGCCTGTTGTGTGTTCACGCCACCTCTATGCCGGATGCCACTCGGTCGGTAAACAGGTAACCTCCAAGCTTATCCCCGCACTTAGCCAGTGCACGGGTTTTGACATCATCTTGGTAATACGCTTTCGACACCTCATCAGTGGTTCATTTGCATTCGTCTCTACACAACATACCTGACGTATCTCGTACGCCTTTTCCTCAAGCGCTTCTAACCAAAGCTCTTTACTCCGATCACCTTGAGGGGGTTTGTTATCACTTCCTGCAAAGCGATAACGGAGGGCCGACCTCCATCTCCTGGATAGCACGTATTTTTTTTTATTTATAAAAAAAAAAAAAATACTCAGGACGCACTGGCTATATGCATCATACGCTAGATACCCGCTCGTCTTCAATAAAGTGGAGTAGATTCAGCAGCTTGGAGAGTGTCCTCAAGCTCTGGGAGCGTTGCGCCCGCCTTTTCTTCTTCTATGCCTATCGTTCTCGCGCCCCACCTCTTTCAAATCCCACACATTACTTCTTGAGTCTTCCCACTACGGAAGGCCATCTTCTATTTTGCAAATCAGCAGGAACGAAATATGTTAATTTTAAACCGCCGAGTTGGTGAAAACCTCAGAATTGGGGCAAAGATCTCAATCACAATATTGGAAGTTAAGGGAAACCAGATAAGCATCGGCATAGACGCCCCAAAGTCAATATCCGTGCACCGTGAGGAGGTCTATCTTCGTATTAAAAAGAACAAGCGGTAATAAATAATAGCTACTGATCACAAGTTTGCTTTTGTACTACTTAATGAGTCTATAGCTCGTAAACCCTACAACGGGAAGAGCTGAAGCAGCGGCTTTGTGTACAGTATTTCAAATCCCATGCTTGATTGAATTGACAGGCTTTCAAAGCCAGCAAGATCTATCGAGATCCTCATCCTGCGTATAGTAAAATCACTAACACTCAAAAATAGCTTTCACCTAAGTTCAATAATGTACTCACATCGCCACTATAGAAGCTAGCCGCTCAACCAGCTCTCAATAATCAGTGTCAAGCAGCAATACTGCACACAGCCCTATCTTTTAGCTGCTTCACGCCCTAAACTCGGCTAAGGAGAGCCAGAACCTCTCCTTAGCCGCCTTAATACTTTGATCTTTTAAGCAGATAACCACCACATAAATTACTACTTCAAACAAAAATAGAGCTGATTTTTCCCACAAGACTTCTACTACTCAATCGTCAGCTATTCAGAGTAACTGTTCCTAGGATTCCACTCTGTTTATAGCCCACTTTCTGTATGTTTTTGCCGTTTCAACCTATCTTACACGAGGTCCAAATAAAGTTAGCAAGCGCTAGCTCGTCAGATTTTCGATCATCATGACCGTTATTTTCTTACTAACGATAAATAACTCTGAAATAGTATATAATTCAACAAGTTAAGAGCTTTCTGATATTGCTTGATAGTAGTCATGATGATCGTTTTTCCATTTTGTAAGATTAGCCCAAATTCGTATAACCTTCTGATTTAAAATGAAAATTTATCTCTCTCCAACTAGATTGATTCCGAGATAGTAATCAGGATAATAGTGATCAGAATGATTACTATATAAATGTTAGGCATGTTAGAGACATCTGAAGCTAAAAAGGCAATTATTAATGGAGAGTACTCAATCATCACTTAAATTATATGCGAAGCACTTAGGCGCGGCATACTTGATTTACATAATCCTTGGAATGTTCAATTCGCTACTTTTCAAGAAAGGGATTTACGCCTATGGGGTGTTTGATGAGGTAGAGGTAAAGTTTAGGCTTACTCAGACTATAGATATTGTCATGTTTATAGCTGTCATTTGGGCATCGTGGGCACAGTACTTAGTAACAAAAACAATAAACAAAAATCTAGCTTTTTTGGCACTGCTTTTCCGATTTGGAGAAGGGCTTCTTGGCTTTGTCGCAACAGTTATTACATTGACCGTTATAGTGGTTCTAAAGAATCCAGAGTACTCGAATGTATTCCAAGATGCACAGTTGCATACATTGGCAAGCATTTTTGTGAAAATGAGTGGTTCGATGTGGGATGTCCTTTTAATTATAATGGGTATCGGCGCGACTATTTTCATGTATTTATTTTACGTTTCAAATTACGTGCCTAGGTGGTTGGTTCTTTGGGGTATTTTCACATATATGTCAATGATCATTTATGGCTTTTCAAATATTTTACTACTCGATCCGCCACAAATCTTGGGATATTTTATGATGCCGGGTGCTTTTTTTGAAATTACATTTGGTCTTTGGCTATTAATCAAAGGCATCAGCGCCAAGCCTAATAAAAGTGACGGTGTGTTATCGGCTCAGATGTTACGCTAGAGTTTAGATGTAGGTGCATTTTTTTAGAGTTAATTTATAGAGTTGAGGGTGATGCCTAAATCGGGTAGCCGGTAGTTTCTAGCTACCGGCCCCCACACCACCCATCGTGCGGGTCCGCAATGGGCGGTTCCCTATCCGTAATGAATCTCTACCCAACGATCTCGCAATGAAATCAAACCCATCTCTTCGAAGAACTCATTATTAAGCGCAATATGAATACCCTCAGTTTTTGCGCTTCGCCAGTAACTTTTACCGGACGAGCCGCAGGTAACTGCCAGCGATTCACTCACACCCATACGCAGTAAATTTCTAACTTTCGTTCTCACTCTGCGCCAATTCTTCCAATAGCTCATTCTTAATCGCCGCCGTATCCAGCAGTCTAGATCAATACATTTTTGATAGCCTTGCGCTATTCCAAAATAGTTGATCCAACCACGGAGGTATACGGTAAGCTCTTTCATTTTCTTCTCCATCGAAATGCCACGGGACCGTCCTGTAATCTGACGGACGTGGTATTTAAATTGGCGCAGTGACTTATCATGCCAGACAAGCTTTGCTCCACGGAAAGAAAAACCCAGAAACTTACAACGACTAACGGGGACTACTTGGCTTTTAGCATCGTTAACTTTGAGTTTAAGCTTGCGCTCAACAAAGCGTTTAATGCTCGCCATAACCCGCTCACCCGCGCGTTTAGAGGAAACGACAATCACAAAATCATCCGCATAGCGGACGAAATTGTGTCGGCGTTTTTCCAGCTCTTTGTCGAGCAAGTCGAGTACAATGTTGGAGAGCAGCGGCGATAAAGCATGCCAATCCATGGCTGTCCTTTTCTTGCTCTGGTCCTAGAATCTCCACCTATCCGGGAATCTTTTTCTAAGATTTTGAATCTTCAATCTATGGAACCTTCAATCTATGGGTGTCCTTTTTATTTCTTTTTTTATTTCGCTTTTTCTGCTTTTTCTACTTTATTTTTGCAATTACATTCATTATTTGCTTTAGGATAATCGAAGCACAAATCAGCAAAGCAATCGATAAAAATACAGAGTAATAGACAACCCCCTTCATTACACTTTCATTGGTAACACCTATCGCGTTACTTACGTTAACTATCCCGTAGGTTGTCAAATAACCCAATATCAATACTAGAATAACGAGTTTAAATCTATACCACCCTGCTGAAAATGGTGGTTTCTTCATGCAAACATAACAATACAACACAAAAAATACTACGTTGAATATTGAAAAACCCACGAAGCTCTCCAGCCA
This sequence comes from Microbulbifer sp. VAAF005, assembly GCF_030012985.1. Lineage (NCBI taxonomy): Bacteria > Pseudomonadati > Pseudomonadota > Gammaproteobacteria > Cellvibrionales > Microbulbiferaceae > Microbulbifer > Microbulbifer sp. VAAF005. Next base: position 4,789,222 of record NZ_CP120233.1, on the reverse strand, counting down.
ATAATATTCTTATTGATAAATTTCATACAATTTTTTCAATCAGCAACCACCCGCATCGTGGCTAGTATGGTGCCCCCCAGAAGGGTCTAGTTACAGTTTCGCCAGTTGCATCTACTCTTAATGACACTCTTCCACCTCTTGATTATTTATGTACTCTCGAATCATTTCCCCATTGCAACCCACTATGCTCACGCAACATCCGAGAATCCAGAATTATCTTCCCTAAAATTTCTCTGTATATGCCCGTACTCCCGAAGGAAACCAACAGTTCTGGACACCCACGAAATAAAAAGTATAAACCGCCAGCCCTATTGATTGACAAAAGATTAAAATCTCACAAAATACTGTATGTTCATACAGCAAATTGTGCGTACAGCCAATGACTCTACCGCGAAGTGCCCAGATATCTCTGGATACAACACCCTATTATCACTGCGTTTCCCGCTGTGTGCGGCGTGCATTTCTGTGTGGTAGAGATACTGAATCCGGAAAAGATTATGAGCATCGGCGCGAATGGATTGAAAGCCGTATGTATAAGTTGGCCGAGGCGTTTGCTCTAGATATTGCCGCCTATGCGGTAATGAGTAATCACTACCATATAGTGCTATATATTGACACAGAATCGGCTAACAAGTGGTCTATTACAGAGGTAATTACTCGCTGGCAAAAGCTATTTAAGGCTTCCAGCTTAGCTCAGCGCTATCTTCAGGGCGATGCCCTCGATCACTGTGAGGTAACCAAACTAAAAGAAGTTGTTTCCCTATGGCGGGAGCGCCTAATGGATATTAGCTGGTTTATGCGCTGCTTAAATGAATCTATCGCTCGCCAGGCCAATGCCGAGGACCAGTGTACAGGTCGCTTTTGGGAAGGCCGTTTTAAGTCCCAGGCCTTACTGGATGAAAGAGCCCTTGCCGCCTGTATGGCTTATGTAGACCTCAACCCGATCCGTGCCAATATTGCCAAGACACCTGAAGAATCTGATTACACTTCGATTCAACAGCGTATTCGTACGACAGTCTCAGGCAAGCAGCCAAAAAATTTACTTCCATTTGTCGGCGGTGATCGTTTGAATATGCCAAAAGGGCTACCCTTTCAATTGGATCACTATTTGGAGTTGGTAGACTGGAGTGGTCGGCATTTAGACCCCAGAAAACGAGGCTGTATTACCGAAAACACGCCCCCTATCCTTGAACGGCTCAGCATTTCACCCAAACACTGGCGATATCTCAATCGAAATTTTGAAAGTCGCTTTAAAGGCTTAGTGGGATCGGTGGAGGCGGTAAAGCAAGCTTGCATCCAACTCGATAAACGCTGGGTACATGGTATAGCTGATTGCCGGCGCTTCCTCTCAGCTACGCCCTTCTAATTTATCCCTACTCCAAGTGCTCGATAGCTGCTCTTTTATCCAAAAATAGCGATTCCCAAAACCTAACTACCAATTCCCAGCATTTCGTCTCCTTTACCTCTTAATCAAAGAGAAAGAGCCGCCAGAGAGGGAGTCAGTTTTGTTACTGGCTCCATCCTCCCTTCTTTGGCTGTCCTAGAATCTGCTCAGTATTTCACCCAAACACTGGCGATATCTCAATCGAAATTTTGAAAGTCGCTTTAAAGGCTTAGTGGGGTCGGTGGAGGCGGTAAAGCAAACTTGCATCCAACTCGATAAACGCTGGGTACATGGTATAGCTGATTGCCGGCGCTTCCTCTCAGCTACGCCCTTCTAATTTATCCCTACTCCAAAAGTGCTCGATAGCTGCTCTTTTATCCAAAAATAGCGATTCCCAAAACCTAACTACCAATTCCCAGCATTTCGTCTCCTTTACCTCTTAATCATCCCTTCTTTGGCTGTCCTAGAGTCCTAGAGTCCTAGAGTCCTAGAGTCCTAGAGTCCTAGAGTCCTAGAGTCCTAGAGTCCTAGAGTCCTAGAGTCCTAGAATTTTCAATCTTTGGGTGTCCAGGAATTTCATTTCCAAGATTTCGAATCTTCAATCTATGGCTGTCCAGGATTTCATCGGCAGTCTCAGGCAAGCAGCCAAAAAATTTACTTCCATTTGTCGGCGGTGATCGTTTGAATATGCCAAAAGGGCTACCCTTTCAATTGGATCACTATTTGGAGTTGGTAGACTGGAGTGGTCGGCATTTAGACCCCAGAAAACGAGGCTGTATTACTGAAAACACGCCCCCTATCCTTGAACGGCTCAGCATTTCACCCAAGCACTGGCGATATCTCAATCGAAATTTTGAAAGTCGCTTTAAAGGCTTAGTGGGATCGGTGGAGGCGGTAAAGCAAGCTTGCATCCAACTCGATAAACGCTGGGTACATGGTATAGCTGATTGCCGGCGCTTCCTCTCAGCTACGCCCTTCTAATTTATCCCTACTCCAAGTGCTCGATAGCTGCTCTTTTATCCAAAAATAGCGATTCCCAAAACCTAACTACCAATTCCCAGCATTTCGCCTTCTTTACCTCTTAATCAAAGAGAAAGAGCCGCCAGAGAGGGAGTCAGTTTTGTTACTGGCTCCATCCTCCCTTCTTTGGCTGTCCTAGAATCTTTTTTGTTCCTATCAAATCTATGACTGTCCTTTTTGTTTTTTGTTTGGATTGTGCAACCCTTTGAGGGTAAACTTCACTTGCGGCATATCTCCATTTTTTTCGCACTCACCTGACAAATATTGATACACCTCATCTGGCTTACCCGATTGCACATTAAATTCTTCAGCGTAGCCCTCACTAAAATAAATATCTACAGCTTCAACTTCGGCAACTTTTATCACCCCTTCCAAAAAACTCCGAATTTTATTAATTCCAGAGAATAGGGAAGAAGACTGACAACTATCATCATCCTCAACAAGGGCATAGGGTGAAATCAGTTCATCCGACACATCCGACAATGGTGTCGCTGTTAGCAAAAATGGCATTGAGTCATTAAACAGCTGCCTTTCTTTATCTAACATTTCAAATACTACTTTCTGAGGTATATTGCATCCAAGTAAAACATATAAATTTGAACTCAATGCTAACTGAACCAATTCAAAGGAGACAGAAATAACATCATGTTCAGGCGAGTCAAAGAAAATTTCTCCAAATGAAAAATAACTCATGATTTCTTATCCTTTTACTGAGGTGTAGCCGAACTATCATAGCCTTCTGGGACAGGCCCAACGACCTCTTTTGTAGTCGGTCGTCCACTAGCATCAAAATCCCTGGAATGCTGATGAGGTTGCATGCCTCCATGACTATGATCGTAATCTTGACGATTAAATGATCTTCCATTTGAATCATAAAATGTTCTGGAGCGAACATTTCCGTCCGAATCTAATTGCTCATGGATGGAGTCTGGCTCTCCTTGCTTTGGTGCTTGCTTTGGGGATTGTGTTACTTCAGTTTTGTCCTTGTCATCTCCCTCATCTCCCTCATCTCCCTCATCTTCTGGATCATTATCAGGGGAACCAGGAGATGACTGGAGACTATCACTTCCATCAACTGGGCAACTTTCAGGTTCAGTTTCAGATTTATCATCCTTTAACAGATCTGGAAATAATGGAATACCACCAGCAGCCCTACAATTTTCCTGCGCTGTACGAGTACGTGTTTTACAGGAACATGTAAATGTTGTATCGCCCCAAGTGCATGCTGTTAAGCCAAGTAAATCTATATAGGATAGAGGGTTTTGGAGTGCGTATCCGTAGGTGTTTAATCCGCCACTTAACCCAATAGGGTCAGACTGAATGTACCGACCAATGCTTGGGTCATAATCACGGAAATAGTTATAGTGCAGTCCACTCTCCGAGTCATAATACTGCCCCGGAAAACGCACATTAAACACCACCGTCGTTCCATCGCCATCGACATCTTCATCAACAGTGGTTTCACCAAATGCAGTACGCACACTACGCCAGACTACTTGACCCGTCGCATCAACCAGCACCCGGGGCGTATCTAGGTGGTCACTAAATACTTCATAAGTGCCGTTGCTATCAGTTACTTGCAGCGGTGCATATGCACCTGGCAGGTAATCATATCGCTTGCTTAGGCTAGCTGAGCCGTCCGCCTCGATAAATTCCGCAATTACTTGAGTACCACCCCATAAAAACCAGGTGGTGGTGCCATCAACAGTTTTGTACAAGCGCCGACCACTTGTACCATAGCCGTAACCGGCCGAAGTACTGCCATCCGTGTAGCTAGCGAGGCGATTTTCTCGGTCATAAGTAAAGGTTTTATTTTCTGCTCCGGTAATGGACGTTAAATTACCGTCATCATCATAGCTGCGAATCAATGCCTCATTATTTTGGCTGACCAGCTGATTGTTAGTGTTATATTCGTAGACGGTACTGTCGCTCGGGTCCTCACGATTGCCTACCCCGTCGTAATCGAATTGTTCGTCTGTAAGACCGGTGGCATCTGGGTAATCAGCACCTGTAAGGCGGTCCATTCCGTCATAGGTAAATACCTTGGTGCCGTCATTATCGGTATAGCCCTCGATGTTGTTGACCGCATCATAGGCGTAGCTAAGCGCCTCAAGAGTGGTACTGTTGGCATCTACCAGAGTCGCGCTGGCCAGGGTGTTATCATCGTTGTAGGTGTTGGTACGACTGACGCCAGAGGCATAAGTGACGTCTGTCCAGCGATCGGCACTGTCATAATTCAGCGTATGGGTATTGGCAGCCAAAGTGGCGCTATTTAAGCGACTATAGTCGTCGTAGGTAAAAATATGACTGACTAAAGTGCCACCGGATTCAGCAGTATTATCCAGGCTGATACCACTAAGGCTACCCCTGCTGTTGTAGCTATAAGCTAGGGTACGGTCACCTCCCGGTATATAGTGACTGGCAGTTTGCTCCAGGCGGTTGAGGGCATCGTAGCTATGGGTGTAGAGCGCTCCAACCTGGATAGCCGAGTCAGTAGTCTGTGTGAGTCGAGCGTTATTATTATATGTAAAACCCTGGGTGCGTTCGGCATTGTTGCCGATGTAATCCGTAGCACTGGCAAAATGTTCAATACCTGCCAGCCCACCCCAGTCCTCGTAGGTGTATTGCAGTACCTGCCCACGAGCCCCCGTTTTACTGGCCAGACGATTGCGTTCATCATAGCTGTAGGTAATTACCGCTCCCCCCGGGCGCTGCTCGGCAGTTTTGCGGCGTAAACGATCGTAAGTGTAGGTAGTGGTGTTATTTTCTGGATCGGTAACTGTGAGGAGGTTATCAGCTGCATCATAGCTGTAACTGGTCACCAAGCTCGGACTCAGGGCCTGGTTCTCGGTTTGTACCAGGCGGTGCATCTCATCGTAGCTGTACAGGGTTACGCGGTTTTTGACATCAGTAACCTGGGTACGGTTGCCCAAAGCATCGTAGGTGTAGGTGGTAGTATTGTCATCGACATCGCTGAAACTGGTCAGGTTACCGCGTAGATCGTAGCCATAGCTGCTGCCATTACCCAGCGCATCGCTCACACTCAGGCGTCGCCCCAAACTGTCATAGGTATAACTTTGGTAGGTAGCTTCAGCACCAACACTGTCTTGGCGCCCGATACTGGTAATACGGTTTTTGCCGTCGTAATTCAGTAGAATAATCTGTCCGGCTGTAACCTCCTGGCTGACACTATCGGTACTGCGCCCAGACTCCACCTGTACTAAATTATTGTCTTCGTAGGTGTAGTGCGTTTCCTCACTCAGAGCATTGGTTACTTGAACCGGGCGGTTTTTATCATCATAAGTGTAGGTAGTAGTGTTACCCATGGCATCAGTGGCGGTCAGGCGGTTACCCGCTTGGTCATAGGTAAAGGTCTGCTCGCCGGTGGTCAGGGTATTGCCGTTTTGGTCTTTCCAATACACACGGGTGGGATAGAGGCTGTCACTCTCGTACTCCAGCACATACTGGCTACCATCGGCATAAGTGGTAGTAGTGAACTGATTGCGGGCATTGTAGCTATAGCTAGTAGTTTGATAGCTTCCGTCGGCCTTTAATTTTTTGGTGCTGGCCAGAGTCTCAGGGTTGCCATCGCTATCGTAATTAAAGGTATATTCGGTTCGGAACACTGTAGCAGTATCAGTCGAGGAAACTACCTCTTTACTGGCTACCCACCCCCCTCATAAGTCCAACTGGTAGTAATGATTTCACCACTAGCCAGGTTAACAGCTTTACTCAAACGACGGTTATCAGTGTTGTAGGTGTAATCGATAGCGCGCGCTAGGTTACGATCGCCATTGTCATCAGCTAGGCCATAGCGCTCTTCACGAGTAACATTGTTGTTGGCATCGCGGGTTTTTACCGTGAGATAGCCCGCTTGGTCCTCGTACTCCACTGTGCGGCCATCTTCGTTAAATACGTAGCGCTCGGTAGTGGTATAGGGGTTATTACCATCAGCATCGGTAATAGTGGTAGTGACTTCGGTTTCATAACCCTCGGTGACATAGTCAAACTCAAAGATTAGATTACCATAGACCTCTTTGATTACCCGATCTTCAGAATCGTAGGTTTCCTCATAGGGCGTAGCATTTTCACCCACCTGGAAGTAGGTTAGATTGTGGCCGTCGTTGCTATCTTCGTATTTATAAGTGGATACCAGCCCTTCCAGGCCAGTGACCTTAATCAGGTTGCCTGAAGTTAGGGCATTACCTTCACTATCATCCAGCGTATCGTGGCTATAAACAATAGTGCGGCCGGTGTGGTCCACCGCTTGGGTAACACGGCCGGTGTCGCTATCGTAACTGAAGCTAACGTAGTTGCCACTCAGGCTGCCATCTGCCAGGCGCTCTTCAATTTTTTGCAACTGGTAGCTATAGGCCACCGTCATCGGCTTAGAGGGATCGACGGAATAAAGAGAAGTACCGACGATAGGAAAGCGTTCACTGCTGTAAGTAAACTCCAGGCGCTGACCGTTTTTATTTTCCCGTGCTGTCAGTCGGCCTTCAGCATCGTAGTAATCTTTACGTCCATTATTGTGGGCAAAGGTGTAGGTACCATCGCTATCTTCACTCAGGGTTCCACGCAACCCAGCTACATCGCTCACATAGGCACCGCCACTGTAAACAAACTCAGCGCGGTGCCCGGCACAATAGCGGATTATTACTTTATCATCGGGATACTCATACAAGCGGTAGTCGTGATCGAAAGCCCAGCCATACCCCAGGGCACTATCGTAATCTGACTGGTTATTGTATTTACGTATAATTTGAATCGGGTAGCTGCCTTTCACCACCATATCAGTTTCTTTATGGCGTTCCTGACCGCTGAAAAGTACGACCGTCCCCCCTCAACGGACTCTTTGGGGCAGCCTCCCCCAACACCACTATCACCGCCACCGCTATCATCACTGTTAGAGCCGGTACCACCACCAAAGGTGTGCGCCTGGGTAGGGCTGGCAGCAATAGCCAGGGTTAAAGCCAGCATCGCTGAAGCTAGGGGCGGACGAATCGAGTTCGCGCTTGCGCAGACGCGCCGGGCGCCTTCCAAGGTTTTGCTAAATCCAGCAAGGGCTTTTAGCGGTGTTTTTAGTATTTTGTTGGCAAAACTGCTCATGGGTATTCCCTATCCCCCAACTACTGGCCAGGAGTGTGATTCTTATTCAGTACAAATCGGACGATATTATTGTGCGGCACGCCACAGGCGATAATCTTTCAAAGCGGTTTGTTCCTGCTCATCCTTGCCCTGTGCCTGGTAAGCCTGGGCCAAGCCAAGATAGGCGTGGCCGTGCTCCGGGTGGTTTTTTATTAGGCGGCTGAAATAGGTTTCCGCTTCTGCCCACTGCTGCTGTTGAATGGCGATTTGGGCCAATAATTGCAGGGCTTGGCGATGGGTTCTATTTTGTTTCAATACCACTGAAGCGTGCTTCTTGGCTTTTTCGTACTTGCCTAACTTCTTTTCCAGCTGGGCCAATTCAATCATGGCCGGGTAATTTTGCGGTTGCTGCCGCAGCAGGCGGTTGTACAAGGCTCGCGCCCGCTTGTAATCCTTTTGTTCAACCGCCGCTTGGGCTTCAGCTTGGGAGACCTGCTGGATATGGGCGCTCGGCTTGGCTGCGTAAGCTCCAGTACTGGCAAAAAGCGCAATGATTGCCAGGGATAGAATCTGGATTAATTCCGTCGTTCGCTTCATGGTTCACATCCTTCTGAATATCTAATTCGCATTAGAGTTAATCTTTATGAGCGAGAGTGTTCGCTGAGCCTTCAGTTTGGGGTTTTTCAATAACCACTTTTAGGGTGGCCATACCAAAGTTGCCCAGGTAGCCGCGTAAATTTACCGTGAGATAGTGCTCGCCAGGGTTGTGGTTGCGGCTGTCCCAGCGATAAGTGGTGGGGAAGTAACCCACCTCGTTCTCATAAATGTACTGTCCGTCGACAAAGTACACCGGCTCAAACCTTTTTGAGGCCAGCTGCGCGATATGCTCCGGCTGTACATTAATGCGTACCGGTACAGTGCCGCTAACTATCGGGGTGCCTTCGCTATTTTTGCGGTAGTCCCCCACCAGTGAAATTTCTAGCGGGAAATCTCCCCGGCTCAATGCGTCCCGTTGCGCGGGGGCGTGAATACGCGGGCGATGGGATTTCTTTTTTTGTCGTGGGCTTTGTCCCCACGGCATATCCTGCACAAAACGGGCGTCAGAAGATAATTTATCCCCGCTCACCAGAATGGTATTGCGGGGCAAGGCGAAGGCATTGAGAATTAATTCCAGTGCTGGGTGGCCCTTTAAATTCAGGGCACCGGAGGCATCCTCCCCATCCCAGGCTTCTGTTTGTTGGCCAGACCCACGCGGCACCCAGTCAATAATATTATTCAGCAGTGGGCCGTTATTTTTTAATCCCACCCGAATTGCGACGCGGGCCATTTGCGGCAGGGTGTAATCCACACTGCCCTGCTCCGCATTCCAACTCAGATCGTTGACCGCAACACTTTCACCACCGGTAATATCAGTCAGGTCGTACTCGGCAGTTTGCTCACCGGCTGTTGCACTGATGGTGTAGTGATAAGCCTCTGCGGGTACCGGGCGCCCCTGCTGGTCGGTACCGTCCCACTGCCACTGGTGATCGCCCGCCGCCAGCTGTTCGCGGTATTCCGTTTTGATCAGCAGGTCACGAGCGTCGTAGATATTAATCGTGACATTGGCTTGCGTATCAATATGGTAATTCAGTGCGAACTGTTCCCCTTGGGCGGGGACAAACGAGCGGGATTCAATATTGACCCCGGAAATAGACAGTCCGTAGCCAGCCAAGGGCGTAACCAGAGCGGCCAATACTGCGGTGAGGCCGATTTTTTTTAACATCTTATTCATAGTACTGACTTGCCTTGCGCGGACTGCGGCCGCCATAGGGGTTTACGGGCACCGCTGGTAAATTGGGTCAACTGGGTTAACTCACCACTCTCAAGTGTTAACCTCCACAGGTTATAGGCGCCGTCGCGGGTAGACTGAAATACAACGGCATCACCTTTCGGGGACCAGCTGGGAGCGGCATCCAGTGCGGCATCGGTGGTGAGCTGTTTGAGTTTTCCGTTGCTCTCGCGCAACCACAGGTCGTAGTTGCCGGCACGGTTACTGGAAAATACCAATCGGCCTTTTGTGTCGGCGACAACATCAAAATTGTAAAGACTATTAAAAGTCAGTTGCCGCTTGCTTCCGGAAACTAAATCCAGCGCCCAGATATCGTGGGCTTCGCCACCATCCCCGGACAAGAAATACACGGTCTTGCCATCTGGATGCCAGCGGGGTTCGTGCTGCATATGACGCATATTGGTGAGCTTTTGCTGGTCGCTGCCATCCAATGGCAATCGCCACAAGTTGTTATCGTCAACACTGTCGGAGGTACTGAGAGAAAAGACTACAGATTTTCCATCCGGCGCTAGGCTCGCATCAATAAAACCTTTTAGCGGCATTGTTATTGGTAATTCTTTGGCGTTGGCCAGCCCCACTTCATGCAGTTCACCCTGGCTGCCATTTACCAGCAAACGCTTGCCATCGGGAAACCAGCTAAGGCTATTTTTATCGAAGGCTGAGTGGGTGAGTTGCCGGTGTTGTTGGCCCTGGGTATCCATTACCCATACCTGCCAGTACCCCTGTTTGCCCGGGGCTAGGTAAGCAATATCCTCTTCTGCGTAAACGCAGGCACACCATAGCAATGCACAAGTCACAATGACCACGTTGGACTTTAGTAAGGCTTTCACGTTGTTCTCTTGGTTGTTTTTTGATTTAACGCCGACTTGTCAGTTAGGCGCTAACGGTGAACTAAAACACCGCTAGCGCCCTAATCATTATTGATACAGCTGCAATGCGCCGTAGTAAGTGGTACTGGCTCCGGTAGTTGCCGAAGTCGCTTCTATCCAGAAACTGTACACACCTTCATCCGAGACCATAATCGCGTTGCCATCGCTCTCTTCATAACCGGTCCACTCCACCTCGTGAGTGGCTACTGCACCATCGCTGTCATTAGCGGCTTGCAGCTGGTTATCGATCAAGGTGATCGCTCCGGCATCTGTCGGGTCACCGATATCCGGCGGTAACAGTTTGAAGGTTACGTAGGAGTCCTGATCCAACAAGTAAGCTACTTTCGAGATTTGATCGTAGCTGTGGTACATCAAATAAGGATCGGATTTAACTTCGATATTGGGTGCGTCCAGTGTGCCGCTGATACTTGGGTTTATGCCGTCAATAATTACCACGTTGGTGGGCAGAACTTCAGGTGCTGGCACATAGGTGTAAAAAGACCCAGTAGTAAGTACGCCATCAGCGGTGCGACCATCCCAAGTCATATAGTGGGTACCGGCCTCCATGGGGACATTATCATAGACAATATGAGTATCTCCCCCATCTGGCGTGACCTCCATATAGACACGCACATTCGCCGTGGGCGTAACTTCAGTTTTCATAAAGTCGTTTTGTACCGCATTCATGGTGGTATCCATGCTTCCCATTAAGATATCGCTGGTACTTCCACCATCTTCAATAACATACACCCCTTCCACACTGCCACTCACTGCAGTCAGGAAGTAGGTATATGCTTCTTCCGGAACATAATTACCCTCGTCATCCTTGCCATCCCAACTCAGGGAATAGCTACCCGCACTATCAAAGGTTTCCACCACACTGCGAACCAGCTCTTCAGTTTGCTCGTCTTTAATATCCAACGTAACGGTAGCGCCGGCAGACAAGTCAAAGCTGATTATCAGGCTTTCATCGGCAATCGGATTCACTGTGGTTTGATTGCGGCTGACATTGGTAATACTGAGTAGATCAAGGGTGATTGTGCGAATAATAGTGGTGATATTGCCAGCCCGATCAGTGGCAATCAAACGTATTTGATAGTCACCACTGGCCGGCGCCTCAACTGTACCATCAACGGAGTTAAGTACCCACTCAGCCAAGGTGCTTTCACTGATCTCTGATGTTGAATACTTAAGACTTACCCAGTTATCGATATCACCGCTCAATTGGTAATCCACGGAGTAGTCAACGAAGAAATTGTCGATAGCACTACCTTCAATCTCCAGTGTCGTGGTCCCAGTTGATAAAGTATCGCCATCATTAACATTGTTCATTAATGCTATAGGGGCGGTATTATCCAGCTCTACCCAAATAGCACCCGCGCGATAACTGGTATTCTCCGCATCAGTTACCTTCAAGAATAAATAGTAACGACCATCATTCAATACGGTACTGCCACTGTCAGTACCATCCCAATCGATATTAATAGCTGTACCAGTTCCAGAGAAAGTATTCACAACAGTTCCGGATTTATTACTGATTTCCAGACTCCAAGTGCTACTTGAACTCAAGGTGGCAGTAATGGCTAATGTATCCTGGTTGCCATCACTATTCGGGGAGAAATATTCGTAATTCCCATTTAAGTTAGATGTTATTACGCGGCTCTCTGCAGCAAGGGCATTACTGTGATCTACGACAGTCTCTGGCGAATCAACCCCGATAATATCTACACCCCACTCTGGTAAAGCACTGCCCCACCAGTTGCCAGTAACATTCAACACCAGCGCCGAGCTACTACCATAGTTATTAAGGTACAAGCTGCCGTTGGTATTACCATAGAGATCATTGCCGGTAATCGTGGGGGTGGGATTGGTTGCATCACTGCCCGAACCATTCAGGTAAATACCATAATTATTATCGATAAAACTATTACCCGTTAAGCTCGGTGAAGAGGCCCCGGTAATATATGCACCGTAATTCAAGCCAGTAACAATATTGTCAGTTACTGCTGACGATGCAGTATCCAGGGCTATCCCTATACCTGTGTAATCCGTATTTTGGATTAAGTTATTGGCAATAGTGCCACCAGCAAGATTGTTAACACTGATTCCGCTTTCGCTAAAGTCAGTAATAATGCTGTTGGTAACACTGAACGCAGAGGGTGAAGTCGCAGAAACTGCAGTTTCTGCATATTGGATGTAAGCATTATCAATACTGACACTGCCACCACTTGCTACGACGATACCCTGCCAATCACCTGCCGCAGGATATTGGGCCTCACTGGTGAATAGTACCGGCTGGGAGCTGGAACCACTAACTACCAGATCTCCCTCTACTGTTAGTGAGTGACCAGCAGGGAATACCAATACTGCTCCTGCTTCTAGGGTTAAACTCACACCACTATTTACGTTTATATTGTCAACAACAATATAGGAACCTGCGACCAAACTCGTATCGGTGTCGATATCGAAGCGGAGGTAGTGATCATATACTGAACTTCCATTAGCTCTATTTAAATAGCCACTGTAATCCACGATCGGCTTATAGTTGGCGCTGGAGGAACTGGTAGCGTAATCTATGATTTCTGCTTCAATCGATTCCGTATCCGTAGTATTCCACCAATTACCCGTGGCATTGACAGTGAGCGCCCCACTTTCGTAATAATCAGTGAATATATCGTAACCACTATTACTATGAATGCTGTTACCAGTGATCACGGGTTGCGGATCGTAGTCTGCGTCCCTCCTTCCATACAAATAAAAGCCGTAGCTGCTATTACCAGCAATGGTATTGCCAGTAATAACTGGAGTGGTAACCCCACTGCTGAACCCTGAAATACGAATGCCGACAAGATTATTCATGATCATATTGCCACTGACGGTGACATCCGCAGTACCGATCAGATTCACCCCATATTCATTCGCATATTGAATGGTACTGTTACTAATTGAGCCACTAGCGTTATAGGCATAAACACCGCTCTCATCAAAACGCTGCAAGGTACTATTATCGAGACTAAAGATGCTGCCTGAGGCAGCATAAAGACCGTAATCCCCGTACTCTATTGTTACATAATCCAAATTCACCGTGCCGCCACTTTGCGCCACGATGCCATACCAATCTCCGGCAGCGGGTGCGCTCTCATCACTGGTGAATACAATCGGGCTATCACTCGTGCCCTGTGCATCTAAGGTACCGTAAACCTTGAGGCTAAATCGTCCACCCACTTCTATGCGTGCACCCGGCTCGATCGTCAAGGTCACACCACTTTTTACGTGCAGCGAACTCACTAAGGTATAAGTCGTGTCTGCTAACAGAGTGGTATCTTCGGTTAGGTAGCCAATCAGGCCATTGTCGATCACTGCACTACCGTCTTCGGCATCCAGAAAACCGCTGAAATCTACTATCGGACGATAAGAGGTACTGTCGTTATAATCGTAGACCTCTGGACCAATATCTCCTGGATCCGTGGTGTTCCACCAGTTGCCCGTGGCATTGACAGTGAGCGCCCCACTTTCGTAATAATCAGTGAATATATCGTAACCACTATTACTATGAATGCTGTTACCAGTGATCACGGGTTGCGGATCGTAGTCTGCGTCCCTCCTTCCATACAAATAAAAGCCGTAGCTGCTATTACCAGCAATGGTATTGCCAGTAATAACTGGAGTGGTAACCCCACTGCTGAACCCTGAAATACGAATGCCGACACGATTATTCATGATCATATTGCCACTGACGGTGACATCCGCAGTACCGATCAGATTCACCCCATATTCATTCGCATATTGAATGGTACTGTTACTAATTGAGCCACTAGCGTTATAGGCATAAACACCGCTCTCATCAAAACGCTGCAAGGTACTATTATCGAGACTAAAGATGCTGCCTGAGGCAGCATAAAGACCGTAATCCCCGTACTCTATTGTTACATAATCCAAATTCACCGTGCCGCCACTTTGCGCCACGATGCCATACCAATCTCCGGCAGCGGGTGCGCTCTCATCACTGGTGAATACAATCGGGCTATCACTCGTGCCCTGTGCATCTAAGGTACCGTAAACCTTGAGGCTAAATCGTCCACCCACTTCTATGCGTGCACCCGGCTCGATCGTCAAGGTCACACCACTTTTTACGTGCAGCGAACTCACTAAGGTATAAGTCGTGTCTGCTAACAGAGTGGTATCTTCGGTTAGGTAGCCAATCAGGCCATTGTCGATCACTGCACTACCGTCTTCGGCATCCAGAAAACCGCTGAAATCTACTATCGGACGATAAGAGGTACTGTCGTTATAATCGTAGACCTCTGGACCAATATCTCCTGGATCCGTGGTGTTCCACCAGTTGCCCGTGGCATTAACGGTAAGCACACCGCTTTCGTAATAGTTGGTATATAAATCGTAACTACTGTTACTGTAAATGCTGTTGCCCGTAATCGTAGGCTGTGGATCGTAGCCTGCGTCCTTTACCCCATACAAATAGAAGCCGTAGCTACTACTACCAGTAACGGTATTACCCGTGATCGTTGGGGTGGTAGCAGTACCGCTATAGCCCTTAATATAAAATCCATATTTGTTATCGATAACTGCGTTGTCACTGACGGTGACATCCGCTACACCGTATAGGTATACCCCTGCATTTTCAGCATACTGAATGGTGCTATTACTTACTGAGCCACTAGCGTTATAGGCATAAACACCACTTTCATCAAAGTGCTGCAAGGTACTATTATTGAGACTAAAGGTGCTGCCTGAGGCAGCATAAAGACCGTAATCCCCGTACTCTATTGTTACATAATCCAAATTTACCGTGCCGCCACTTTGCGCCACGATGCCAAACCAGTCTCCGACACTAGGTGTACTTTCATCACTGGTGAATACAATCGGATTATCACTGGTGCCCTGTGCATCTAAGGTACCGTAAACCTTGAGGCTAAATCGTCCACCCACTTCTATACGCGCACCCGGCTCGATCGTCAAGGTCACACCACTTTTTACGTGCAGCGAACTCACTAAGGTGTAAGTCGTGTCTGCTAACAGAGTGGTATCTTCGGTTAGGTAGCCAATCAGGCCATTGTCGATCACTGCACTACCATCTTCGGCATCCAGAAAACCGCTGAAATCTACTATCGGACGATAAGAGGTACTGTCGTTATAATCGTAAACCTCTGGACCAATATCTCCTGGATCCGTGGTGTTCCACCAGTTGCCCGTGGCATTAACGGTAAGCACACCACTTTCGTAATAGTTGGTATATAAATCGTAACTGTTGTTACTGTAAATGCTGTTGCCCGTAATCGTAGGCTGTGGATCGTAGCCTGCGTCCTTTACCCCATACAAATAGAAGCCGTAGCTACTACTACCAGTAACGGTATTACCCGTGATCGTTGGGGTGGTAACAGTACCGCTATAGCCCTTAATATAAAATCCATATTTGTTATCGATTACTGAGTTATCACTGACCGTGACATCCGCTACACCATATAGGTATACCCCAGCATTACCTGCATATTGAATAGTCGTGTTATTAATTGAGCCACTAGCGTTATAGGCATAAACACCGTTCCCATCAAAGTGCTGCAAGGTACTATTGCTGAGACTAAAGGTACTGCCCGAGGCAGCATAAAGACCGTAATCCCCGTACTCTATTGTTACATAATCCAAATCCACCGTGCCGCCACTTTGTGCCACGATGCCATACCAATCTCCGGCAGCGGGTGCGCTCTCATCACTGGTGAATACAATCGGGCTATCGCTGGTGCCCTGTGCATCCAAAGTGCCATAAACCTTGAGACGAAACCTTCCCCCACTTCAATACGAGCGCCGGGTTCTATCGTCAAAGTTACTCCACTCTGCACATGTACGTGGCTCTCGAAGGTGTAAGTTGTACCCGCCACCAAGGTGGTATCTTCTGTTAAATAACCACTTAAGCCATTCGTGATTACTGCACTACCGTCTTCCGCATCCAGAAAACCGCTGAAATCTACTATCGGACGATAAGAGGTACTGTCGTTATAATCGTAAACCTCTGGACCAATATCTCCTGGATCCGTGGTGTTCCACCAGTTGCCCGTGGCATTAACGGTAAGCACACCACTTTCGTAATAGTTGGTATATAAATCGTAACTGTTGTTACTGTAAATGCTGTTGCCCGTAATCGTAGGCTGTGGATCGTAGCCTGCGTCCTTTACCCCATACAAATAGAAGCCGTAGCTACTGCTACCGGTAACGGTGTTACCCGTGATCGTTGGGGTGGTAGCAGCACCGCTATAGCCCTTAATGTAAAACCCGTATTTGTTATCAATAACTACGTTATCACTGACGGTGACATCTGCTACACCGTATAGGTATACCCCAGAATTTTCAGCATACTGAATAGTATTGTTAATTATTGAGCCGCTGGCGTTATAGGCATAAACACCATCTTCCTCAATATATTGCACAACACTGTTGCTCAAACTAAAGCTACTACCTGACTGCGCATAAAGACCATACTCTCCATACTCCAACGTCACATAGTCCAGTTCTACCGAGCCGCCTTCGTCAACGCGAATACCTTTCCACTGACCACTGGATGCAGACTCTTCATCACTGGTAAATACAATTGGCGATTCACTGGTGCCTATGGCTTTTAGAGTTCCATCAACAACAATTCGATAGCCTCCACCCGACTCAATACGCGCACCTGGCTCTATAGTTAGTACCGTACCTGAACCAACGTAGAGGTGTCCTAACATGGTGTAGGTATTGCCCGAAAGCAAAGTAGTATCTTCTGTTAGGGTACCTATCAATGAATGACTGACTACTGCCACTCCATCTTCAGCATCCAAGAACCCACCATTATCGATAAATGGATTGGAGTCACTACCAGTATCGGTATGGTCATAAATTGTTGGAGAAATAGAACCAGGATCGGTGGCGTCCCACCAGTTACCTGTTGCATCAACGTTTGTCGTTGATCCACTTCCATAGTTTTTTGTATATACGTTGTAGGTACCGTTACTGTAAATACTGTTTCCATTAATTACTGGAAGGGGGTCGTAGCTGGCATTTCCTGCACCATATAAATAAAAGCCGTAACTACTATTATCGATAATTTGATTGTCGGTAATGGTTGGGGTGGTAACTCCACCACTAGCACCATGAATGTAAATACCGTATTTATTATCACTGACAATATTATTACTGACGGTTACATCTGCAACGAGATGCAAATACAGTCCAGCATTATCTGCATACTGAATGGTGTTATTACTAATTACGCCAGTAGAATTGTAGGCATAAATACCGCTCTTTGAAAAATTCTGTAATGTACTATTGCTGAGACTAAAGGTGCTACCAGGGGCTGCGTAAAGAGCACGATCTCCGTATTCCAAAGTCACATAGTCCAAGCTCACTACGCTACCGCTTTTTGCTTCAATGCCAGACCAATCACCTTTAGCTGGCGAGGCCTGTGCACTAGTAAATATTACCGGCGCGTCTGCTTCACCAGTAGCTGTGAGATTGCCGTTCACCTCAAAGGTGAAATAATCCTCAAATAGGACTGTCACGCCTTCATTAATAGTTAGAGTCACCCCACTATTAACATCCACATCCCCTGTCACTACATAGGTTTGATGTGCAGCAAGCTCTATATCTGAAGTAATATCGCCAGATAGTTCATTTAAAACACTCAGGTTATCGTATTCCAGCGTTTGCGCTTCACTGCCAGTAACTGCCACTGCAATTCCAGCCTTAACAATATCGTCGAAGCTGATCGAAACACTATCTACCTGAGTCCAACTTGCACCATCAGTAGAGATATAAGCTGTAATCGTGTCGCCATCACGCACTAATCTTAACCACTGGGGCAAGGCGCCAGTCTGTCCGGTGGTAATTAGCGTGTTGACTGTATCATCCGTATCTCGGGTGAAAAGTCCAATACTGTTATCAGACGGGTCCACTACCAATGCAATGGCTTTATCAGTTGCTTCCGTGCCATTTCGTAGGGCGATACCAGCAATGCCAGATCCACTATTGGTATGGCTGGATAAACGTGCAATCAATTCTCCCTGCTGCAACAGCTCTTGATATACAAAGTGCAGAGAGTAGGCATCATCCCACTCACCTGTATCAGCCAAGGCTGGACAAGTAGCAGTAGAAGAGAAAGTCAGCGTTAGGTCATCTAGGTAATTATTGTCGCTAACGCCAAGTGAGGTAGAACGTATGCCGTAGCGAGAAAGATCACCAATGCCCTCACCTACAGTATAGGTAAGACCAATATCACTTCCTCCTACAGTAACCGTCAACGTATCGCCAGAACGATTTAAAGTAACCGTTTGTCCAGTTGTTGGATGATTATCAGTTGCAGCCACCTGAGCTAAATTGGATTGACTCTCGGCATCTGTAAATTGAACCAGAGCCCATACGCCGGTTGAACCATCGCCTTGATACTGGACTCCATAACCAACATATTCAGAATCAGTCAGATAGATAGTGAGTGAATCAGTACCGGCTCCAGCGTCCGTTGATGAATTAATGAGGGCGCTGAGAGTAATTTCATCTGAATCGCTGAGCACCGTTGGGGCCAGCAGGACTTGATCAGTTTGGGCAGTTACAGTGGCGCGCTCATTGCGTAACGATAGAGCTTCACTACCAAAGCTATGAAACCCAAGCGAGGAGAGATCTTCACTAGAACTGGAGGAAAACTCTTCGGAAACCTGGTTTTCAGCTACACAAATTTCTGAAATTCCTAGGCTTAATGCCGCATCATCACCACTTAGAATCACATCACCGGTGCTGGCACCAACGATAGAAAGCTGCCAGGGAGAAACATCCTCATCCACTGCCACTTCAGCGTACGTAAATGCCGAAACACATACCAATGAGACAAACAAGTATTGCAACAGCTGCCTGGCATTATTTTGAAACACCAAAAGCCGTGAATGATTATAAGCTGAGCTGCGCATGAACATGCCTTCCCAATTTGCACCTTGAACTAATCGACGCACAACGGGCAGCTAGAAAGCCAAGCAACTCGGCCATCCACACAGTCAACTGAAAGAAAGCTCTGCAGAAATTAAAAGAACTAAATAGGTACTGATACCACTTGCTCAAAACTGCACTTCCAACAGTAATCCATACACCCTATATGCATCACACACTAAACCAAGGTTTGTGTGTCTTTTTCCGTAAAACCACAACCAACACATTACTGAATGCGCTGGATGACGCAATTTTCTGCAGTATACAAAAAGAAACGCCAAGCAATGTGCAAGAAATAAGGAAGTTAGGAAATTCTACTCACCTGTCAATAGTGACAAAAATAGCAAGACGGGATAAATATAATTTCAGTGAAACTACTTCTCACTATTACTGAGCACCAGTAAAAAACCACTTCCACCACAAAATAAATTCTTGCTAAGCTTTCAAGACAAATAAACTTTACCGCATACAAATTAGCAATTTTTGTGCCTTAGTAGTGGAATGCTCTGTGTTCAAGTTAAGATTTTTACCCTTCTTCCTGCTAACAACTGCAATATCTCTTTCATCCCGTGCTGAAATTTCCCCATCCCCCAGGGAGCCTGAACCCACCTACCACACCACGCATGGACTTGGGCCAGACAAGTGGGCATCAGCATGGTTACTTTCACAGCATTTGGATCCCGGCAGCCGAATAATTATCCACCCCCTACATGGCGATACTTTTGAGCCAAAAAAATCAGCAAGTTTTGACTCCGAAGGTGCAACCTTTCATCGCACCCAGCACCAATCAACATTTGAAGTACTAGTAGAGTCCTTCGAAGTTTCAGATCCAAAGCTGGTAAAGCTAGCAAGCGTTATCAATGATATTGAAGTAAATCTATGGCGCCCCAATAGAAATCCGGAATCCATCGTCGTAGAAACTGCATTTAGGAAGCTGCAAAGAGATTATGGTGAGGAAAATATTACACTTGACTGCTACAGCCAGCTTTTTAGCAACATTTACGAGTGGATAGACAGTGATAGCCAAGAACAGGTTATAGCCAGCCAAACCAATCTAATACCAGATCAGCAATGCACAAAAAATACTAAAGTAGCTTTTAACAGTTCTACAAGGCTTGTACCTGAGATTAAAGCCTCGGAGCTATTCGATCACATAAGAAGCGGCAAGAACGTTGTCTTTGTTGACACTAGAGAAAGCAATGAATTTGCCGAGGCCCATATTCCAGGAGCTGTAAACATTCCCATACGCAGCTTAGGCAATCAGCTCCCCAAATCACTGGAGAGCGCCGACATCATTATAAGTTATTGCGTTAAAGACTTTAGGGGCTTTGAGATGGCTAAAATACTTCGCCGGCGGGGATTGCAGCAAACTGCCATACTCAATCCCTACGGCATAAGAGGTTGGATTGAAGCTGAGCTTCCCGTTGCTGGCACTAAAGCGCTGACCGAACAGCAAGCTAAGGCCAACTTAGAGCAATGCATTAACGACAAAGAATGCATTAAGAATATTTAATATTTGCACTCACTTATAAAAGCGACATCATGCAGCAAGCCAATACATCCACGGAAGCAACTTTTATTGCACCGATCACTCTTACAGCTTTTAAAGCTCTAGCACTATGCTTTACCCTAATAACACCAGTTGTACTCTGGAGTGATACGACTGGCAGTATTGCCGACTACTTTACTTATGAAATACCTAAGGGACAATTAGCCTACATACTCTCAAAACTATTCGGGCTTTACAGTATTTTCTTACTGTGGCTACAAGTATGCTTGGCACTAGCCAATCCACTAGCCTCCCGAAAAATAGTTACCAGAAAGGTGCATATCATTCTTGGAAGTATGGTTTGTGTTACCTTTCTTCTGCATGCAGGCTTATTTATTGCTGCCACATCTATTAGAACTGGACACTCTACACTCGGCAACCTAATACCTACTTTTTTTCATGGATTCTATAAAACCAGCGTTTCAATAGGAGCTATTGCATTTTGGGCGTTAATTGGGTCAGCCTTGGCTGGAACAATGCGCGCGAACCGAAAGCTCATTGCAATCTGGCTACACCGCCTCAGCTTACCGGGCCTAATTTTGGGTCTGTTACACAGTATTCTAATTGGCACTGAAGCTGGATCAGTCATGATCATCGCCACTTATTGCTTGATGATCTCCAGTGTCATAACTTTAGCTCTAGCTAACTACCTCAAGTATATGAGGGGCACCAAACCCAGCTAAAGATAATCCCTAGCTAATAATAAGCACAAATAGCTGCGGATATAACCGCAGCTATTTTCCTCCCGCTCTTTCATTTCTCCACTCCCACCTGTAACTTTGCGTTACCACCCTTCCTTTCTGTATGGTAATAGTCACTTCTCATATGGGAAATATCAATGAAAAAGGAATTCTCTAAAGCCTGGCGGAGCCCAAGCCATAGTGGCGTAGAGCTTTTTCACGCCTACTTTCACAAATTTTCCTTTGCCAAGCATTGGCACGATGAGCTTGCTATCGGGATCTTCCTCTCCGGTGTAGAGAAGCTCGATTATCGCGGGGAGACTGTAACCCTCCCCCAAGGAACCCTCGCTGCACTCAACCCAGGGGAAATTCACACCGGCTTTTCCGGCAGTGACTCCGGTTGGCACTACCGTATGTTTTACTTTGACACAGCTCTTATTGAGGAGACCCTTAGGGAGCACAGTCAAGTCAACCAAACACCCGTACCATTTCTAAAAGGGCCGCTACTGGATGACCCTGAGCTGTTTCAGCTACTTTACAAGCTGCATAGTAGCCTTGAAGTGAACACTCTATCCCTATCAACAGACACTTTACTTACCTTAGCAATCAGTCAACTTTTTGCTCGACATGGCGACCAAAAAATCTACCCAAAGTCATCGCCAAATAAGCAGGGCGCCTTGAGAGCCCGCGCTTACTTACAAGAAAACTGGCAGAGAAATGTGACTCTGGATGAGCTATGTCAAGTAACTGGCATGAATCGATATCAGCTTATCCGTAGTTTCAATACCCAATTTGGTGTTCCCCCCACCAATTCCTAATACTCCTGAAAGCCCAAAAGGCCCGCACATTATTTCGCACAGGGGCTCAGATTGCAGATGTAGCTATCGATTGTGGGTTCTTTGACCAGAGCCATTTGAGCCGTAACTTCAAACGTGCATTCGGCATTACACCCGCTCGCTACCTAAAATCTGTGTAGCGCAATTTTGTACAAGAAACTCGCCCCCACTCCCCTTAACCTCATCTACCACCAAGAAAATAAAGTTCACCTTCAGGGAGTGTGCCTATATCTCTTGGTTACCTCACTGAATCAATACGAGTAATACATATGAGCTTAGAGTTTGTGTTGGCCTGGTTAGCAGTAATGTTCCCCCTAATTTTTAGCCCAGGCCCAGCCAATATCACTTTTGCTGCAGCTGGGGCTAGCTTGGGCATTCGCGGCTCCTTACCTTTGCTGGCGGGCATCGACATTGTGTTTCTAGTTAAGGCCTTATTAGTCGGCTTCGGATTTATGGGCTGGCTCATTCACTACCCTTTGGTAATGACCATCCTACAATGGACTGGCTCCATCTATTTAATTTACCTTGCTTACGTTTTCATACAACCCAGTAAAGCGCCTGGTGATACCACAATAAAATCAGTCAGTATTTGGCAGGGAATGTTTATTCAAAGCATGAACATTAAAGCTTGGATGATAGTAATTACCATGTTTTCCGTATTTGCACCAAAACAGGGGGAAGGTGCCGAGAGTAGTGTTATCACCTTAATTATTATGATTACTATACTTAACCTTATAACACACTTTTCATGGATCACTTTTGGCCGGACTTTATCAAAAGCACTTGCGAGTGATAAAAATAGAAGTTTACAAAATAAGTTTTTCGCGCTCAGCCTGCTTCTTGTTGCCGTGTGGTTGGCAGCTGATAATCCCGCCGCTATTAGCCTAACTGCAGGATAATTAGGGCGACTAACTCAAAGGTTTAATTTGTGAATTAGGCGACCACTGGTGGTACCCTGTACCAACAAGGAGAAAAGAACTACACCAAATACCATAGATTGAATTGTCCACCAATAGGGCAATTCAACCGGAAGAGAAAGCACCAAGGCGACCGCAATAACTCCTCGCAGCCCCCCCAACTCATCAACAACCGCCAGGATTTAGGTATTGAAGGGCCAACAAAGCGAGTTAAAGGTGACACTAAGAATACGGATAATGCTCTGGCTCCTAGAGCGGCCGCTGTAGCAATAATCATTGCCAGCCACTGATGGCTAAACATTTCAAAGGTAATTACCAACCCCATGATTACAAAAATAATGCCGGTAAAAAATAATCCCATCCACTCCCAAGTTGGGCCTGCATGAACCAAATAGGTATCATTTTGCTTACTTAAACACCCTCGAGCAACAATTGCACATACCATTACCGAAATAATACCTGATACATGAAAAATACTCTCTGCCAGATAAAAACTCCCAAACGCAGCGATCACTAAAGTCATAAGTGCCGCACTAGAGGAGCGTAAAAATAATATGATTAGAGTGGTTATCAGGCCACATATAAGCCCAATAGCAACCCCCCCAAAAAATACCATACAAAAATATAGCGTTACGGAAGTTACACCCAACGATGGAGCTTCGGCCGCCATCGAAGAATTTTCAACGAGACCATAAGTCGCCAAGCCCAACACTAAGGAATAGAGAACTACCGCTGCGGCGTCATTGAAGAGGCTCTCTCCATCCACCAAAGTTAAGAGATCCTCTCCCGCTTTTTCCTGGCGCAACTTATTAACTACAGAAACTGGATCTGTAGCCGCTAAAATAGCTCCCGTTAACATAGCCGCCACCCAGGGAAAACCCTCTGGATGGCCGATACCGTAATAAGTAATTGTTGCGATAAGAACGGCACAAATCACCAAACCTACCGTAGAAAATAACAGTACAGGACCAATCCAGCGCTTTAAAATTTTTGGCTCCAATTGCCATGCAGACTCAAAAATTAACACCGGCAAGATAACAAAAAAACCAACTCCCTGATACTGGTTGCGCGCAAACCTGTATCATAGTCAATTATGGGTAGCAATAAAGCTGCCAGCACTCCGGCAACAAGACAACCAAGCGTATTATCAATCCGCAATATTCTCGCGATACCCAAACCTATAACTGCAGCGACAGCAAGGTATAATCCTTGCCCTACAACAGTGACTACATCACTCACCGAGCCACTCCCTTTGCCAATATATCCAAGACTCAAATACAGCAACGCTCACGCTAAAATCCGACAACAAGCTCATCTGGAACTACCATCTACAATTAAATCATTTAAAGTGTTCCTGTAGCTCTCTAAGAAGCACTAAACAATCTATTGACTGGTTAATGAGACACAGCATTCAAAGACACATTTACTATTCGATAAGTCATACATGTCACTGCCAACATACAATGATCACCGTGCCAACATATAAACACACCATGCTAAATTTCAAAATATATTTTATACAGAACTTGTTTTGTACTAGTAGGGATCCACTATTCATACAAACTCCAAGCCTATCCAGTAAGGTTCAGTCGTTGCACTTTGGGGCCTAGCAACAAGCCGACTGCTTCAGTATAGGCATCCAAGATCATTCTCCTACGCTATGACTCATAAGTTTCTCATTCGCTCTTTAATAAAATCATTCCTAGCGTTTTTTCTGTCTATCAATCATTAAAGTCGCATAAGTAGCTACCATTGTCACCTATTCTTTCTAAGCAGCCATCGTCTACTCATAAGCCGATGACTGGAAAAATGTCCTGATATAACCATTTGCGATTAAATCTCTACTTCGTAATTCTATCCTTTATTACACCCAAAAACCTCCTAAGCCATTTATTATGGCATCCAAGTGTAATTATCCGACCTCTCCCCTTCTCGCAGAAAATATTGAGACCTGTCTACTGAATCAATGTTCATCGCCAAGCTGGTCACAATTATTACCAAACCACCAACTAGAGACCTCGCATAATCAGCCACTAAGCTAAAAAATAAAATCTGCTTATCAAAAACAAATACTCTAGCCCTTAGAAAAGAGATCATGTAACACCTCCATATATCGACCTATGAACGCAACATTGTTTTTTAAAGCAGTTCCTGCAGCCATTTTTCTATATCGAAGATTGTGTAAACAGACTCTACCTTTTAGCTAATGGGATCTTTTTAGCCAGGGCAGAAAGCACCTGGTACTGCAGATCTTCTGCATGGTCTAGAAAATTAGCTAGGCTTACATCCTTTCACAGCGAGGACAGTCATTCAGTATAGACAATATTATGAATTAGCATATTAACATCCCATACCCTCACAACTAAACCCGCCCCGAAAGAAACCTCATTGATAAAATTTCAACTTGAAACCCTTTGCAACTTTACGCCCATCTGAGTTTTGCAATTTATATCACCTCTTTAAGCTCAAGATTTAGCTTTTTATATAAAAGTTATTCGCACACAAAACAACAAAAGAATTAAATTTAAAATTACAGACACAAAAACCACAACAAGACAATAGCCGCCATCCCCTGACAAATTAGAGGGCTAGAAAAATCAACTTTTCCATCTTGCTCAATCTTGCACTTCAGAAACGGTACTATTTATTATTTTTTTATATTCATCGACATAAAGGCTCACATTTTTCTTACTCATTAAGGGCTCACAATACCCCAACACAAAAACTCCATGGCGATATGTTGTATAAGTAACAATCATTAATGGACTTATACCATTATGCTGGGTAACCATTCCCCTCTCCAGCTCAAAGTAACGCATATTTTCAGCCACAAACCTCATACTCCCCAAGTTTGACAGGCAAATTCCTGACAAAAAAGTATCATGCTTTGCTGTAATTTCATGAGCCACCTGAATAATTTCTTCTATATTATACCCAGCACTCAGATTTTTGGTCAGAGGCAACTTTCCAATCATCACTGAGTCAATTTGAGATTGTAAATATTTAGCGATCTTGATAACTCCCATCGAGGTACTCTCTAGCGGTACATTTAAACTAACCGTTTGGGAGAATGAGCCAACAGACTCAAATGGAATCGGCGGAGTACAAAGCTGCCTCGCATCCAAGGCAATAATTATTTCTGACAAGTTTTTTTCAGTTTCTAAAACTCGCGCTGCCAGTACTGCTACGGCACTATATAGTGCTGTTGGCTTTATAAGGTTATTCTTTGCAACCTTTATAATCCGGCCGACACTTTCCATTGGTACAGAGTAGGAGGTAGCACATGCTCTCCGCTCATGAACGCTTGCACTCTTTTCTGTTGCCCAAAAAATCCGGCTTTATTCTTGTGTTGAAATTCTTCCTCACTAGAAAACCCTGCACTTCCAAGCCTATCAGCAATACTCTCCAATAATGGGAGTGATGGAACTCCAATAGGTTTTTTATGGGAGCATAGATAATTATCAAGGTCCAAAAAAAGCGTCACTATGGCTCTTCCATCAAGTGCGGCATGGATACTAGCAATAACAATCCATTCTACATCTCCCATTTGATTGGTGTACAAGGTAAGACTGTAAACGCATTTTTCACTATCTAAACAACTCATCCCATGAAACATAAATGCTTCTTCAAACTTTATCGCCTCTTCTAGCGGAATGATTTGATTCGGAATGTCACAAAAATCAACATCGCACACCCATCGTAGTCGCTGCCCCCTAGCTACTCGGGCACGCAAAAACGGGTGGCGCGAATGCAAGTAGCTAAAGCCTTGGCGTACATCCTCTACACTTAATGGCTCACAAACCCTAATAAATGAAATAAGCTGCAATCCACCTCGTGACTGCCTGGTCAACTCAATATATAGCGCTTCTTGCGGCCCCAACTCTCTGGAGTAATGCTCTCGACTCATACTTCACATAAAAGCAAATGGCCTATTTACTCATCTTAGACAAAAACAGGGACCAAAAAACATTATCTAAGTGATGCTCCTATAAAAACTCGCCGAAAAGGGTTCACATATCAAATTAGTGGCTATTGCTAGCCCGCCAGAAAAAGGAGATTAGAAATAGAAAAAGCAATGTTGCTATATATCAACCAGTTATTCAGCCGATTACCAATAGGTACAAATGCCTCACAGATCCTAAAGGCAAACAATATCGAACCCGCATAGAGCTGATGACACAAACAACAAAAAACACTAAGCTCAACTTAAACTAATAAAATACTATTGGCACTCCGAAAATTCACCCCATCAACAATCTACTTTTAACGCCAATTGGTACTGATATAGCTACATTCCGACAGTTGGATTTCATACTGAAGCATAACAAGGAGAAGACCATGAAGGACAAGCTAAAAATACAAAAGGTTATAGATGAACTTTACAGCGGAATTTCTGGTCCTGCGGGATTTAAACGGGACTGGAAGAGGCAGGAATCATTATTTACTTCTGACGCAAAAATGATTCGTACATTTGTTGATAGCAATGGTATGCCTCAATCAACAATCCTAACCGTACAGGAATATCCCGAAAATTTTGAAAATCTGATTGCCGGCCGTCCGTTTTACGAGATAGAGATCCACAACATCATTGAGCGATTTGGGAATATTGCCCATGCCTTCAGCATCTATGAAGCCTGGTCCGATAAAGAAAGAACTCAGTTCATTAAAAGAGGAGTAAATAGTATTCAGCTCCTTAATGATGGCGAGTCATGGAAAGTAGTACACATGATTTGGGATGACGAAAGATCAGGTCTAACAATGGATTCAAAATACAATCCTGCAGCACTGCCTGAGTCCAGCTTATAAAAACAGGTAAACCCTGAGGGGCTCAGCCTCTCAGGGAACCGTATTCACACTATCCAGTTAAATCCACAAGGCCTTGCAATTCGTCAAAAGTACAGCGTAAACTGTACATTAATACAGTTATTGTTATCGCAATGTCAGATCACTCTCACAACAAATCAGCGCCATTGTATAGAGGCCGAGGAACTGCCAACAACCTCCCAGGGCGCTTTGCTAAGCAGTACAGCTCCAGTGAAAATGACGGCTGGCAAACGGAACCAGATGAGCCGGTGAGGTTAAAAACCTCCTCCATTGAAGAAAAATCGAAAACTATCATTTCAACCAATCAATCACCTGATATTCCGTTCTCTCAATCGATAAATCCCTACAGAGGCTGTGAACATGGCTGTATCTATTGCTACGCCCGTCCTGCCCACGCTTATATGGATTTGTCACCCGGCCTAGACTTTGAAACCAAGATTTTCTATAAGCCGAACGCAGCTGAACTGCTAGAGCGGGCTTTACGAAAGAAACACTACCAGTGCAGCCCCATCGCACTGGGAGCCAATACCGACCCCTATCAACCCTTGGAGCGGGAAAAGCAGATAACTCAAGGCCTCCTAAAAATCATGCTGGAATTTCGCCATCCGGTCACCATTATCACCAAAAGCCAACTAATCTTGCGGGACCTCCCTATTCTGGCTGAAATGGCACAAGACAACCTAGTACAAGTCGCTATCAGCGTAACCACACTAGATAACGGCCTTAAGCGCAAGCTTGAACCAAGGACCGCTGGCCCTGCAGCTCGTCTGCGAACAATTGAACAGCTGAGTTCAGCGGGTATTCCTACTGCGGTGCTCGCTGCACCTATGATCCCCGCTCTCAATGACTGCGAACTGGAATCGATTCTTTCAGCTGCGCGGAAATCAGGGGCTGTAAGAGCCGCATATATCCTATTGCGTCTCCCCCATGAAGTTGCCCCTCTATTTCGGGAATGGTTGGAGGTACACTACCCAGAAAGGGCAAAGCATGTCATGAGCTTGGTACAGCAAAGCCGTGCAGGTAAGGACTATCAAAGTGAGTTTTCCCAAAGGCGCATTGGCACAGGAATATTTGCTCAACTACTCCAAAGACGCTTTCAGGTAGCAGTTAAGAAGCTGGGCTTGGATCATCGGCGCCTAACCTTGGATTGCTCCCAGTTCAAGCCGCCACCTCGCACTAATGAGCAGCAGGATTTATTCTCTTGAATCTATGGGCTATGTAAAAAAGAAGGAAGAGCTGGGCGTGAATTGGTTTCTCTATCTTGTTCGAACGGCCAGAGGAACACTCTATACCGGTATAACCAATGATTTGGAGAGGCGCTTTGCTGAGCACTGTAGTGATGGCCCAAAAGCGGCAAAAGCACTACGAGGCAAGGGGCCCCTTACGCTCGTGTTCTCTGTAGAGCTACCCGATAAATCAACCGCCTTGAAAATGGAGATAGCCATTAAGAAGTGGCCAAAATCAAAAAAGGAAAAACTAATACTTGGCTCTCATTCTCTACCAGAAACTTAGCTTGCAGAGAAACCTTTATCACTTTGGTATTAACAGCCACGCCTCTTCTCTAGCAGGAACCTTTCCTTTTAGCCCCCCGACAACGTCTCTTACCGTCAAAACCTGCAAGTCATAATCTGCATCATAATATTCATAAATCAAATGACTGCCGACAGAAAATGGAGGGCCTGGCATCCGGGCTTGTTCATATTGAAAGGATATTAAAAGTTGCGGTGCGACCTGGGTAATATCCAGTAAATGCCTGACATATCGCTCGCGAATATCTGTAGGTAAGGCTACCAGAGCAGCTCGGTCATAAATGGCTGCAACCGGCCCCAACTCTTCCCTACTCAGTTCAAAAATATTACCAACGAAAATATCAATATTTAAACTGGAGTAACACTTCAGGCTGCCAACTTCTCTTATTTTGGGTGCCACTGACATTTCAATAAATAGTTGCCTGACTGCGTCTTCACTAAGTTCACAGCCTACAACTGAGATATTCTGCTGCAGTAACCAAGCGATATCTTTGGTCTTTCCGCATAGCGGCAAGAAAATACGACCACTTGAAGACAAATCGAGCCTGGGAAAGAACTCTATCAGCAATGAATTTCCGGAAGTCTCATGAAAACCAATATCATTTCTTTCCCACTTATCATGCCAAAAATCTTCTTTCACACCTACCTCCCCATAATTCAAGCTGAAAAAATCGAAAAAACGAGTTACATCAAAGAAGAATTATTCTGTAGTATTTCTGTTCAATACTAAATTCGGGCTCATAGGGCTCAGTAAAGGCCAAAGCTATAACGAACACCATTGCCGTTGACACCACTATACGCTTTAACACCGGATAATATCTCTACACAAACTTATTTAGCACCTGATCATCTTTTTCGCGCAATACTCACTGCAGAAAATTTAGTAATCAACAAGTCCCCACTGTACTTTCCTGACGAGGCCAAAAAATATCGATCAGCCCGGCAAATACTGCCCCAATAGATACGGTAGCGATTAATTGAAAGTAGGTATCCAGTGTGACATCCAACTGAGCGAGAAACGCAATAAGGATGCCAATGGTATAGCTGGGAATATTCCGAACACCTGTCACCAACCCCATAGCCCAAACGCTGATAATGGAAAAAATCAATGCAATTGGTCCAATCAATATACTTGGATCAATCTGCCATTTGTAAGCTGCCGCTTGTGCCCCTAGACCCAATCCAAGTCCGGTCACTACACAAGCGAGGTTATAGGCACCGGCCCGCAAATCACGACCTCTGGAGTAATAAGCAACAACTCCCAGTACCGCTACCCAAATTGGCATCCCTCCCAGGTAACCCACCAATGCCGCGACTATAAGAACCGCTAGAATTGGCGACTTCAGTAACCTGGGGGAAAAGTTCTCACTGCGGGTTAAACTACCGAGCCATTTCATGATTTTCACTCCTTCGTAGGCATCCTTGCCTAAAACGTAAAACCCGCCAATTCAGTAAAAGGGTTTTCTTGTGTCACTCCGTGGTATGGGAGTCATTTTCAAGGAGTTTTCACCCGAGGCGATAGAAGGCTTCTTCCACATTCTTGCCTAATCTTGCAATCAATAGAAAACCTCGTTGCAGGACAAGCAGGTGTGCGCTCAGAAGTAAATACAATGAGTTCGGCACTTAAATCGAGCAGATTCTCAAGACCTTGTATCAGACCTGTATACTGTGTGCGGGAGCCGCATTCTAGAGGATTCTTGGCGAAGTTTTGTCACACGCCATTACAAGCATTACCAAGGAATTTCTGCTCCGTCATAGTTAAAAAATCGACCTGTTTTTGCCAAATTTGCAGCTAAAAGCAGCCTTTTTATTCCAGCAACACTTTCCTCAGCAGAAATAAGGGCTCCCGGGCCTCCCATAGCCGTTTTCACCCATCCCGGGTGTAAAGTGAGAACTGTGATTCCTCTAGGCTCTAAATCAATAGATAGACTCTTAACTACCTGATTAACGGCAGCTTTAGATGTTCGATAAATATACCCGCCACCAGAGCGATTATCGGCGATACTACCCACCTTACTACTCATGACCGCGATCAATTTGTGCTCACTAGCCGCAACGTTTTCGCAGAATGTTTCAGCCATCATATAGGGGGCAATAGTGTTGGACTCTAAGACTCGCCGCCACTCTCCACGATCAACAGACCCAAACCCTACTCCTTTGGGTCCGTAGTAGCCCGCATTGTTAAGCAATATGTCAATTGGCTCCCCCTGGAATGCCTTGCCCAGCGAGATCATCTGCTCATAGTCGGTTACATCTAAGCGTATCAACTGTATTGAGGAGGGGTAGCGCTGCTGAAGTACCTCAAGTTCCACTGCCTTTTCAGGCTCCCGGCAACAAGCCAGAACCTTCCAGCCGATCTCGGCAAACTGAGCACACATTTCGAGCCCAATTCCACGGTTACAACCGGTTATTAAAATCGTGCCGGACATTGGCGCTCCTTAGGTGTTATTCTTGCAAGAAAGCGATCATAGCAACTGTATAGCAATGTATTACACTCTTAGCGACATACTGTGGCTCTCCCTGTTCTTTTTGGTTCTCTGGTATATCTGGGCCAGTATGGCAGCTAAGGAACATGTCCGGCGAGCAGCCTCTGAACATTGCCGACAGCTCGGTGTTCAACTGCTAGATGACACCGTGCTTTTGGTGCGTACTCGAATCAGAAAAGATAAGAGAGGGTTTTTCAGTCTTCACCGCAGCTATAAGTTTGAGTTTACTTCTACAGGCGAACATCGTTACTCAGGCACTGCAGTGCTACATGCAAATCGCATCGAACAATTACAGCTTGCCCCCCATCACGTGAGTTAGAGGTATCTATGCAACGCGGCCTATATCGCCACTACAAAGGAAATCTTTACGAGGTTTTACATACAGCAAAACACAGTGAAACTGAAGAGGTAATGGTTGTCTATCGCGCCCTTTATGGGAGCTATGGTGTCTGGGTGCGGCCACAAAGTATGTTTAAAGAATCGGTTTCTAAAAATGGTACTTGCGTGCCACGCTTTGAATTGATTCAGGCATTTGATATTGCCGCCTAGGTGGGACTGACATATCAACTATTTTTTGGAGGTGCTATCGCCCCTCCAACCCCCTCCTCTTCTTGACTCTTACTTAAACTAAGTTAAAACGCGCAATTATCACAACCTTTATCCAATATTAATTTTTCAATATTTTTCAAATAAGTAAGTGTATTAAATGCTACAAAATAGACCTGTAGATTACTGACATTAATTAACCAAATTACTTTCCATTTCAGATTTAAAGGAATTGCACGTCAGATATTTCTTTGCTTTCCCACTTCAAAATATGCCCTTTCGCACATTCCCTCCAGCCTAATCTAGATTTCATTATTGCGACATAAATCGGTCAAGTCCGTGCAATAATCGATTTGTAACTTGTCGGCATGCGAGGCTTACCGATGAATTTGAAGAGTTTTGATGTGTCCGCCGTACTGTATATGGTTGAGCGGGCATCCCGCCCCAGCTCACGCCGGCGCTATTTATGGCTATCCAAATCTGGGGATGGATGGGCGGCCGGGGCACTTTTTTTCACTTATGTATGGCTTAATTCAGCCATTCAACTACTGTACCTGGCATGTACAGCCGTCGCTCTAGAACGCAGCCTGTACTGGGGAATAAAAAATACAACTCGTCGCCTTAGGCCGCCTCAGGCAATTCCCGGTATGCGTCCGGTAATTGTGGCGCATGATCGATTCAGTTTGCCATCAGGCCATACCTCATGCGCCTTTTTATTCATAACCGCAATGTCTATACAGGTAAGTCCCATGTGGAGTTTTGGTTATATCTGGGCCACAGGGGTGGGAGCTGCCAGGGTTGGCTTAGGGGTTCATTTTCCCTCCGATATTTGTGCTGGTGCCATTTTGGGGACCAGCGTTAGCTTAATTGTGAGTGCCGCCTTTTTATGAAGATACTTTATGGCGTTCAATCCACGGGTAACGGACATATAAGTCGCTCCCGCGCGCTGGCCAAGCAATTCGAAAAGTATCCAAATCTCGAGGTCCAGTGGTTATTTTCAGGCCGTCCAAGAGAAAGCTTATTTGAGATGTCTTCTTTTGGAGACTATTGGTGGCGGGAGGGAATGACTTTTATCCACAGTCACGGCCGCTTGAATAGTTTCGCAACACTACGAAACATCAATGCAGTAAGATTCATCAAGGATACAAGAACACTGCCGGTTAATAATTTTGATTTAATTATCAGTGACTATGAACCTGTTACGGCCTGGGCAGCAAAATTTAAGAAAAAACGCAGCATCGGTATCGGCCATCAATACGCCTTTGAATTCCCGATCCCTGCACCTCGCAATAAGTGGGCATCCCGCACAGTACTAAAATCATTTGCCCCAACACAAGAGAGTATCGGTTTGCATTGGCACCACTTCGGCAACCCAATACTACCGCCAATCGTCCCTCAGAAACCTGAACTCTCCCAAGAATTGGGTGAACATATTCTAGTTTACTTGCCTTTCGAACAGCCTATTCCGATGCTGGACGAACTTTCCAGGCTGCCCTATCGGTTTATCGTCTACGGTATACCCCACAATTTACCTACCTCTAGTAATATTCAAGTTAAGGCCCCCTCAATTAATGGTTTTCAAAAGGATCTGGCAACCTCTAAAGCAGTAATCTGCAATAGCGGATTTGAATTATTGGCTGAAACCCTGGCTCTGGGAAAACCCATTCTCAGTAGGCCTCTCGCCAATCAATTTGAGCAGGAAGCCAATGCCAAAGCGCTCGATCAGCTCAAACTGGCCACAATCGTAAAACAGATAAATGCCTATACGATCGACAAGTGGCTAACCAACTGCCCCCCTCCACTTCGGATAGTATGGCCTGATGTAGCTCAAGCACTGGGCAACTGGATTGCTTCCGGGTGCCGACAAAGCTCAACTGAACTATCCTCCCAACTGTGGCGCAAGGTGGTTCCAAAGCCCGTTGCAGAAGCAGCACCAGTATTTCAAAGAATATCCGAGTAAAAGCACTCTAATAATCGCCAAGTCTATTCATAGAATCAGTCATTGCCCAGTGCACCCTCTCCACGTTTACATATACACTTGAATCGTAGTGTTCCAGCATAAAAATATTCAATGGAAAACTACCTGGAAATTAAACGGATTACCCAAAAAGAATAATGTAAGAGGTAAACATGGCCCATCAGCTGCTCAACGAGCGTGAAATCGATTTTTTGCTTTACGAATTTTTAGATACCGAGGCCCTAATCAATCGCCCTCGGTACAGTGAGCATTCCCGTGAAATTTTTGATGCAACACTGAATACTGCACATACCATTGCAGAAAAGTTTTTCGCTAATCACAACGCCAAAGGCGATGAGATTGAACCGAGCTTTGATGGTGAAAACGTCAGCGTTATCGAAGAAACCAAACAGTCCTGGGATGCTTTTGCCTCTGCAGGATTTCTTGCCGCTCACTGTGATGCTGAGGAAGGCGGGCTGCAATTGCCAGAAGTTATTCTGCGCACAGCACTCGCTTATATGGCTGCAGCAAACGTTGCCAGTGCTAGCTACCCATTCTTGACCATTGGCGCGGCCAATTTGGTGCGCACTTTCGCCAGCGAGTCGCTTAAAAAACAATTCCTTCCACAAATGTTGGACGGGCGTTTTGCCGGGACTATGGCACTAACTGAACCGGATCAGGGCTCCGCGCTGTCAGACATTCGCACTAGCGCCCTACCAGAAGAAGACGGCAGCTACCGCATTCACGGGCAGAAAATGTATATTTCTGGTGGCGATCAAAACCTCACTGAGAATATCGTTCACCTGGTTCTGGCAAAAATTAAAGGCGCACCCGCAGGTGTGAAGGGAATATCACTTTTTTTGGTTCCCAAATTCCTTCTGGACGAGCAGGAGAAACCGGTAAAACGCAATGATGTAAAACTCGCAGGCCTGCTACATAAAATGGGCTACCGTAATACCACATCAACGGTTTTGAGCTTTGGTGAGGATGGTGGCGCTGTAGGCTACCTGATCGGTGAACCCCATCAGGGCCTGAAGTATATGTTCCAGATGATGAATGAGGCTCGTATCAGTGTGGGAGCTGGCGCTTCTGTACTTGGATACCAGGGTTACACTTACTCCCTTGAGTACGCCAAGGGCCGCCCACAAGGGCGCATGCCCTCCAATCGAGATCCTGAATCCAAACAGGTCCCTATCGTCCAGCATACCGATGTTCGCCGTATGCTACTAATGCAAAAGGCCTATGCTGAAGGTGGCTTAAGCTTGAGTGTTTATGCCACTTCACTTTACGAGGATGAGCATACAGCCCCTACAGAAGAGCAGCGCAACAATGCTGCAACACTGCTCGATCTACTAACTCCCGTAGTAAAATCCTGGCCCTCCAAGTACTGCCTAAAAGCTAATGAATTGGCGATTCAGGTTTTGGGGGGAGCGGGTTATATTCGTGAATACCCGGTAGAGCAGTTGTATCGAGACAATCGCCTTAACGCAATTCACGAAGGTACAGAAGGCATCCATGCCCTGGATTTACTGGCCCGGAAAGTACCGTCAAAAAATCTTGCTGGCTACCAACTGTTACAGGCAGAGATCCGCAATACGATTATGCAGGCCAGGGATAAACCTAAGCTCGAATCTATGGCCAAAATGATGGAAGAAGCCCTGGAAAAGTTGGATGAGACAAGTTTTGCATTATTCTCCCAGCTTCAGGAAGATGTGGATCGCGGCCTGGGTAATGCCACCCTATACCTGGATTTATTTGGCTGTACCGTAGTCGCCTGGTTGTGGCTACAGCAGGCAGTTATCGCAGAAAAAGCACTGGAAAAGAATCCTAACAGTGAAGCTCAGGATTTTTACCTGGGCAAATTACACACTGCAAAATACTATTTTGAATGGGAGCTGCCAAAAACAGAGACAGC
This sequence comes from Microbulbifer sp. VAAF005, assembly GCF_030012985.1. NCBI lineage: Bacteria > Pseudomonadati > Pseudomonadota > Gammaproteobacteria > Cellvibrionales > Microbulbiferaceae > Microbulbifer > Microbulbifer sp. VAAF005. The sequence goes on along the minus strand of NZ_CP120233.1, from coordinate 4,752,833 downwards.
TATCGCACTGCTGAAATCAGGCAATAGCGTTCCTTTCGACATGCAGGAAAATTGGTTCTAGTTAAACGACTTGTCGAGCAAAACGGAAATTACAGTTGTACCGTAATTTCCGTACCTCCCTGAGGAAGGGGGGCTGCATTTATTTGCCCTTCATAGCTCTCAACAATATCCACTACCACGGCAAGTCCAATACCCTGCCCAGGTTGCTGTTCATCAGCGCGAACGCCCCGCTGGGTAACCGCTTGCCATTTCTCACTGTCCAGCCCTGGGCCATTGTCTTTAACCCGAATAGACAGTTTGCGAGTATCCTCCATATTCTCAACAGCAATCGATAATTTCCCGTCACCATATTTATAAGCGTTATCCAGCAAGTTACCCAGGACTTCCATCAGGTCACCTTCGTCACCATAAAACAAGGCGTTTTCAGCACAGGAACTTTCGACATCACACGGCTTACTGCGATACACCTTTTCAAGCGCATCCAGTATTTTATGAAGCAGTGGCGCGACCGGTGTCCCCCTTATAATGGATTTCGGCGAACTGGTTACTGCCCGCTGCAGTTGATAGCTGATAATACTGTCCATCCGCTGCACCTGATCCGTTAGCGTCTTGCCGGCAGTTGTTGAATCTCCAGAAAATTTGAGACCTTTCAATACCGCTAATGGCGTCTTCAGGCTGTGGGCCAGGTCAGCTAATGTATGCCGGGTTTTCTCTCTCTGGCGGCGCTCATTTTCAATCAACAGATTTAAGTTATCTGTCAGTGGGCGCAGCTCCCGAGGAAAATTACCCTCCAATCGATCAGCACCCCCACGCTGTATTTCCTGAAGCGCATTAGCCAGGGCTGTCAGCGGGGCAAACCCCCAGCGCAGAACCAACCACTGTGCAAGGATTAATAACAATGCTCCCAACCCCAACCAGTGCCACATGGTTGAGCGAAACTGCCCCACTTGAGCCTGTAGCGGGGCCGCATCCTCGAGCACTGCAAAGGTAAACAAATTTTCATCTTCCAGCCCCCAGGCAACCCCTTGGCGGAAACTGCTATAACTTCCCTCTTCTCCCGGAACCGATACCTGCGAATAGGACTCCTGCCCCTGGGAAAGCGGATAGAACTCCAGCTGCGGCATTGCCAGGGCTGACTCCGAACGCCAGATAATCTCACCCTCCCGATCAATAACAGCGCCCACCAAGCCGGAATCAGGCTGGTTGAAGCGTTGTTCGGGCAAACTCGGGGGCAGAATCAGGGTTTTACCTTCCGGCTCAGCAACCGCCAGCAGGGTGTAAATGTAAACCTGCAGCTCCCGCTGCTTGGCTTCATTCAGGGACGTGCGATAGGCGTGCTCGAGGACTCCAGAGATAAGAAGAATAAAGCCGACCAGCACAAGACTGGTAACCAGGGCCAGACGCCCCTTTAAGGAACCCAGAATATAGGAGAGCAGGGGGAAATTGATGGATCTCACTGCGGAATCACAAAGCGATAGCCGCGCCCGCGCAGAGTCTCGATAGGCTTAAGCTTGGCTGCCGCATCAATTTTTTTCCGCAGGCGTCCAATAAAAACCTCTATCACATTACTGTCCCGGTCACAGTCCTGTTCATAGATATGTTCTGTCAGGGTGGTTTTTGACACCACCTCATCCGGATGTAGCATCAGGTATTCAAGTACCTTGTACTCAAACGAAGTCAGGTCCAATTCAACTTCATCCACACTAACCCGTTGAGCACTGGTATCCAGAACGATAGGTCCGGCTTTAATCGTCGGCGATGAGAAACCTGCGGAACGGCGCACCAGGGCATTCAACCGTGCGAGCAGTTCTTCAGTATGGAAGGGTTTGACCAGGTAATCGTCCCCGCCAGCTTCCAGGCCGGAGACCCTTTCCTGCCAGTGTCCCCGAGCCGTTAAAATCAGGATAGGAAAATGCTTCTCTTCACGGCGCAGTGTTTCAATAACCTGGATACCATCAATTTTGGGTAAACCCAGGTCCATTACTGCAACGTCGTAGGGATATTCCCTTCCCAGATAAAGTGCCTCTTCTCCATCGGGGGCTTCGTCAACGGTGTACCCGGCCGTGCGCAGGGATTCTGCCAGCTGCTGCCGCAGTAATGCTTCATCTTCAACTAATAGTGCGCGCATAGTAATTACCTTATTGCGGCTCGCAATTATTCTGCTAGCGGGATATACGGCCGCTCTGTTTATCGACAAACACCACATAAACCTGGCTTTTGGCCGACAGTCCTTTCACCCGATACACGGCTCGCCCCTGTTTCTTGGTCTCAGAAATGGCGAGAATTTTTCCACCGAAGCGTTGTTTTACGATTGAAGCAGCCCGATCCCTTGAGATTTCTCCCCCTTGCACACGAAGAAAGTGGGGCTGGAAACTCTCCCGCTCATAAGCGGGGTAGCTGTGTACCGTGGCACTGCAGAGCGCCGGCAAAAACACAGCGGTAAAAGCAATAAAGCCAAGTAAGGTACGATTCAGTTTCACGGTGCGGCTCCTGTGGATATCCAATTTTCCACCCTTTATAAACTCCCTGCCGCCCTCAACCTGGCTCAAAGAGCCGGTGAGACGTCGACATGGACCCGGATTCTATCGCCCGGATGATGGTCAGTGCGGGTCAAGTAAACTTGCCCATTATACCGATAGCGGACATCGTATCCGACTAATTCCCTTCTTGCAGAGTATTCATCTACAACATGGCAACGGGACTCTGTTGCATAGTGGATTGGAGCATTGGCACGGCTGATCTGGTTACCTACCAGGGCGCCCACCAAAGCCCCTGCGATTGTGGCGCCGCCACGATTGTGACTGCGATGATAACCGTAGCGTCCACGGTGGCCGTGATCGCCTAAGTTATTGCCGATTGCAGCACCTATAAGTCCCCCCACTACAGTACCTGCCGGGGAAGTCGGCTCGCGATAGGCAACCTGTTCATCGCGACACTGAGTCGTCGGTGTAACAACCTGAACATCGGTGTAGACGGGAGTAACCTCGGTAACTCGCGCATAATCATAGCCACCCGCAGCATAGCCTCGGGGGCCCGCGCTGGCAGTAGAACTTAGACCCACCAGTGCCGCAACTGCCGCACCCGCGATTAGCTGTTTGTATAGTTGCACGATATCTCTCCCGCTAGTCATCAACGGGAGCCAGATTACTTAAGATGATCTGAATAGACGCTGAATTACACTGTCGTAGCAGCGAGGTAAAACGATAAGCCAGCCTCTCAGGATTGGAATTTGAATGGCAGGGCACTATTCAGGAGCCCCAGATGAACTATCAGTCTCCTCATCACCCTCTCGTCGGTCACTGGCCTCTCGATCACGCCTTGGCCGAGAATCCTGGTGCCTTCTCCCCCTTTCGTGCTCCCTTCTGGGCCTATCTCCTCTCGCCCGGTCGCCCCTTGGTCGGTCTTCTCTGTGCCGGTTTCCTCTAGGTCTATTCTCATCGGACCTATCCCTCCTCGGCCCATCTTCCCTGAGTCTATCCCCTTGCGCTCGCTCTCCCCGAGCCCTATCACCTCTGGGCCTCGGCAATTCACCCCTATCGCCCCTAGCTTCACGCCAGCGCTCACGCATTTGCTCTCTCTGTTCGGGGGACATCTGTCGATATCTCTCACGGGCCTCACGGATACTCTCACGCCTACCTTCCGGCAGGTCGCGGTACTGTCGATAAGATTCCCGCAGCTGATTACGACGTTCCTGGGGCAGAGACTGCCATTTTTCATAGCGCTGCCGAGCATTGTCACGCTGCTCAGGGCTCATTGAGTTCCATCGGCGGGCACCCCGCAACAACCTCTCCTGCTGGCTCTCAGACATATTGGGCCAGCGTTTTTCCATGCCCTGTAACAGCTTCCGATCACTTTCACTTAGGCTGCTCCACTCCACCGACCATGCCATACCAGCCCAAAGTAGCGAGGCTGCCATCAAACAAGTTGCGACCAGGGTTTTAGTCATGACTGTCCCCCAGCCATATATCTCTGCTTTTGGTATCTTCCTGGGTTTGCCTGCGGCCCTGAACCAACTCGGGCTCTTCTGGGATAACAACATCACCTTGTTGATCGACCCACTCTTCCAGGAATAGCAGGAATTCCTCCGGCAGAGGCTCAGCGTCCTCCGCCTCGGTAATACCTGGAAATATGAGCGCACACATAGATATGATGAATAAAACACTACGAAGAGTGTCCATCCAACTCCTCCGCCAACCACTGATAAAACTCCATATCCTCAATCATCTCGATATCCATATCTTCGTCCAGGAGCCAATCACCGCTCACTAATAGCTCTGTACGATTCTCATTGTTAGTCACAGAACTGGGCCACCATAGAGCAAGAAATAGCACTGCGGCAGAAGCCGCGGTAACTGGAAGGTAGGGATACAAAGTGCTGGGTAAAAAGTACCGTTTTTTATTATTTTGATCTTGCGCTGCGGAGCGGATTCTTCGTAACTCGGCCAGGGTTTCCGTATCGAGTGACTTCTCTCTACGTATAACAGCGGCACTGGCGGCTCCGAGTATACGCTTCTGGTTAGTCGATGAATTATTACCCAAATTACTCATTCCATCGCCTCCAAATAAACCCGCAGGCTGCGCAATGCTCGAGATAGGTGAGTTTTCACACTTCCCTCGCTACAAGTCATAGCCCCTGCTGTCTCACTGACATTAAAGCCTTCAACGCAGCGCAATAAAAAAGCCTGCTGTTGACGCAGAGGTAACTTTTCAATGGCGCGGTCAATGGCATCAATCGTACGTTCACCGATCAAGGCACTATCTGGGCTGCGGCCGTTGGGGTCGGGAAATTCACTCAAATCCCATTCATCGCCTTCGCTATTAATAGGAAGTTTATCTTTCAACAGCTGCCAACGGGACAGGTTTTTCTTGCGACGATGCCAATCGGTTATGCGGTTATTAAGAATGGTAAAAAATAATGGGCGCCACTCAGCACGGTCTCGGCAGCTATAGCTTTTGACGAGTGCAAGCATAGAGTCCTGAACTATATCCAGCGCATCATCACGGTCCCCTACAGCATATTTCGCCATAGTGAATGCCCGCTTTTCTACTGAAGCGAGAAACTGATCCATAAAAGCCGATTGAGGTCCCTTGACGAGGATGAAACCCTTCTACAGCGATTGAGGAGCTGCTAAATAATTCCGTGATACATCAGAATCTCAGGGCAACTAACAGCCAAGGCGCGGCTTTATAGGAATGTCTAGACCTTTTAAGCAGTCGCAGCATAGAGTATGAGTTGCTCTGAAAACCCCATGGGGCGGGCCTCAAAAACCGCAGCTACTGCGTTATTCTTGCAAAGGGCAAAGGCCATGCACAGTAAGCCGCGTCTAACATCTGCAGTCTTCAAGGCCCACAGAAATATTACGGAATTAGTCAGAAGCTCCTCAGTTCGCCACAACCCAATAGATAATGCCAGCTAAAACCGGTAATGATTAATCGTTATCGTTGTCACGGGATCTGCGGTGGTGCTTTTTTTCCGCTCGCCGCGCTCATTCTTACGATCATATCTATTATCTATTCGCTCACCCTTTTCATCGAGGCGCTCGTTAATTTTCTCACCTTTATTGTCCAGACGACTATCGATAAGATCACCTTTTTTATCCAAATGTGCAGCTAATTTATCTCTCCCATTAGCTGCCGCCCGCTCAGACCGCTGATCCAAGCGCTCGTTAATACGGTCACCCTTCTCATCCAGGCGATCTTCAATACGATCCCCCTTGCGGTCAAGTCGATTTTCAATATGGTCACCGTGATCGTGTCCATCGCCCCCACTGCTGCTTTCCGCCTGCAGTGCGAGTGGAAAACCAAGACTTAACGCCAGTACTGACAGCCCTATCAGTTTATTCATAAGTTGCTCCAGTTCCGTGAACAAAAAACTCAACAAGTTAACAGCACTGACTATAACGTCGATCACTGAAACCGGTTGACAGGGAACTGGTAAACGTCAGCAAATTCAAAAAGCACACATAACTGAAAGCCGGATACTCTCCCTTTAACTTACCCCTCTACAACTTCCGGGCCGGGCACTTCATCGCCAAGCCAGCGTTGTGTCAGGGTGCCAGCGGTCATAGCGCCGTTAACATTCAGCGCGGTTCGCGCCATATCAATCAGAGGTTCAACAGAAATTAGCAGTGCCGCGATAGTAACTGGCAACCCCATTGCCGGCAGTACCACCAAGGCTGCAAAGGTCGCCCCTCCACCAACGCCCGCTATACCGAAAGAACTGATCATTACAACCGCCACTAAAGTAGCAATCCATACCGGGTCCCATACATTGATCCCCATCGGCACTGCCACCATCACTGCCAGCATAGCCGGATAAATACCGGCGCAGCCGTTTTGCCCAATAGTCGCACCGAAAGATGCAGAGAAATTGGCAATTGCTGGAGACGTACGCAGCTGGTCCACCTGAGTCTCGACATTCAGGGGAATAGTTGCAGCACTGGAGCGGGAGCTAAAGGCAAAAACCAGCACCGGCCATACCTTGGTGAAATAGTGCAGCGGATTGATACCATTAAACAGTAGCAGCAGACCGTGCACCAGGAACATCAAACCAATAGCGGTAAAGGAAGCCAGCACAAAACTCAATAAGTTAAGAATATCCCCCATACTGGATTTAGCGATCAGGCCTGTAACCAAAGCCATCACGCCGTAAGGGGTAAAAGCCATCACTAGTCGCACCAGCTTCATAACCCAGACTTGAGCCACATGAACGAAGCGTTCAATCGCTGCGCCCTCTTCGGGAAATTCACGGCGCACCGCCAAGGCTGCCAGCCCTAAAAGCACCGCGAATATAACCACCGCTATAACAGAAGTAGAGCGAGCTCCGGTCAGGTCCAGAAAAATATTGCGCGGCACAAAAGAGGTAATAATCTCAGGAATGGAAAGGTCTGTGACCTTGCCAATGCGCGCATTCAGCACTTCCACTCGCGCAGCTTCCCTGGAACCCTCAACCAATCCCGCAGCCGACAAACCAAATAACTCGGCCATAGCCACGCCAATTAGAGCGGCCACCGCCGTTGTTCCTAATAGCACCCCCAGGACTGAAATACTGATTTTGCCCAGCGCCTGGGTATGGCTGACTTTAACTACCGCCACTAATATGGAAGTCAGCACCAGGGGCATCACGAGTAAATACAATAGATTTACGTAACTGTCCCCTATCATCTCTACCCAAGGTATTACCTCTGCGGGCGCAGCCCCCCATCCGCGAGACAGTTGCAGGGTGCCTCCAAAGATAACCCCAAGAATAAGGCCTGCCAGCACTGCTGGTGCGAGGGAGTCACGGCCTCGCTGCCAGCGAAAAAGTCCGTATAGAAAAACAATAAATAGAAGCAGAAAAGCAAATGAACTGATATGCATAAGGTCTGGGTCCCACCCGGAACGAAAGGGGAAAGTGGCGGCATGCTATCAGCGATCCGTCACAAGCCTATAGATGTGTTAGTTATAGTTTTATAAAGTTTGGGAGCTTCTAAGAACCCACTGATACCCCGCCGACTTTTACCAGCATTAGTACTTACTATAAATTGAGAGCCGTAATAAAGTCGTCTCTATCCTGCGGCCCAACCAATGTTTTTTGCCAGCGTCCATCGGTACCAATAATGAACGTAGAAGGCAGCACCTCCGGCTTCTCCTGCCCCCAGCGCCCTTGCGGTTCGGCCACTAGGACGGGAAAAGTAATGCCCAACTTTTCCACCTGTTTTTGTATTTCCGCAACCGGTAAATTGTCGAAGTTCACCCCGACAACAACGACATTGTCGTTACCCTTGGCCAGTTGATTTAGGACCGGGATCTCCTCTCGACAGGGCTTACACCACTCTGCCCAGTAGTTAACCAGCAAAACTTTGCCCGATACATCCAACCCTCCCCCATCAATGGCTAGAAGCGATTTATCGTCTTTAGCGCAGGCGCTTATTCCGCATACCAACAAAAGAAAGGTGACCGCTGCTGCTCTTGTCATCTTCACTTTGACTATTTTCATCAGGCCCACTTTCTCCCCCGGTTTCAGAGTTTGTTTGCTTATCATCAGTCCCGCCGTCGTGGCCCAGCTCAAGGGGCTTATCTTCAGCTTCCTTTTGCTCGGCCTCCAGGAACAACTCTCCAACAGTAATACCTAATTGCTCCCGGGTTGACTCTCTGGCATTGGCAAAGCGTTGCTCTACCTCTCCATACCAGGGCAATCCATCCAGACTCGCAGGAATTCCACTGGGCATCCAATCCACGCTCAACCAGCCAGCCAATTCAACCAGAGACACCGTATTCAGATCCCTCAGCAAAACATAATCATTGCGATCGGTCTGGGTTACCATACGATTAGCCTGAAGGATATTCCGCAACCTTCGCCACTGAACAAACTTGATTCCCATACGGGAAATATCGCGCTCCTTCAGAGGCCTCCCCTGCGCGCATTTCTTATACATCTGCCAGAGAACAATAAGGAGGGCAACCAGGTCAGAATGCTCCCGCTCCTGGGTCGCAGCTTGATAAACCGATAGTGTGCGCACCAACACACAGCCGGCCAGTACCAGTATCCACATCAGATAAATCCAAAGCAGGAACAGGGGAACAACAGCGAATGCCCCATAAATTGCCTGGACTGAACTCCGCGCTACCAACAAGCCGAATAAGTACTTCATAACCTCGAAAGCAATCGAGATTATGATCCCCCCTCTATTCCGTGGCGCAACGGGACATTGCAATTGGGCACAGCTATGAACAGTAGGGTAAAAACTATGGAGCTGAAAATAAACGGCAGAACCCTGAATAACAACGAAGTTACCTCAAAGGAATCGGCCCCACCCACGAAAAATTTTTGTGAAAAGACAAAAGTACTTGTCGCCAGGCCCGCCCCCAATAGGATTGGACCCAGACTTAATATCGCCCAATACAAAAGAAAACTCGAAACGCCGCTGCGGCCTTTTTGGACGTCCCAGATAGAGTTAAAGGTCCCCTCGATACCGCGAAGGGTCAAACCGGCAGTAATAATCAGCATCGCGATACCAACGCCAGTCAAACGCTGTGCCTGTTCGGAAAAACTGCTGATATATTTTTGGATCTCGCGCCCACTCTGAGGCAAAAAGTGGGTGAACAGTTGATCCTGTAACCTACTCTGCAAGCCGGCAAAGTCGGGAAACAGTGACAACATGGCGTAGCTGACCGTCACTAGGGGAACTATGCCAAACAGTGTCAGGTAAGTAAGAGCAGCCGCGCGTTGCCGACAATCCTTTTCATCAAACAGTTTCCACAGTGACGTCGCAAAGCGCAGCCAGTGGTTTCCCCAATCCTTAACGGTGCTTCTCATCGTGATCTCTCTATGCCTGGACATCTCGCCCAGGCCGCAGTATTACTGCCCCAAATAGCCAAGGAGCTCCCGAAAACCCCGCAGGACGTTGGGGGGATTATTCAGAAGCGCCTTAGAACTCCGCAACATTCTTCGGTTAGAATACGCCAAACAGTAACAGGATGCCGCCACAATGTGGACGATTTACCACAACCCCCGCTGCTCAAAATCCCGCCAAACCCTACAGCTATTGCAGGATAACGGTATTGAACCGGAGGTGGTTCTCTATCTACAAACTCCACCGTCTGCCGAGGATATTCAGCAGTTGCTGCACAAACTGGATATTGATGCACGACAGTTGTTGCGCACTGGTGAAGAACCCTACAAGCAGTTAAACCTGAAAGACAAAGATCTGGCCGAATCCCAGTTAATTGACGCAATGGCTCAAAACCCTATTTTGATCCAACGCCCGATCGTTATAAAAGGCGACAAAGCAGTGATAGGACGACCCCCTGAAAATGTACTGGGGCTGATCTGATGGATCGGGACAACGAAGGCTATGTCCTCATCCTCTACTACAGCCGCACCGGCGCCACAGCGCGCATGGCCACCGAACTGGCTCGCGGCGTAGAGGCCAGCGGGATTACCGCTCGCCTGCGCACCGTGCCTGGCGTATCCCCAGACACCGAAGCCAGCGAGCCGCCGGTCCCCTCCGAAGGCGCCCCCTACTGTACAATCGAGGACCTGCGCAATTGCTCCGGTTTACTGATGGGCAGCCCCACCCGCTTTGGCAACATGGCCTCTCCGCTGCGCTATTTCCTTGACCAAACCAGTGATATTTGGCTCGATGGCAGCCTTACCGGTAAGCCGGCTGCGGTATTTACCGCCACTGGCAGTCTTCACGGTGGTCAGGAAACTACGCTGGTATCCATGATGCTGCCGCTGCTGCACCACGGCATGTTGATCGCCGGCATCCCGTACTCCGAAGCCGCCTTAATGCGCACCCGCACTGGCGGCACACCCTATGGTGCCTCACACTGGTCCGGTGAACACGCCACATCGCTTTCCGATGACGAAGTAACCCTGTGCCGGGCACTGGGCAAGCGAGTCGGCAGCCTGGCACAGACGCTGGATAATTCGCATAACGGCGACAACTAGAGGATAAAGTGTGAACGATTCTGTACAGCGCAAGCTCAAGATAGCGCTGCGAATTAACTGGATTTGTTATATCGGCATGCTCGTACTGTTTGTCGCCTGGAATCTATTCCTCGAAGGCGGCTCATTATTCCTGTGGTGCTTGCAGACCATACCACTGCTGTTGGTACTACCCGGGTTACTAAAGCAGCACTATCGTAGCTATCTGTGGCTCTGTTTTATTCTTTTGCTGTATATCACTGCCAGTATTGTCGACGTAATGATGCCTACACGCGGCTGGCAGGATGGCGTACTGGTAGTCCTTAGCCTTATCCTATTCTTTTCATCAATGATGAGCAGCCGCTGGCATCGCATGCAATAAGCCTTGGCGAGATTCACATTGCTTGTGATTTTGTAACTGATAAATAGACAACGCTTGCCCCTCAGCGCACTAAGGAGTTTTGAGGTTTGACTGATTCATCCAATGAGAAAGGACTGTTCCGCAGCTTTTTTGGTGCCATTGGCGGCTCAATTACCTGGCTGAGGCGAGTGTTTACCAACCTGGTGTTCCTGTTAATACTGGTATTCCTGGGTATCGCAATTTTTGGCAAGGACGAACAGCTGGTAGTCCCACAGGGCGCGGCCCTTCGAGTGGCTCCGAGTGGATTTCTGGTAGATGAGCTCAGCCAGCCCAGCGGATTACCGATTTTCTTCGGTGGCTCCCAGGGGCCAGCGGAAATCAGGGTTAAGGATCTTGTCGACTCTATCGACAAAGCCGCACAAGACAAACGCATTTCCGCACTGGTGCTGGAACTCGACAATATGGTCGGCGGCAGTCTCAGTAAGCTCGACGAGATTGGCGCAGCCCTGCAGCGCTTCAAGGCTGCCGACAAGCCCATTTATGCGGTGGGTGATAACTACACCCAGGCGCAATATTTCCTCGCCAGCCACGCCGACAAGGTGTACCTGAATCCAATGGGTTCCGTGATGCTCACCGGCTTTGGCGTCTATCGAAATTACTATAAAAGCGCCCTTGAAAAGCTCAAAGTTAATTTCCACGTGTTCCGCGTTGGCGACTACAAGGATTTTATCGAACCCTATACTCGCGACGACATGTCTCCGGCTTCCCGTGAGAATAACCAGCGCTGGCTGCATGAACTCTGGAGTGAGTACACCGAACAGGTGACCGGCCTTCGCAACCTGCCAACTGAAAGCATCGATCTATTTATCGACGAGTTACCCCAGAAACTGCAGCAGCATGAGGGCGACTGGGCACGTACTGCTCTGGCCAATAAACTGGTCGACCAACTCGCCAACCGCAACTTGGCAGTTCGAGAGCTACGCAAAACCATCGGTGAAGATGAGAACGATGAACGCAGTTATAAGGCCATCGATGCCCTCACCTATTTACGCAGCCAAAAGCTCAGCGAAGTCGCCGCCAAAAAAGAACCCAATAAGATTGCCTTAATCACGGCAAGCGGTTCTATTGTCGATGGCCGAGCCCCCGCCGGCAGAATCGGCAGCGAAAGCCTGGGAGAACTAATCGCACAGGCGCGCAAAAAAGAAGTTGATGCACTGGTTCTGCGCATTGACAGTGGCGGCGGCTCCGCCTTCGCGTCAGAAGCAATTCGACAAGAGTTACTCGCCACCCGCGAAGCCGATATCCCTGTCGTTATCTCCATGGGCAGTCTGGCCGCATCTGGAGGCTACTGGATTGCTACCGGCGGCGATCGAATCTGGGCCTCTCCCGCAACCCTGACAGGCTCCATTGGCGTATTTGGTGCCTTCCCGACCTTTGAGGATTCCCTTGAGGCACTGGGTATTTATACCGATGGTGTGGGCACTTCAGACCTGGCCGGCAGCATGCGGTTGGATCGTGCCCTACCCGAGGCAGCCGCCAGTATCCTGCAACAGGGAGTGGATAATACCTACGCCAGGTTCCTGAGAATTGTGGCCGAGTCCCGTGGCAGCACTCCCAAGGAAGTGCACAAAATTGCCCAGGGCCAGGTCTGGACCGGGCGCGCGGCCAAAAACCTGGGGCTGGTAGACGATCTGGGCAATCTCAACGACGCCATTGCCGACGCCGCACAGCTTGCTGAGATCGAAGAATACGATGTAATAGAGATCCAGCGCGAGCTGACTCCCGGCGAAAGATTCCTGCGCGCCCTGAGCGATAATGTGGATGCACGTATCGCCGCCAGCCTTGAGGCAAACCTGCCACTCGGCGCCTGGTTAAACAGCTTACAACCGGTTTTGGCACCAATCGGCGAACTGCAGAGCTTCCGCGACCCGCGCGGACTCTACGTGCGCTGCTTGCCCTGCCTAGCCCCCTAAAAGACTTCATCGCCTCTACCCTGCGCCGGCTCAATGCCGGCGCGGACGCCCATAAAGCTCACGCAATTCATTTTTCGCGGCCTCCAGGATTCTGCGCCTGCGCACAGGCAAATGGGGACCCGCACGATTGATATAAAAAGTGAGCATAGACATGGCTGAGCGGAAAGGCTCTGATTTGCGCTGCTGACTGGCCTCAGCTGCACTCTTCAGGGATTTGGCTATCGCTTTTGGATCATCCAGGCTAAATACACCGGCTTCAAGGTCCAGCGCATGGCTGTTTGTCGTGACTCTCTGTGACCATTTGGCACTTTTTACTGATACCAAACCCCACCTCCATAACCGCAGTTCCCTGTTAAATATATGGTGGCTCAACCAGATTTGGTCGTTGCGGGATTCCTATACCTCGCTATCGGAAATTTTAACCTGCCTTAGAGCCCCACTCAGGGCAACCAGTGCGAATGCCAATAAACTCAGGATTCCCGCCCACAATAGTGTCGTCAGAGGCGCTGCAACCTCGCTCAAAACACCCGCAGCCAGGGCCCCCAGCGCCGCAGAGCCAAATAGGGCAAATTGATAAATGGAGATAATGCGACTGCGATAATCCGCCGGCGCCAGCAATTGCACAATGCCTCGCCCCAGCCCTGCAGAGGCTGCCGCAACCGCCCCCCAACACAGACACAACAGGATCAAGCCAAACTTTGTTGGCCCCAGGCTGATAGCAATCAAGAGTGCTGCGCTGTAAAGCAAGCACATCAAAATTCCTCGCCCTGGCTCTTGTCCCTGCCCCCGTCTCAACATAGTCACCGTCGCGATCACCGTGCCCGCTATAAATGCCAGCTGCAGGGTCGCGTAGTAACCGGCACCGCGACCGTAGTCCTCAGCCAGCAGCGGTAAGACCACCAGGAAAACCCCGATATGCACAAAGCCATTGAATGCCATCAATGCGGTCAGCTCCCGCAATACCGGATGTTTCCATGCCTGACTGAGACCATCCAGAATCAGGGTATGGGGTCGCTTCTGTGGTGCCTTTTGACGCTCTTGAGGCTGGCGCAAGGAAAAAAGTAATAATGAAGCCACTAGCACAACGGCAATCTGTACACCCAGCAAGAGCTGCAAGCCCCACTGGTCAAATCGACTCGCTAGCAGCATGCCCACCGCCTGGCCGCCGTACTGCGCCAACATCATCCAGGTTACGGTTTTTTGCACGCCTCGCTCAGTGGCCTGCCCCTTGCGGTTGCGGGCACTGCGCTGCACCAGGTTGTCCCGTGCCGGCTGTAAAAAAGCGCTGCACACCCCCAGGCAAATTCCGTAAACCATCAAGGTGGATAAATTCAGGACATGGAAGGTGAAATACAACAACAATGCGGTATGGCAAAGCGCCAGGCCCAAGCAGGCCAGAGCCGACACCAGAGCCGGGTCTCGCCTATCCGCCAAAGCACCGCCAAACAACAGGAATACCAGGTTTGGCAGCAATACTGATGCCTGAATCCACCCCAATTGCAGGGCCGGAAGATCCACGATCGTCAGCGCAATCCAGGGCAGCAATATCACCTGCAACCCGGTTGCCAGGGAGGTGCCGCTATAGCCCAACAGAAACCTTTGCAATTGGGTTGGCATTCTAGATACGAAATAACTCAATGATTAATAACCTGCCAACTCACGCTTGTGCGGCGTCATATTTGCCGAGTGCCGCAACCAGAAATACCAGCTTGATAGCTGCCGCAGTTTTTTCAATGCGCGAGCATCGCCACCGTAGCTCACCGCTTCAAACGCCTCTGTCACGGCCCCTGCATAATTCGCCAACTCCACTCTCTCCTCGGCAATTCGGCGAGCGTAATTACCTGCCGTCTCACCAGAACGCCGCCTGATCCCGTTGCGGGCCATACGCTGGCAAAAGCGCTGGTACAGTTTTTCCGCAGGCGTCAACTTGGGCCTGCCTGCGGTGCGAGCGGCCCAAAAACTGATACCCAATAGGAGCACAAAAATCGGAACCCCCAGCAACAAGGCCATACGCATCGGGGAGAGGTCACCAAATATTCGCTGCAACAAATTCTGTTGCCGGTCGGCATTGAAGCTCACTACGGTTTGATACCAACGGTAGTTGATCATATCCCACTGCAAACGCAACTGGCTGAGAATACCGAAACGGTGCAAGGGAAATAGGGAGTCCTGCATAAACTCCTCACCGGCTGCACTCTCCAGACCGTCGCGTACACGCTCTGGTGCCACTGCCGCAGTGGGGTCTACACGCTGCCAGCCGCGATCATCAAGCCAGATTTCAGCCCAGGCGTGGGCATCGTATTCCCGTACCAGCAGGTACTCTTCGCCACTCACCCACTCGCCACCTTGATACCCTGCCACCACCCGCGCCGGCACTCCCGCTGCGCGCATGGCAAACACGTAACTACCGGCAAAGTGCTCACAGAACCCCTGTTGGCTATCGAAAAGGAATTCATCGATGGTATCGCCTCCCAGTGCCGGGGGATTCAAGGTATAAGTGAAAGCGTTGTTGAAGTGCGTCAGCAGCTGGGAGGAAACCGCCTCAGCACTGAGCCCCTGACCCCGCAGGGAAGCCATCCACTGGCGGGTACGGTTATTACCATAACTGGGAAGCTGCAGATTCCTGCGCCGCTCCACATTACTGAGAGAAGTTGGAGTCGGCAGGGTTTCCCTCGGCCAGGAACTAACCTGATAGGAAAAGCGGTTAAAAACCGGGGTCCGCTTTACCAGGCGATCATCCGCAGTCTCTCCAACGCCCGGGCTCTCCGAAGCCGGCTGCGCCATAGCGAACAACCAGGGGCTCCGACTCGCCTCCTGAATTACCTGATAGCGATAACGGGGCCCCACTTGTGGCAGTACCTGTTCACCACTCTTCCAATACACCCGCCCGCCATTGCGAGGATCTACTCCATAACCTTGACGCCAGGTTCGACCATTAAATTCCGAGTACACCAACCCTCTCCAATAGCGTTGTTCAGGAGGGGGAACCGGCCCATCAAAGGAGATGCGCAGGGTTGGCTTGCTGGATTTGGAAAGCTCAGTAAAGTCTCCCGGGGCCATCGAATCACTGACTCCAGTGCGCCCAGCGGAAGTATTTTGCGGTACTGACCAGAGCGGCCCCAGCCTCGGCATAACCAAAAACAACAGCACCATCAGCGGTGTGGCCTGCGCCATCAAACGCATAGACAATCCGAGAGCCCGGCGCGGACTCGCGCTGAACTGCCCCAACTGTGCCGCCAGGGCTGCAGTAATCACTAACACACTAAACAGGCCGTAAAGCGCGTAGGGGATGGTCTGCTCCTGGACAAACAGGGTTGCAGCAACGAAATAGGCCAGCAGCAAGCTGACAAAGGCATCCCTGCGACTGACCAACTCAAGATTTTTCAGGGTAAAGGAAATTGCCAACAATGCGATCATTGGCTCTAGAGCAAACCAGCGCCGGTAGGAAAGAGCCAGTCCTGCCAACGTCAGTGCAATCACTGTTATTTTTAGCGTTCGCCCCGGTAAGTCCTTGCGCCCGCGAAAGACTTCCAGACGCCAAAAAACCGCAAAGGCCCAAGCAAAAGCCACCCACAGAGGAAGCATTGTGAATTGCGGCAACAGGGCGACAAACTGGGCGGCAAAAATCCACAGCAAACTCTCCCTGGGCAATAAATCCTTATTCGCAATCATCACTGGCCTCGCCCCGGGTACAGAGCCAATGCCTGTAAAACCTGCTGCCGATGTTCAGCCCCCAGCGAGGGTTCTAGCGAAACGCCAGGCAGGCGCAAACCATAAGCAACGCTTTGTTTTTCCGCTTGCAGGACCCAGTCACAGAGATTGCTCAAACGCATTTCCACACCCTTGCCTTCGAGCAAATCCCAATCGAGCCACAACCGCGTGTCAGTTTTGCGCTCGTAATCCTTACTGTAGAGATCGCGCCCGGCCGCATATTGCTTCCAGGCTACATGACGAAGGGAATCACCCGCTTGATAGGGTTTCAGCGCAGCATAGTCCTCTCCACCCCGCTGCACTTCGCCAAACTTTCCCTCGGCGATAGCTTCGCCTACAGGTAATGGGCCTGCAGAGATAGGGCGGGGGTAGACCAAAAATTCGACATCCAGGTCAATGCGGCTCCAGCAGCGAAATAACCCGAGAGGGAAACGACTTTCAACCCTCAACCGAGGTGCCTGCACTCGCCCACGTTTTACTACCGGCATAGAGATACAAATATCCGCACTTTTCTGCTCGCACAAATCCACGCGACTGCCCTGCTCCGGTGGCCAACTCAGCTCGAGCCATTCCCGCTCCCGCTTGCCCTCACAACTGACATTAATTTCCGCCTCGGCAAAATCACCAGCAAAAGCTGCCCGGGTATCCAGAAGGCGCAAGTGCACGCCACTTAAATTGGCAAAGGTGTGTAGTGGCAGCACCGCCAAAATGCTAACCAACAAAAATGTCAGAGCGAAAACCAGGTTGTTTTCATAATTGGTGCCCAGTAGCCATAAAAGTGCAATCACCAACAAGAAACCCAGGCCTGCGCGAGTGGGCAGAATAAATAAACGACTGTGATTCAAAGTGATAGCACGGGCCCTCGGTGCCCGGCGACTAAGCCAGCGCTGCGTCAGGCCACGCCAAGACTGCACCAGCATATGCAGGGGGTTGCGGGAAGTGCTTCGACTGGAGGAACTCACACTCATCGACTCAAGCTGCGATCACATCCACTTGGCGCAACAATCGCTCCACCAACTGTTCACCATTACTGCCATCGCTCTGTAGCCGATGACCTGCCACCGCCGGCAACACGGCCTGGATATCCTCAGGCAATACATGGCCGCGATTGTGAATCAACGCCCAGGCTTTGGCTGCGCGCAAAAGGGCCAAAGCGCCTCGGGGTGATAAACCCACTGCGCAATCCGGGCTCTGGCGGGTTTGCAAAACCAGTCGCTCCAGGTAATCCAGCAGACTGTCAGAAGTTTTCACCTGTCCAACCAGGCTTTGCATTTTTCCGAGTGTGGCAATATCAATTCTGGGTTTTATTTTCGCCAGCTGCTGTCTCGGATCGGCCCCCATAAACAAAGCCCGCTCCGCCTCCCGGGTGGGGTAGCCAAGACTGATACGCATAAGGAAGCGATCCAGCTGGGATTCCGGCAATGCAAAGGTGCCCGATTGTTGCATCGGGTTTTGCGTGGCAATCACAAAAAATGGCTGGGGCAGTGTGCGGGTCTCGCCATCGACACTCACCTGGCGCTCTTCCATAGCTTCTAACAGCGCACTCTGGGTTTTTGGCGATGAGCGATTAATCTCATCCGCCAATAACACCTGGCTAAACACAGGTCCCTCGTGAAAGTGAAATTGGCTGGACTCCCGATCAAATATCGAAACACCAAGAATATCCGCCGGCAACATATCACTGGTGAACTGCACCCGCTTATAAGTTAGCCCCAGCACCTGTGCGAGTGCATGGGCCAAGGTGGTCTTACCCATACCCGGTAGGTCTTCGATCAACAGGTGGCCTTTTGATAACAAACAGGCCAACGCCAACTTCACCTGGCGCTCTTTACCCAATAAAACGCTGCCGATATCAGACACTATGGCGGAAACTATTTTTTGCACGGCAAATCCATTACTGCTCAATTTTTCTAAAGGGGGCTATTTCTGCACACCGGCAGGGGCATTAAACAACGCAAACGCTACCGGAAGCGGCGGGCAGTATTCCACTGTCCGCCAGGGAGCCTCTGGATAACTCCGTGATACCTCTGGCATGCAGCGCGGTTCACAATCCAGGCGCGGCTTCGCAGGAATGTCTAGACCTTTCAAGAAGCTGCAACGCAGAGTGTGAATCGCTCTGCAAGCCCCGAAGGGCGGGTCTTGAAGGCCGCATCTGCTGTGTTGCAGCTCTTGCAAAGGGCTGTGGCCACTACGCCTAACATCTGTAGCCTTCAAGGCCCGCAGAGGTATTGCGGAATTATTCAGAGGCTCCCTAATAATCATAGGTAGCTGGGCGCGCTTATAACTGGGATAATCCACGCATCAGGTCGCGCTTGAGGTCCTCAACATTTTCCAGCCCTACCGAAACACGAATCAAATTTTCGGTAATTCCGGCGCGAGCCTTATCTTCATCACTAAGGCGGCCGTGGGTTGTCGTGGCAGGGTGCACAATAGTGGTTTTTGCATCCCCCAAGTTGGCAGTGCAGGAGAGGATTTTACAATTGTCGATCACTTTCCAGGCAGCTTCGCGACCACCGCGCACAGTAAAACTCAGCACTGCGCCAAAAGCGTCCTGCTGTTCCCGCGCTAGGCGGTGTTGGGGGTGTTTAGGCAAGCCGGTGTAATTTACCTTCTCCACCATCTCCTGCTCATCGAGCCACCAAGCCAAGTCGAGTGCATTGGTGCAATGCGCCTGCATACGCAACTTTAAAGTTTCCAGCCCTTTGAGGAATACCCAAGCATTAAACGGGCTCATGCTCGGTCCAGCAGTGCGCAGGAAAACCACCAACTCATCCATTACTTCCTTGCGACCAACGGCAACACCGCCCAGGGCCCGCCCCTGGCCGTCGAGGAATTTGGTTGCGGAGTGCACCACAATATCGGCGCCCATGGATAGAGGTCGCTGCAGTGCCGGGGTACAAAAACAGTTGTCGACCACCAGCATGGCACCAGCGCTGTGGGCGACCTGTGCCAACGCGCGGATATCGGCTACTTCACACAGAGGGTTGGAAGGCGTCTCCATAAACAGCAGCTTGGTGGAACCATCTACGGCCTGCTTCCAGGCATCCATATCGGTCAAATCGACATAGCTCACCCGCACGCCGAACTTTTCCATATAACGGCCAAATAAAGCCGTGGTGGTGCCGAAAACACTGCGGGAACAGATAACGTGGTCGCCACTTTTCAGTAGCGCCATACAAATACTGAGAATGGCAGCCATGCCGCTAGCAGTGGCTACCGCAGCTTCACCGCCTTCGAGAGCAGCGATGCGCTCTTCAAAAGTGCGTACTGTGGGGTTGGTATAGCGGGAGTAGACGTTGCCGGAGCTTTCGCCAGAAAAGCGCGCAGCAGCCTCTGCAGCGGAGGGGAAAACATAACTGGAGGTGAGGTAAAGTGCCTCGGAGTGCTCTCCTTCCGGTGAGCGAACCTGGCCGGCGCGCACCGCCAGGGTTTCCAGAGCGTAACCGTCGTCTTCAAACATATACCGCTTCCTGGTCAGTATTTTTGGAAGCAGTCATCTTAACCGAAACGATCTTAACTGGCGCCCTCTTCTGCCGCGAGAAAAGGACGCTTACGCTTTTTTACTATTGGCAGGCTACAAAAACGGTTTTTTTGCCGCCCGCCAATCAGGTGAAGGATATTTAGATATTCCCCCAAAGGGCGAATTACAAAGCGTTGGCGTCGGCCTTTTTACGCTTCGCCGTATCATTGCGCTGAGCGTGCAGATCGTTCAGGTATTCCTCGTCCACATCACCGGTGATGTAATTGCCGTCGAATACAGAGCAATCAAAGCGATCAATTTTTTGCTTGCCGCCACTGGAGCTGACCACCAAATCTTCCAGCTCCTGGTAGATCAACCAGTCTGCGCCAATCTCCTCACAGATTTCCTCGGTGGTGCGACCGTGAGCCACCAGCTCAGTGGCGGAGGGCATGTCGATACCGTAAACATTCGGGTATTTTACCGCTGGTGCAGCACTGGCGAAGTACACTTTGGCAGCACCGGCATCGCGGGCCATCTGGATAATCTGCTTACAGGTAGTACCGCGCACAATGGAGTCATCTACCAGCAACACATTCTTGCCACGGAATTCCAGCTCGATGGCGTTGAGCTTCTGGCGAACCGACTTCTTGCGCTGCTTTTGACCGGGCATGATAAAGGTCCGTCCGATATAGCGGTTCTTCACCATACCTTCACGGAATTTCACCCCCAAGCGGTGGGCTACCGTCTGACCTGCCGTGCGGGCAGAATCCGGGATCGGGATAACCACGTCGATATCGTGATCCGGGCGCATGCTGAGAATTTTGTCCGCCAGATGCTCACCCTGACGCAAACGCGCCTTGTGTACCGATACGCCATCCATAATGGAGTCAGGACGGGCAAAGTACACATGCTCAAAAATACAGGGAGTCAAAGACGGGTTATCTGAACACTGCTCGGAGTGCACAGTGCCATCCAGCTCGATATAGAGCGCTTCGCCAGGAGCGACATCGCGCACCAGGGTGTAACCCAGTACGTCCAGAGCCACGGACTCGGAAGCCACCATATATTCGGTGCCCTTCTCGGTTTCACGCTTGCCGTAAACCAGTGGACGAATTCCGTTGGGATCGCGGAAAGCGACAATACCGTAACCGACAATCAGGGCAACGCAAGCGTAGGCGCCGCGCACGCGCTTGTGTACAGAGCGCATCGCACTGAAGATATCTTCGGCTTTCGGCTGCAGCTTGTGCAACTTGTGCAGCTCGTGGGCGAACACGTTCAGCAACACTTCCGAGTCAGAATCTGTATTGATATGACGCAGGTCCTGCTGGAAGATCTCATCGACCACCTCGTGCACATTGGTGAGGTTGCCGTTGTGAGCCATGGCGATGCCGTAGGGAGAGTTCACGTAGAACGGCTGAGCCAGCGCCGGGCCGGAGCTGCCGGCAGTGGGGTAGCGGACGTGACCAATACCAAAATTGCCTTTCAGACGCTCCATGTGGCGCGCGCGGAATACGTCGCGAACCAGACCATTGGCTTTCTGCTGGTTCAGGCGATCATCGTCACAGGTAACGATACCGGCGGCATCCTGTCCCCTGTGCTGTAGCAGAGTGAGCCCATCATAGAGCTGCAGATTGACGTCACTCTTACCGACGATACCGACGATACCACACATATATTTGACCCTATTGACTCGAGAAGAGCGCTTTTGGCGCTCTATTTAAAACAACTTTACGAAGAATTCCTTAACGGAGCCCGCCAGCTCCCGCGCACTATCCTCAAATTCGAGGAAATGGGGAATCAAAACAGACTGACTCCACCAGCTGTCCTGCTCCACCGGCACCAATGCCGGGGCCAGGATCAACAGCGCCATCACGACAATGGCCCCCCGCACCAAGCCAAACGCCATTCCCAGCACTCTATCTGTACCGGATAGCCCAGTTGCCTCAACAAAGGCAGAAAGCACCATGTTGAGACCGGCGCCAGCGAGTAAGGTGCCGATAAACAGGATGCCAAAAGCTGCAATCATTTGGAGGGAGGGGGTGTCGACGAGGTTGGATAGCATTGGCGCCAGCTGGTCGCGAAACATCATGGCGACGATAAAGGCGGCAATCCAGGTAAGCAGAGACAAGGTTTCCTTGATGAAACCTCGACTAAGGCCGATAAGCGTGGAGATACCCACAATAGCCAGAATGATCCAGTCAGCCCAATTCATTCAATCCTACCTGCGTGGCGGCTGCTGCCGCGAAGAGCGCGCATTCTAACTGAAGGGACTAAGCGCGTGAAGCCGTAGGCCAACCGATTGGAATTTATTACTTGTAGTACCGCTTTCCCTGGACGTTTGGCGCAGTGGCAATCGGTTAATTGCGAATAAAAGTGCAAAGTGGAAGTCTGCCAGCAAGTTGCCACCATCCGCCTCGGGCTGAAATGGTGGCAACCTGAAGTCAAAGGCCCGATCAGGCCTTGAACTGAAGCACGAGGGTCTGGGCTTTCAGAAGGGTATCCAATTCTTTTTTCAGCTGATGGGCATCGGCCTTGTTGACCTTTGGCCCAACAAAGACCCGCACCAGGCGACCCTTATCTGTATCCACCGCCCGAGTATAGGCACTGTAGCCCTCGTTCATCAGGCGCAAACGCAGCTTGTCCGCATTGGACTCATCCCGGTAGGAAGCCACTTGAACCACCCAGGCCACAGGCAGGCCATAGGCATCCACAAGGGGCGAGGCTCCCTTCTTCGGCGCGGGCAGTTTTTCCTCCGGCTCATCACTCTTGGCGATCTCTGACCGTTCCTCTCCCTCATCAGCTACTGGAGCCTTCGGGTTGGAGAAGTTCTCCGGCAGATCCGGCTGGAAAGCCTCACCGGGCGCCGGTGCTGGCACAGCATCCGCTACCGGCTGTGGCTCGGCAATTTCAATAGGGCGTATATCCGGCTCCGCCGGAATCTGGCTGGTTTCACTGATATTGCCTGCGGCCTCCCGGTCCAACAGGCTGGGCAAGAAAATAACGGCAAGCGCAGCCAAAACCAGCGCACCGACAATGCGCTGCTTAAATCCGTCGTTCAATCGCCCTCGGCGGGAGGGTTTACCCTCGCAATTCTCCATTACCTTCGTCTCGCATCTGCTGCAGAACCTCAGCCACAGTAAAGAAGGAACCAAATACAAGCAACCTGTCTTGTGGACCAATGGTCGGCAGCAGCTGTTGTAAACCATCGGCGACCGTTGGACAGCGGCTATCGGCGTTCGTTGCCTCAACACCTGCTGCGGCCAGACCTTCCAGCAAGGTCTCTCCGCTCGCAGCGCGGCTATTGCCCTGCAACTCTGCGGGGTGCCAGGCATCCACCACACCCCGTAAAGGCGCGAAGAGTCCCACCAAATCCTTATCGGCCATAGCCGCTACCAGCGCATGGGTCTCACCATCTACAGGGTGATCTGCAAGCCATTTAGCCAAGTGTTCGGCCGCTGCCGGATTGTGCCCCACATCCAACAGCAAGTTGCGCCCCTGCCATTGAACCTGCTGACAGCGCCCAGGCAGGGCAATTTCAGCCAGTGCAGATTCGATCCCACTCTGGGGCAATACATTGAGCAGAGCCAGCGCGGTAATCCCAGCAGCGATACTTGGGCGCGGCAAGCTGATCGGGGGGATCACAAGTTCCAACTTACCAAAGCGGTAAAGTTCTTTTTTACCCTCTCCCAAATTCAGAGAGAAATCCTGACCTATAAAGTAACTGGAACTGGACAATTTTTCTGCCGCAGACAGCACAGATTGGGTGGGATTGTTATCAGCACAGACAAAAGGCGCCCCGGCACGCAGGATACCGGCTTTCTCACGGCCGATTATTTCCCGGTCACTGCCAAGCCAGTCCTCGTGATCAATGGCAACACTAGTGATAATAGCGAGATCCGCATCCACCAGGTTAACTGCATCCAGGCGTCCACCCAGGCCAACTTCCAGAAGTGCAAACTCGACGCCTGCCCTTTGAAATAACCAGAGCGCCGCCAGGGTGGTGTATTCAAAATAGGTCAGGCTGGTCTCACCGCGAGCAACCTCGATAGCCTCAAACGCCAGCACGAGATCTTTATCGGCAACCTCTTCACCCCCGATACGTACCCTCTCGTTAAAGCGCAGAAGGTGTGGGGAACTGTAAGCGCCTACGGAGCGCCCCCCTTACACAGCAGCGCCTCCATAGTGGCCACGCAGGAACCCTTACCATTGGTGCCCGCCACAGTAATCACTGTCGGTGCCGGTTTCTGGATACCCAGTGCATCGGCCACAGATGCGACGCGCTCAAGACCTAATTCAATTTCGGAAGGGTGCAGCTGCTCCAGACGGGAGAGCCAATCTTGCAGTGAAGGCATAGTTGAAAACATCGATGATGGGGGCTGCAATCAGCGGAAATTAAGCTGATCACAGCATAACCCCAAGGGAATGGAAATCAGTTGCCGGTCAGTTTACCCAATATGCGGGACACTGTAGAGCGCATTTCCTTACGAGGAATAATCATATCAATTGCGCCGTGCTCCAGCAGGAACTCACTGCGCTGGAAACCTTTCGGCAATTTCTGGCGAATGGTCTGCTCGATAATATTCGGGCCGGCAAAACCAGCGCGCGCTCCGGGCTCCGCCGCGTTGATATCACCCAGCAGGGCCAGGGATGCGGAAACACCACCGTATACCGGGTCGGTCATAATGGAGATATAAGGCACACCGGCCATCTTCATTTTTTCCAGCACCGCCGAGGTTTTAGCCATCTGCATCAGGGAGATCAGGGCCTCCTGCATCCGGGCACCACCGGTAGCAGAGAAACAAACCAGCGGGATACGCTGCTCCAAGGCACGCTGAGCGGCACGGGTAAAGCGCTCACCGACCACATAGCCCATGGAGCCACCGTGGAAAGCGAACTCAAATGCTACCGCTACCAGGGGGGCACCATTCAGGCTGCCCTGCATGGCAATCAGCGCATCCTTCTCACCAGTGGACTTTTGTGCCTGTACCAAGCGGTCTTTATATTTTTTAACATCTTTAAACTTCAGACGATCAACCGGCTGCACATCGGTGGCCAGCTCTTCACGACCTTCCTCGTCGAGGAAGATATCCAGGCGGCGACGGGCGCCGATTCTAAAGTGGTGATCGCACTTGGGGCACACATCCAGATTGCGTTCCAGCTCCGGGCGATAAAGCATCGCATCGCATTTGACGCACTTCTTCCAAACCCCCTCGGGGACCTTGCTGCTGCCGGTGCGACGCTCTGTGCGAATTACCGCAGGGACAATTTTTTCTAACCAGCTCATCTCGTTTCCAAATCCGGAGGCTTTCTTTGGGCCGGCACATTTTACCGACCAGTGGGTTTCAGGCTAGGAATTAAAACACTAAGCTGAACAACAAACCCGGCCAGATCAGCCGCTATTTTTGGCTTTCTGGCCAGCTTTGTGCTTAGACCTATAGCTGCTTTTAGCGATCCAGGGCTTCGCGCATCTCGCTGACAATAGCCCCAACCGCCGTTTTAGCGGCTTCCAGGTCTGCCGCCGCATCTACCGCCGACACCAGCACGCTACCGACTACAGCACCGTCGCCATGGGCACTGACCTGGCGGGCCGAGGTACCATCTTTGATACCGAAGCCAACACACAGGGGCAGATCGGTAAACTGGCGAATATGGTCCAGATTGTCACGCACCGAATCCAAATCCAGGTGGCCTGCTCCGGTAACCCCTTTCAGGGATACATAGTAAACAAAGCCGCTGGCAACATCGGTAATTTCACGAATACGCTCTTCAGTGGTGGTAGGCGTTAGTAGGAAGATATTGCGCAGGTTGCGCTCCGCCAAAAAGGCATTCAGGGAACCGGACTCTTCAGCCGGCAGATCTACGGTCAGGGCACCATCGACACCCGCAGTAGACGCCGCTTCAGCAAACTCCAGTTCACCCATACGCTGAATAGGGTTGGCATAGCCCATCAGGATTACCGGGGTGTCACTATCCGACTGACGAAATTCTTTCACCAATGCCAAACATTTGCGCAGCGAAGCCCCATTGGCCAGTGCTCGCTCATGCCCTTTCTGAATTACCGGGCCCTCTGCCATGGGGTCGGAAAATGGCACCCCCAGTTCAATAACATCGGCCCCGCTGGCCACCAACTGATGCATCAGCGGCACAGTATTGTCCAAGCCGCCATCGCCAGCGACAATATAAGTTACCAGTGCCTTGCGGCCCTCATCGCGCAACTTGGCAAAGCGGCGATCAATTCTATTTTGTTCTGTCACAGTTTATTCCCTGAGCTACTCCTGGCAAAAAGCCAGCTCAATTATTTGATCCTCACCCATTTTGCCCGCCTCAGAGGCGGGCGGTGATATTGCTACACCTCGATACCGTCAATAGCGGCAACGGTGAAAATATCCTTATCGCCTCGGCCGGAGAGATTCACCAGGACATTCTGCTCAGGGCTCATGGAAGCCGCCAACTTGAGCGCGTACGCGACTGCATGGCTGGATTCCAATGCCGGCAAAATACCCTCAGTGCGAGTGAGTCGACGGAAGGCATCCAGGGCTTCATCATCATCGGCGGTGACATATTCCACCCGGCCGATATCTTTCAGCCAAGAGTGCTCAGGGCCAACACCCGGGTAGTCGAGCCCCGCAGAAACCGAGTGAGTCTCGATAATCTGGCCGTCATCATCTTCCATCAGGTAGGTGCGGTTACCGTGCAGAACACCGGGAATACCATCATTCAGTGGTGCAGCATGCTTACCAGAAGCCAGGCCTTCACCGCCGGCTTCGACACCAAACATTTTCACTTCAGCGTCATTCAGGAACGGGTGGAACAGGCCAATCGCATTGGAACCACCACCGACGCAGGCCACCAGCGCATCGGGCAACTGGCCAAAGCGCTCCAGACTCTGGCGACGGGCTTCACGGCCGATAATAGAGTTGAAGTCGCGCACCAATTGCGGATAAGGGTGAGGACCAGCCACAGTGCCGATAATGTAGAAAGTATTATCGACATTGGTTACCCAATCGCGCATGGCTTCATTCATGGCGTCCTTTAGGGTCTTGGAGCCGGATTCCACCGGCACCACTTCTGCCCCGAGCAGTTTCATACGGTATACGTTGGGGGACTGGCGCTTAACGTCTTCCGCACCCATATAAACCGTACACTGCAAACCGAGACGCGCTGCCACGGTTGCCGTAGCCACACCGTGTTGACCAGCGCCGGTTTCGGCAATAACACGGGTTTTACCGCTGTGTTTGGCCAGCAGTGCCTGGCCCACCGTGTTATTTACCTTGTGCGCACCGGTATGGTTCAGATCTTCCCTCTTAAGCCAGATTCGCGCACCGCCCGCCTGCTCAGTCAGTCGCTCAGCAAGATACAGCGGCGATGGCCTGCCTACGTAGTGCGCCAGATCGTGATCAAAGGCAGCGACAAAATCCGGATCATCTTTCAGGCGGCTATACATTGCCTGAAGCTCATCCAATGCGCTGATCAGCGTCTCCGATACAAAGCGACCGCCGTAGGGACCAAAATGTCCGCTCGCATCCGGGAAGGTGGAAAAATCGATAGCACCTGGCTTACTCACACTCATACTCCGTGGTCACGTGGGTTAAAACTTTCTTTCTGTTTACCTACTGTTTGAATAGTTCTTCCTGAACTATTCAAACGTCGCCAGAAAATACTGGCGCAGATGCATCGATCTGCTGGTATTTGCTGGCTCGCGCCGGCCAAGCCGGCGAGCGGCACTTCCCTGTGCCGCTTCAATACTATTAGCCGTAGTTCTTCCTGAACTATTCAAACGTCGCCAGAAAATACTGGCGCAGATGCGTCGATCTGCTGGTATTTACTGGCTCGCGCCGGCCAAGCCGGCGGGCGGCACTTCCCTGTGCCGCTTCAATACTATTAGCCGTAGTTCTCCCTGAACTATTCAAACGTCGCCAGAAAATACTGGCGCAGATGCGTCGATCTGCTGGTATTTACTGGCTCGCGCCGGCCAAGCCGGCGGGCGGCACTTCCCTGTGCCGCTTCAATACTATTAGCCGTAGTTCTCCCTGAACTATTCAAACGTCGCCAGAAAATACTGGCGCAGATGCGTCGATCTGCTGGTATTTGCTGGCTCGCGCCGGCCAAGCCGGCGGGCGGCACTTCCGGTACCGCCTCTAAATCTATCTCTTCGCAGCGCTGACAAACGCAAAAACTTTTTCTCGATCCTTGCGTCCCGGCTGACGCTCTACACCTCCGCTCACATCCACCCCCTGTGGGCGCGCAGCTTCTACTGCTGCAGTTACATTCGCGGGATTCAAGCCACCGGCAAGAACGATCGGGCGACTGCTATCTTGGGGAACCCTGTCCCAATCAAAGGTCTCTCCGGTACCACCGGGGATACCGGGCCTGTAGGCATCCAATAGAAAGCCCCGGGCTTTGGGGTGCTCAGTCATTGCGGCTTTGACATCGAGGTCATCTTTCATCCGCAACGCTTTGATATAGGGGCGCCGGAATTGTTCGCAGAAACGGGCACTTTCATCGCCGTGGAATTGCAACAGGTTAAGCGGCACCGATTCCAGTACAGCGTCCACCTCACTCTGTGCCGCATCGACAAATAACCCCGTCAGGGTGACAAATGGGGGAACTGCCGCTGCAACTTTAGCTGCCATATCAAGATCGATATTGCGCGGGCTCGGCTTATAAAATACCAGGCCCAACGCGTCGGCACCTGCATCTACAGCCATCAGGGCATCTTCTATACAAGTGATGCCGCATATTTTTACTTGCATCGTGTAACCTGGACTCAGCCGGCTGGCCGATCAAAAGAGGGAACGACGGATACTAGCAGATAGTCAGAAGGCGCGAAATGCACGCCCTCTCCCAGATTTGCTTTAGCCTCGAAAAATTCAGCAGTCTAACTGGATAGCAAAGCACCCAAAGGCTGTGGCACCAGCAGTGGCCCCGGCTCACACTGGGGAAGCTGGAAATGATCCGGGTAGCGCACATCAACGAGATACAGGCCAAACGGCGGCGCAGTAACACCTCCGGCGGAGCGGTCCCGCTGATCCAGCACCTCTTTTACCCAAATTGGTGGACGCTCCCCTCTCCCCACTGCCATCAAAACCCCAGTGATATTGCGCACCATATGGTGGAGGAATGCGTTAGCACTAATTTCCAAGGCAACCAGCTGACCCACCGAGGCAATATCCAGGCGGGTAATTTCGCGCACCGGGCTCTTGGCCTGGCACTGAGAGGCGCGGTAGCTGGTGAAGTCGTGGCGGCCGATCAAGTAGCTGGCTCCCTCACGCATCGCCTCCAGGTCCAGCGAATGCTGGGTCCAGGTTACCTCAGCGGCGCTGTGGGCCGAGCGGGTCGGTGCGCTGTGGATCAGGTAGCGATAACTGCGGGCGTGAGCGGAAAAACGTGCATGGAACTGCGCCGGCATTTCCCGCGCCCAGCGCACCCGCACTGAATCCGGCAACTTGGTATTAACTCCCTGCACCCAGGCGCGGTCCGGGCGCTGCGCTCGGGTATCAAAGTGGATGACCTGATTGGTAGCATGAACGCCCGCATCGGTACGCCCGGCACAAACCAGGGTCACATCCTCCGCTGCAATAGTGGATAAAGCCCGCTCCAGATGAGCCTGGACAGTCTCCGATGCAGACTTCTGTTTCTGGAAACCGTGCAGCTTGGCTCCGCAGTACTCAACGCCCAGGGCTATACGGCGCAGCCCTTCGGGCAGCCCCTCACCTTCAGGAACCTCCCCATTGGGCTTGTAAATATATTCCCTTTGCGTCACCTGACTCATATCACCAAAACCACTTGCTCTCCCCGCTGCCACTGCGCCGGGTAAAAATCGCTGCCGGGAACTTCCCGGTAAAAATAAAAAAACCTCGCAACCAGTGCGAGGTTTTTTCAAAAACGGAATACGCTGCTAGCTTACACCATCCGCTCCAGCATTTCCTCGGCGCGGTCTTTGTGTTCACCGCCACCATCCTGGGCGACCTCTTTGAGGATATCCTTAGCGCCCTCTTCGTCACCCATATCCATATAAGCTTGAGCCAGCTCCAACTTGGTCGCCATCTCATCGCCGCCTTCCAGCAAACTCAACTCTGAATTGAGGTCGCTTTCCAGGTTGAAGTCGAGGTCACCAAAGTCAGAATCTGACGGCTTTTCGACAATCGCCTCAACCTGCTCTATCGCTTCAGGCTTAGCTTCAACCAGGGGTTCTGGCTCAAGAGTCAAATCACCCTCAGTGGATTCATCGATGAGAGCCAGCTCCTCCTCCAGGGAGAACTCCTCTTCAATAGCATCCGCATTGAAGTCCAGGTCGCTAGCCCCGGCCAGCTCCATACCTGCGGCATCGAGAGAATCCAGGTCGGCATCGAGGGATAAATCTGCTACCGGCTCACTGCTGGCCGCAGCTACCTCTGCCGAGGGCTGTTCAGTTGCGTTGAGATCCGCAGCAATATCATCCAGGTCGATACCGTCGAGATCCAGCTCGGAATCCAAGTCCCCGCCGATCATCTCCAGATCGCCCTCAGAGAAGTCATCCATAGATAACTCTTCTGCAGGCTCCTGGGCAGAGGAGACCCCTTCTGTCAGGGAGATCTCTTCGCTCAAACCACTGTCAGCTGAATCCAACTCCAGAGCATCATCCGACTCAAAGGCCGTATCCAGCTCAAACGAAGCCTCTTCTTCCGCCTTCGGCTGGGTCTCTTCCTCCATCATGGAAAGATCCAGCTCAAAATCCAGGCCCGGAACGGAACCACCGCTGGTAGTTGCCTTTTCTTCCAGCTGAGCCTCAACTGAGGCCGCACTGTTTTCTGGTGCCTCCGGCTCCAGGTCGAGAGAATCGAGATCCAAGTCGGAGGTGTCGAATTCTATTGGAGCTTCGACACTTTCATCTGTGTTATCAGAAGGTTCTAGCCCCAAATCGTCTTCGACCAAAGCGGACCCTTGATTGCTTGAGCCCAAATCACCCAGATCCAGTTCACCCAAATCAAGCTCGTCAAGATTTAAGTCGTTTTCAGTTTCTGGCTCAGATGCCGCGAGGTTGGTTTCCTGACTATCACCATCGAGAGCACCGTCCAGATCCAAATCATCCAGGCTGAACTCCGTATCGAAGGATTCGCCCTGCTCCGCAGCCACCTGTAACGGCTCTTCAAAACTACTATCCAAATCCAGATCCAAGGACAATTCCTGGTCAGAATCAGACTTGTCTTCATCCAATGACAGATCCATGGTCAGATCGTCGAGGAGTGACGTGTCAGGCTCCAGGCTATCGCTGCTGTCGAGATCCGGTTCCGCACTTGTGAAGTCATCGTCCAGGGCCGCGCCAATATCGTCGAGCTGCGCTGCCTCGAAGGATTCATTGGATAGACCCATAGCCGGGGCTTCAAAATCCGGTGCACCAACAATGGATTCACGCAGGCGCGCGGCGCGATCGGCAGCTGGGCCGTCGCTGATACTGAGCAGCTGGCGATAGTGGTCGTCAAACCTCTCAACATCCTGGTTGTGGGCGTAGACCTCCATCAACATCAGGCGTGCATCGACCACCTGCGGGTCTTTTTCCAGCCCCAGCAAAAGCTTGCTTTCAGCTTCCTCGTACTGCCCCAGGGACAGGTGAATCTCCGCTTCAGAAATAGGGTCATCAGTG
The DNA here is from genome assembly GCF_030012985.1 of Microbulbifer sp. VAAF005. Classification (NCBI taxonomy): domain Bacteria; kingdom Pseudomonadati; phylum Pseudomonadota; class Gammaproteobacteria; order Cellvibrionales; family Microbulbiferaceae; genus Microbulbifer; species Microbulbifer sp. VAAF005. Next base: position 4,721,294 of record NZ_CP120233.1, on the reverse strand, counting down.
CCTACATCGCCGAGATCGCCCAGATCGAAAGTGTCGTCGGCCTCCATACTTTCTACTGCAGCGAGAGTTTCATCGGGTTCGGCAATTTGCTCAGGAATATCCAGCGGCTCATGTTCCATAGCCATCTGCTGTTCAAGTTCTTGCTGCGCCTCTTGCTCGGCCTTGCGGCGACGCCAGGTAAACAGACCAAATATAGCGGCCAACAAGCCCCCACCGCCCAAGCCAATCAGCAATCCATTATCGGCGAGCTGCTCCATAAAGGTGGGCTTGGGTTTGGTTTGCACAGCCACTACCCGGTTGCGCTCTTCCGATGGAGCCGGCTCAGTTTCAGCAGCTTCCTCTTCTGCGTCGATTGCACCCTCTGGCTCTTCACTATCGTCGACAGCAAGGCTGTCATCTGCGAGCTCCGCTTCAGCATCATCCACCACAGTGGGATTGAGCAGCGCATCGGACTGCTCAGCAGCCTCGACCGCAGCTACCAGCTCTTCACTGGAAACCTCGACCAGCGCCTCCATGGTGTCAATCTGCTCATCGAGCTCGGAAATCCGCTCACGCAATTCTGAGTTTTCAAGCTTGGACTTATCCAGCTCTTCCTCAGCCATAGTGAGATTGCCTTCAAGCGCTGCACTGTCTTCAGAGCCAGCTCCAGAGCCCGAAGATACAGACTCATTATCCCCAGGTGTAACAAGACTCACACGCCCTTCAACCGTTTCACTGGTGAAAGACTCTTCCTCAACTGCGCGGGCATCCAGTGGTGCACCTGTGGTCACTTCCACTTCGGAGCGCTGACGCCAAGAATCATTTTGCTGGGCCACTTCAGAGATGGCCTCAGTCATAGTCAGTGTGCGCAGATCTTCTGTATTAGGCAGACGCAGAACGGCGCCTTTCTTCAACAGATTAATATTGTCATTAATAAAGGCTTCCGGATTCAGCCTTTGGATCGCCAGCATAGTCTGCTGCACAGAAAACTCGCGGCTGGCACGATTTTGCAGTGCAATTTCCCAGAGGGTATCTGAAGAACTTACCGGGCCGTAAACTTGGCTACTGTCACCACTTTCTGTGGACACATAGCGAGGTTGTGGACGCGCCGCCTCCCGACTTTCAGGAGTAACGCTTTCAGTGGGAGTCGGCTGTGCCGGAGCTTGATTACTGCTCGGCGCAGGTGTTGTCCGTCGCTGAGGCTGCTGTACCGGGGTATTGCGACGCACTTGTTGGCGTTCGCGCTCAGCCGCACGCACGGGCTGTTGTGCTGCGGTAGGAGAAAACGCCGGCAGGTCCATCAACAGCGTATATTCGCGCAATAAACGGCCACTGGGCCAACGAGTCTCAACAAGGAAATTCAAGAAGGGCTCGCGAATTGCTTCACGGCTGGAAATACGGATAACCGGCTTGCCACCTGAATAATCTACTTCAAAATCTAAAGAAGTGAGAAGGTAAGAACGCTCGACACCAGCTCGCTCAAATTCTTCAGGGCCTGCGAGGCGAACCCTAATTTCGGTATCTTCCAAACCGCGAGTTTGCAGCAATCCGATTTCCGCATCGAGAGGCTGGTTAAGGGTCGAGTTGAGCTTGATCTCACCTAGTCCAAGCGCCAGAGCCGCGTTGCTTCCCAGTGCACCGACTAGACCAACTGCAAGTGCCAACTTACGCACACGCATATCCGATTCCCTTTATTGTTAGAACCTTCCCAGGGCTTCCGAAAAGCGCGCCTTCAGAACATCCCCATTACTGAACGGTAATCGTTCGACGATTTGGCCGCCGTTTAGGCAGCCGCCAAATATGGCGAATATCTCGCCAATTTCAGCCAGGCAAAAGTTAAGATTACACCTTCACTATGGCCGCTAAGTATTAATTATCAGTAGTTTTTTAGCAACAAGTGAGCAATTTGTGCACAGTTTATTGCTACATCTTTGCGCAGGTTGTCAGACACCGCACAAAGATTTAACTGTCGCTTGTTAAGTAGGCTTTGGCGCAAGCGGCCGATGATTGTCACGTCGCTGCCCACCGCACTTTCTGCCGAGGGCTGCTCCGCCATGTTGAGGCCAGCGCCATTTGCCAGCAGCGCACGCACTTTTTCCAGGTCGACATCTTCCGTTAAAGCGACGCCCAAATTAGCTAGCTGACCGTGGAAAACAGAGACCGTATTGATGCTGGCATCGACGGCTACCGCGTCTCCAAATAAGCGGCGCAGGTCGTGAACCAAAGTCAGCTCACTGAGGGTGTGGCCACTCGCGAGTAGGGCCTCGCAGGCACTGAGCTGGTTAAACGCCAATCGGTGGCCAATCTCTGGATCAATTTCTGCGTCCTGGCCACTAAACATCCGCGCGGTTTGTGCCGCCATCGCATCAATTGCGGCCTTGCCCAGGGCAGACACCGGCTGGTTGAGCTGTACCTCTACCGCTTGCAGTTTATCTTTCAGGGGCGCCAGGGCTTCCGCCACCATGGAGGCGCCGGCACTTGGCAGCGCAACAACACGGCGCTCGGCAGAAGCGAGTTCCCCGCTGTTAAACATTGGGTGTACCAGGGCAACACTTTCATCGCCACGGGTATTGTTGGCCACGTCGACAATCCAGGCGCCATTTTGCTCTGCGGCAGCCATGGCGGCTTCAACGGCATCGCCGGCGCTCAGCAGAATCACGACCTGCTTATCGTTAAATGTAAATTTCTCCAGGGACTCTACCGGAATATTGCGATTGGCAAATACCTGGGGGTCTACTTCCCGTTCGTCAGTCTCCAGCAAACTCAGCTGCTCGGCGGAAATTACTTCACGCTCTTCGAGTACTTCCAGCAGGGGACCAAAGGCGGCGTTATCAACACCGACAATGACCAGTTCGCGGGTGGCTTCGGACATGGCAAATCACTTCATTGAATTGGAAAGGGAAAATGAGGGGCGATTATACCCGTGGGGAAAATTCGAAAAAGGCGCTATGACAAACAGTAGCCGTTTTTTACGCGAAGAAGTTCACAGCTTGGCAAAAAGTCCTCCACTAAAGTGGCCTATTTCCACACTTAGTAGAGGACTTACTCAGGTCCGTACCAGTTACAGTTTGCCGAGTAAAATCAGCAGGATTCTGCGCAGGGGTTCTGCGGCGCCCCATAGCAGCTGATCCCCTACAGTAAAGGCGTTTAAGTACTCTGGACCAACGCTCAATTTACGCAGTCGACCGACAGGAATATCCAACTTTCCGGTAACTGCTGTTGGCGTCAGGTTCTGCACCGTAGCCTCACGCTCATTGGGCACTACATTTACCCAGTCGTTGGCACCATTTAACAATTGTTCAATGTCGGCAAGTGGCAAATCTTTTTTCAATTTTATGGTGAAAGCCTGGCTGTGACAGCGCATGGCACCGATACGTACGCAAGTGCCGTCTACAGGAATCGGGGTTTCGGTCTGTAAAATCTTGTTTGCTTCAACTTGCGCCTTCCACTCTTCGCGGCTCTGGCCATTCTCCAATTGAGTATCGATCCAGGGCAACAAACTGCCTGCCAGTGGCGCGCCAAATTCTGCGGTGGGGAATTCCGCTGAGCGCATATCTGCTGCTACTTTGCGATCAATCTCCAGAATGGCACTGGCCGGGTCGGCCAGCTCTGTTGCCACACCATCGCGCAGCGCACCCATCTGCGCAATCAATTCGCGCATATTGCGCGCACCGGCACCGCTGGCCGCCTGGTAAGTCATGGCGGTAACCCACTCGACCATGCCCGCCTTAAACAGCCCACCCAGAGCCATCAACATCAGGCTCACGGTGCAGTTGCCACCGATAAAGTTTTTCTGTCCGGCATCAATTGCGCGGTCAATCACATCGCGATTAACCGGGTCCAGCGCGATCACAGCATCATCCTGCATTCGCAGGCTGGAAGCCGCATCAATCCAGTAACCCTGCCAACCGGCCTCGCGCAAGCGGGTAAAAACTTCCTTGGTGTAATCGCCACCCTGACAGCTGACAATCGCATCCAGCTGGCTCAGTGCATCAATATCGTAAGCATCGCCCAGTGGCGGCAGCGGCCTGCCGATGTCCGGCGCCGTGCCTCCGGCATTGGAAGTTGAGAAAAAAACCGGTTCGGCGATATGGGCAAAGTCATCCTCTGCTCGCATGCGCTCCAGTAATACCGAGCCGACCATGCCGCGCCAGCCGATAAAACCTATTCTTTGCATTGCGGTGTCCTGTATGTGAGGTGGTCAAAGTGCGCCGCCGGGAAAGCGGCGCGATAGTGGAATCGAAAATTGCGGTTTCGAAACTTGTGGAATCGAAACTTAAAGTGCGGCTACAACGGCAGCGCCCATCTCTGCGGTAGAGACTTTCTGGCAGCCGCCGGTATAAATATCGGCAGTGCGCAAACCCTGCTCCAACACCTTGCTCACTGCTGCTTCAATCGCATCTGCGGCCTCATTCATATCGAGGGAATAGCGCAACATCATGGCAGCAGACAAAATAGTCGCCAGTGGGTTGGCGATACCCTGGCCAGCAATATCCGGAGCGGAGCCATGGCAGGGCTCGTAAAGACCAAAACCGCTTTCGTTCAAGGAGGCGGAGGGCAGCATACCAATGGAACCGGTAAGCATGGCGGCAGCATCGGAGAGGATATCGCCAAACATATTGCCAGTTACCATCACATCAAACTGCTTGGGCGCCCGCACCAATTGCATCGCCGCGTTGTCCACGTACATATGGGACAGCTCTACATCGGGATATTCCGAAGCCAGGCGATCCAACACCTCGCGCCAGAGTACTGTCACTTCCAGTACATTGGCTTTGTCTACAGAACAGAGTTTGCCATTGCGCTTTTGTGCCGCCTCAAAGGCAGAGCGGGCAATGCGTTCAATTTCTGATTCGCTGTACACGTAGGTGTTAAAGCCCTGACGCTCACCATTTTCCAATGTCTTGATACCGCGCGGCTCACCAAAGTAAATGCCGCCGGTCAATTCGCGCACAATCAGAATATCCAAGCCGGCGACCACTTCAGGCTTTAGCGAAGAGGCATCGGCCAGTTGCGGGTAGAGAATCGCCGGGCGCAGATTTGCGTAGAGGCCCAGTCCGCTGCGAATTTTTAACAGGCCTTTTTCCGGGCGAATTTCCCGCTCCAGGGTATCCCACTGGGGGCCGCCTACAGCGCCGAGCAGCACCGCATCGCAGTCACCCGCCGCCTTCAGAGTTTCGTCGGTCAGAGGCTCACCGTGGGCATCGATAGATGAGCCACCAATCAGGCCCTGCTCAAAGCTGAGCCCCAGATTGAATTTTCCCGATGCAACTTCCAGCACCGCCATGGCTTGTTCAACAATTTCCGGACCAATGCCGTCACCCGGCAGAATCATTACTTTTTTCGTCACAGGAATTTCCTTTAATTACTGAACCGCATCAAAAAGCCAAGGGGCTTTCTCTCGGCGCGCCTGCTCATAAGCGCGAATATCGTCGGCGTGCTCCAGGGTCAGACCGATATGATCGAGACCATTTAGCAAACAGTGCTTGTAGAAGGCATCCACTTCAAATGGAATCAGCTCGCCACAGGGCTTGCGCACATGCTGCTGTTCCAGGTCGATGGTGAGCGCGTAGCCCTCCTGCCCGTGTGTTTCCTCAAACAACTGATGCACGACATCTTCCGCCAGGACAATCGGCAAAAGACCATTTTTAAAACAGTTATTGAAAAAGATATCGGCAAAGCTGGGCGCGATAATTGCGCGGAAGCCGTGATCTTCCAATGCCCAGGGCGCATGCTCACGGCTGGAACCGCAGCCAAAATTCTCCCGTGCAATCAGCACTGAACCACCCTGGTAACGGGGGAAATTAAGGGGAAAGTCCGGATTGAGCGGACGGCCGGAACAGTCCTGCCCGGGAACCCCCTCATCCAGGTAGCGCAACTCATCAAACAGGTTCGGGCCAAAGCCAGAGCGCTTAATGGATTTCAAGAACTGCTTGGGGATGATCAGGTCGGTATCCACATTGGCCCGATCCATTGGTACCACGAGACCCTCGTGCTGGGTAAACGCTTTCATCAGGCCATCTCCTCTTCCAGCTGTACCGGTGCCATCTCTCGCACATCGACAAAGTGGCCGGCAATTGCAGCCGCTGCCGCCATACTGGGACTCACCAGATGCGTGCGGCCACCGTAACCCTGGCGCCCTTCAAAGTTGCGGTTGGAGGTGGAAGCACAGTGCTCTCCCGCCCCCAGCTTGTCCGCATTCATCGCCAGACACATGGAACAGGACGGTTCGCGCCACTCAAAACCGGCTTCAACAAAAATCTCGTGCAACCCCTCGCGCTCAGCCTGGGCTTTTACCGCCTGGGAGCCCGGAACAATCAGCACCTGCTTGACGCTATCCGCCTTGTAACGACCCTTGGCAACTTCTGCTGCTGCGCGAAGATCTTCAATCCGGGAGTTGGTGCAGGAGCCGATAAATACGCGATCCAGTTTGATATCGCTGATATTCTGCCCAGCGTTCAACCCCATATATTCCAGCGCTCGCTCCATGCCCGTACGCTTGGTGGCATCGCTCTCGTCACTGGGGGTAGGCACCTGGGCGCTGATCGGCGCCACCATCTCCGGGGAAGTGCCCCAGCTGACTTGCGGCTCAATATCCTCACCGACCAATACCACGACTTCGTCGAATACCGCATCGTCATCGGAGTGCAAGTGGCTCCAGGCCTCAACTGCCCGATCCCACATTTCGTCTTTCGGTGCGTAGGGCTTGCCTTTCACGTAATCGAGAGTGATCTGGTCTACCGCCACCATCCCCGCGCGAGCACCGCCTTCAATGGCCATATTGCACACGGTCATACGGCCTTCCATGGACATATTACGCATCACTTCGCCGCCAAACTCGATCGCGTAACCGGTACCGCCAGCAGTGCCAATTTTGCCAATGATCGCCAACACCACATCTTTAGCCGTGACACCTGGGCGCAGCTGGCCGTCGACGCGAACCAGCATATTCTTCATTTTCTTCTGGGTAAGGCACTGGGTAGCCATCACATGCTCCACCTCAGAAGTGCCAATACCGTGGGCCAAGGCGCCGAGCGCCCCGTGGGTGGAGGTATGTGAGTCGCCACAAACCACCGTCATACCCGGCAGTGTCGCACCTGTTTCCGGGCCGATCACATGCACAATACCCTGTCCCGGCTCATTGATACCGAACTGGACTACATCAAAGTCACGGCAGTTTTCATCCAGGGTCTGTACCTGGATTCGGGAGATATCATCGCGAATACCACTGACGCCAGCGGCGCGCTCGGCCGCCTCGGAAGGCACATTGTGGTCGGGAGTGGCGACTAGCGAATCCTTGCGCCAAGGTTTGCGACCAGCCAGACGCAGGCCTTCAAACGCCTGGGGGGAGGTCACCTCGTGAATCAGGTGGCGGTCGATATAGATAAGTGAGGAGCCATCATCACAGTTCTTGATCAGGTGGTCCTGCCAGAGTTTGTCGTAGAGTGTTTGCCCTGCCACAGCCATTCCTCTCAGTAGTTAAGAGCCTGAGTCTACCCAGACCCACCAAATAACACCAATTTATATTTATTATCCAAAGTATTCCTAAATGGAATTCGAAAGCCAAACTGGGGTAATATCCATCTTCTGGCGTCACTGCCATTTATCCAGCGGCTCAATTTGAGCCTTTATCGACAAACCGCTTCAGGGGAAACAACTTGGAACTACAGTGGCTGCGGGCATTTCTGGCAATCGCCGAACAGGGTTCGGTATCTGAAGGCGCCGAGCTGCTGCACCTGACCCAGCCCGCCATGAGTAAGCGTCTGGCTGCCCTGGAACAGCAACTGGGCTCCCCGCTGTTTGACCGCATCGGACGGCGATTGCAGCTCACCGATGCCGGTCGCGCCCTGCTGCCCCGCGCCCGCCATATACTTAATGAAATCAGCGACACCGAGCGGGAATTGCGCGCTTTGAGCAACTCGGTCAGCGGCAGCTTGCGTATCGCCACCAGCCATCACGTGGGTCTACATCATCTACCTCCAGTGCTGAAAGAGTTCAGTTTCCGCTACCCACAGGTTGCCTTGGACATCGATTTTGTCGACTCGGAACAAGCTTACGAAGCCCTGATGGCCGCCAAATATGAATTGGCCGTGGTCACCCTGGCACTTAAGGAGTATCCGCACCTGAATGCCGAAGTGATCTGGCCCGACCCCTGTGTTGTGGTGGCCGCCCCGGATCACCCCCTGGCAAAGCTGCCGGAACTGGAACTCACCGACCTCGCCAACTATCCCGCCATACTGCCGGATATGAATACCTATACCGGGCGCCTGATCAAAAGAGAGTTTGATGCCCAAGGGTTAAAACTCACCGCGAAACTGGCAACCAACTATCTGGAAACCATTAAGATGATGGCCTGTGTCGGTCTCGGCTGGAGTGTTCTGCCCCACACATTGGTGGACAGCAGCCTGGCAGTGCTGCCAGTCAAAAAGCTGCAAGTACTACGAAACCTTGGCGTAATCAGTCACCGGGGCCGAACATTGAGCAATCCCGCCAGCGCGCTACAACAGATGTTGTTCGAAGCAGCTATTTAGTGGGGCAGGAAAAAAGCGATCAATTTACTAACAGGCAATACCCAAGCGCACCATTTTTACCAGTGCAAAACGTTAAAGATTTGTAAAAATGTGCAACTTAGCCACGGCACGGGAAAAATTTATCTGTAAACTCCGCGACAAATTCATCACGGAGTGAAGTCAATGAAGAAATCCGCACTTGCCTTGAGTACCCTCCTCGCCTGCGGCACCGCAAGCGCAGATACTATCCTCGGCCTTGATGCTACTGCCGGCGCATGGCTGCCAGGCTACAGCGGTAATATCGGTACCGACGAATACAAGCTGGATAACCTGTCCCTCTCGGAAGATAACATTACCTTCTTGCAGGTTGCCCTGGAACACCCCATTCCCCTGGTGCCCAATGTGCTTCTGGCCCACAGCAATATCGATACCGACGGTGACGATACCCTGGCCACCTCCGTTACTTTTGATGATGAAACCTTCACTGCCAATTCAGAAATCCGCACAGATCTGAACCTCACCCATACCGACGCTACCCTTTACTACGAAATTTTGGACAACTGGGTAAACCTGGATGTCGGTTTGACCGCGCGTATGTATGACGGTGAATTTACCGCAGTGAGCGATACCCAGGCAGAGACTGTCGACCTCACTGGCTACCTGCCAATGGCCTACGGCATGGCGCGCTTTGATCTTCCATTTACCGGCTGGTCTGTAATTGCCCAAGGCAATGCAACAGCCTACCGTGGCGATACCCATACCGACCTGACAGCTAAAGTGCGCTGGGATTTTGTACCAGCTGTCGACTTTGCCATCGAAGCAGGTTATCGCGTAATGACTCTCGACCTGGAAGAGCTCGACGACTTGCAGAGCGATATTGAAATCAAAGGCCCATACATCGGTTTCAACCTGCACCTGTAAGCAATCCACCTAGGATTGCTGTTCGCGCTCCCCAAAAACTTTTGCAGCAGTAACGCCTGCGAGGTATAGCTACCTCGCACAATCTGCACTAAGGTGGCCCAGAAGGGGAGCGCAACTCACAGGCAGGGCCATGAATCCATTACTCGAAAAACTCGGAATTTCCCATCCCATCTTTGCAGCACCCATGGCCGGGGTATCCACACCCGCTCTCGCCGCCGCTGTATCCAATGCAGGAGGACTCGGCTCACTTGGACTCGGCGCCTGCTCAGTGGAAAAAGCCGTAGATGAAATTCGTTGTACTCACGACCAGACCGAGCACCCCTTTAATGTAAACCTCTTTTGCCACCAGCCCCCGACAAAAGATCCCCAACGGGAGCAAGCCTGGCTTTCCCATCTCGCCCCACATTTTGCCGCCCTCGATGCACCGGTTCCCAAGCTGATCAATGAACCCTACTCAACATTTATCGGCAATAAGGCCATGCTGGAAGTTTTGCTCGAGCAAAAGCCACCGGTTGTCAGCTTCCACTTTGGCCTACCGTCAGAAGAGTTTATCGCCGCACTAAAAGGTGCAGGGATTATCTTGATGGCCACGGCAACCTCTCCTCAAGAAGCCAAACTGGCTGAGGATGCTGATATCGATGTTTTAATTGCCCAAGGTATTGAGGCTGGTGGGCATAGGGGGGTCTTCCACCCAGAGGGCGACCAGGAAATTGGAACTCTGGCGCTGGTGCGATTGCTGTGTTGCCACAGTAGCCTACCAATCGTTGCTGCGGGTGGCATTATGGATGGCGCTGGCATTCGCGCTGCACTATCTCTCGGGGCTAGCGCCGTGCAAATGGGAACCGCATTTGTCCTCTGTCCGGAATCTGCGGCCTCCGACAGCTACCGCAGCGCCTTGCAAAGTGAGCGCGCACAGCACACAGAGATCACCGCCAATATTTCCGGGCGCCCCGCTCGCGGTATCAGCAACCAATTCTATAAAGCACTAAGTAAGGGCGCTCCCCCTCTGCCGGATTACCCGATCGCTTACTCCGCGGGCAAAGCCCTGGCTCAAGCAGCTGCAAAAGCGGGCAATGACGAATATGCCGTTCAATGGGCCGGACAAGGAGCCCCTCTCGCACGAGCCCTGCCCGCAGCCGGATTGGTGACAGCTTTAGTAGCAGAGCTGGAAGCGAGTCAATGAAGGGAGCTATTGGCAACTACCATTTATAGAGTTGCACAATTAAAGAGACACAATCTCCGAACACCACCCTTCATCATCACGCTCAACGCAAACTAGTTGGCTGGCTGTATCACTCGCACTGACAATCTCACCTTCGGGGCCCCAAGCTGCACTACAGCCGGCTGTGGAATAACCACCCGTCGGCTGATTAAAGTTCGCAATAGCCACCAATAAATTGTGCTCTAAAGCATAATTTGCCAACTGTTGACTATCCTCCGGGTATCCCGTCGGAGTAATCAATACCCCCGCCACATAAACTGAAGCCCCCTGCTTTTCATAGGCGGCAACATGACCTGGGTTACACACATCTGCACAAATAGCCAGAGCTACGGTCTCACCTTCGATGTTCAGTGATAGATATTCAACTCCGGGAACAAACCACTTTTCTTCTCCAGGGTGCAAATGTATTTTCAAATAAACAGAAATCTCACCCTGAGGAGAAAATACGAGCGAACCGATCGCAATACCATTCTTCTGACGAATAGGCGCACCCACAACTAGCCAAACACCACTGTCAGCTGCCACCTCCGCTAGAGGGCTTAACTGTGGATCGTCGATCTTAAGCGCTAATTGTTCAGCCAGATCCGGCTCATAACCAGTTAATGAAAGCTCGGGAAACACCACAATAGAGGCCTTTTTCCTTACTGCGACTTTTACAGCACGGACATGTGACTCAATATTGCGTTCAATATTTCCTTTCACTGACGGCAACTGTGCCAATGCCAATTTAAACTTGCCCATCACCCCACCCTTCAGATCACCAGTTAAATACAACATGAACCGAATAAATTACTGTATATGTTACACCACAAGTAATAAGCATCGATTCTTGATTGTGTTAATTTTTAAGTTTCTTCCAGCTATAGAATCCCTATCTTTAAATAAATAACCTACATTTTCTTCAGGTATCTATTTAAAAATAAAATAGTTGACTGAAAAAATAACAACCAGCCAAGATAAATATTTAGACTCTAATCTTAGAGAGTTTGCATTAAGAGCAGCGGACACAAGAATCAATCCACAGCAGCTAGCACTGACAATTGGGAAACGGCAGGTTACTGAGTCAGCGCTCTTTTCCAGCAAGCGTTGCATCAACCATCTCCCCGCATGATCCAAGATAGTTATGAGGGTCAAGAAGTTGATCTAACTCCGCATCAGAGAGAGCCCCCGACACCAGTCTATCTTCCTTTAACAAGTCAGAAAAAGGACGACCCGTCTCCATTGCCTGGCAGCAAATCTGGTAAACCAAATCGTGGGCATTCTCACGCCCCAGTTTCGGTCCCAGTCCCATCATTACAGCCTCAGAGAGCACTAAACCTCCAGTCATTTCCAAGTTTCGCATCATTTTTTCTGGAAATACCTGAAGTCCTTCTAGCGCAAAACGTGCCTGGGATAATACCGATGCGGTAAGACAGAATATTTCCGGCAGAACAATCCACTCTATCTCCCACGGGCCCGTAGCCCGCTCATGGTCTTCAACCATCGCTTCCAGCAAAGAGGCAACCTGCTGTCTAACCACTGGGACAGTACCGCTGATAAGAACTGCTGATAGAGGATTGTGTTTTTGGGGCATTGTACTAGACGCACCCCGGCCAGATATAAGAGGCTCCGCCACCTCCCCGACTTCTGTCTGTGCCATTAGTTTTATATCGAGGGCTATTTTTCCCAAGGTGCCAGTAATCAGCCCCAATAGACAAGCCACTTCGGTAACGCGATCTCTCATCGTATGCCAGGCGATACAAGGGACTCCGAGATCGAGTTCCTGCATAATTCCTCTTTGAACTTCTAGCCCCTGATGCCCCAGGGAAGAAAGATTACCCGCCGCACCACCAAATTCCCCTACAAACGCCCTAGACTTTATCTCTCTTAAGCGCGTTTGATGGCGATGAATACCAGCCAACCAAACTGCCGCCTTGTAGCCGAACGTTATAGGTACCGCTTGTTGAAGATTGCTGCGCCCAACCATAGGCGTATCCCTGAAACGCTTGGCCAGGCTTGCTAAAGCATCTGCGATTGCATTGACCTCCGTCTCAACAATTTCAAGCGCCGCCCTAATCTGTAAGACGGTTGCCGTATCCGTAATATCTTGAGTAGTAGCCCCCCAATGACACCACTGCCCTAAATCTCGACTACACAGTGCCACTAGCTGCTCTACAACACCCAGCACCGGGTAACCAATCAGCTCCGTTTGCTCCTTAAGCTTTACAAAATCTACCTGCTTGGCATCACAGTGTTGAGTAATGTCCTCTGCAGCCTCTGCAGGGATTATATTTAGCCCCGCCTGTACTTTGGCCAGCGCCGCTTCAACATCGAGATAGTACTGCACGCGTTGTTCATCCGAGAAAACTTTACGCATTGCTGATGTACTAAAAATATCGCAAAAAACGACCGAATCAATCGCGGTTGCTCTCATATCAAATCACGCTTAACGAGATGCCTAGACGCCAGAAAATCAAAAGTACAATAACATCAGACTAGCCAAGGAAAAGATATCCTAAAAAATTATTCTAAGTATCGAGACGCCAAGAATATGGGGAACTAGAGGCGCCGTTAATCAAGCACAGCAAGCCAACCTAAGAGAATTGAATACTACAAGCTAAAACATACTTCTGATTACATTCCCCCTACCCAAACAGCATCTTAAAGCGAATTTAATCCATTAAATTCAACCCCAAAAAATAAGTTTTATTTGACATATGTCAACTCTAAAAACAAAAGTACTGCTAACCTGAGCCGGCATGAAAAATATAAATAAAATGTAAATTATGAATATTCCATCTCAAAGAAAAGACCTTGACGCTCCTCCTCCAGCTTTGCATACTCAACTAAGCAACAAAACCAAACAATAAAAAACTGCCAGCATGCCCACCCAAAATAAGCTGCAGAATACAAAAAACTACCAAATGGACTTCCTGGAAACGACTAATTTTATATATTTAAAATGCTAGCCTTATCAAAACAGCAATTAAACTTAAATAATTAAAGCCGCAAATACCTAAAATTTCACCAGCCATGTAGTAAACACCAATACACACACCACTGCATAGCATACTTTATCCCTAAAATTGAAGGAGCAGTTCGGGATGAACTTACCACTATCAACTGAAACCATCTATAACAAACAAGCTCACAGCTGGAACCGCTCTGAGAAAATCCTACTCAGTGATTTCACCGCTCGCCCCAAAGTTTTGGAAGCAATCGGAGATATCTCCGGGAAAAACATATTGGATATGGGCTGCGGTGAAGGCTATGTATCCAGGATGCTGCTCGATAAGGGAGCAGGTTCAATCTTTGGTGTTGACTCTTCCTCAGAGATGATTTCCCAGGCAAAGGAAACAGCTTCTGCTGGAAATTTGACGAAAGCAGAATATGCAGTTGGAAATGCCGTTACATTTACAGAATTCCCTAGAGATAAATTTGACCATGCTATCGCTGTATTTCTTTTCAACTATCTAACCATAGAAGAAATGACAAAAGTGATAAGCAAGGTCAAGAATCTACTAAACAAAGGGGGTACCTTTATTTTTACGGTGCCTCACCCTTGCCTTCCGTTCATGAGGGAAGAAGTTCCTCCGTTCTACTTTCAACACGGCAACATGACTTATCTAGATGGTATAGATCAAACATTTGAAGGAAAAATATGGCGCAGAGATGGAAAACCAGTTTCAGTGCGATGCGTGCATAAAAATTTTTCACACTATTTTGAAGCTCTCACACAAGCTGGCTTTAGATCCCTACCAACTGTTCAAGAACTTTCAGTGACTCAAGAGCACCTCGACCTAGATCCAGATTTTTTCTCACCACTAGCCGGCTATCCACTACACGTATTATTTAAGGTGCAAGTAAATGACTAACTTAGCCCCAAGTGAAGTAGTTCAAGCTCAAGCCTGGACTGCTAATGATATGACCGCAACTTCCAACTGGAAGTTTCTGTGGCCTTCAAACTGGAAATCTGAAGTCGAGGCTTTGGAGAGCTGGGCCAAACAACAAAACAGCCCGATTGATAACCTGACCCAAGAATCAGTTGCCACACCTGAGTTCGACCAGCTTGCCAACCAGATAAAATATGAAATAGAGCATGGTAGTGGTGTGGCATGGATACAGGGCGAGGAATCATTAAGTAAGCCAACGCTTAACCTACTATTCCTAAAGCTTAGCCTGGCAATGGGCAATACTATAGATACTTATGGTCGGCTTTATGGGATTCTCGACACAGGAAAAGACTACACTAGCGAAGCTATTCCTGTATCTCAGACAAATGCACCCACTAGCGTTCATACTGATAGCTCACAACGTACCGTACAACCAAAGATACTTGGATTATGCTGTCTTACTCCAGCAATTGAGGGTGGAAAATCGAAAATCGTTTCTGCGGCTCAAGTTCATGAAAACTTACGGAAAACTGCTCCACAAAAACTGGAGATCCTGTACAACAATTATATTAGAGATTTAGTTACTCCAGGCAGTGACAAAAACATAAAAAACATACTTGAGAACTGTTTTCCTATTTTCGAATATTCAAACGAAAAGCTCAGCATTCGTTATATGCGGTACTGGATTGAGAAAGGCCATCAGCGCGTGAACAAGCCTTTATCACAAGAAGTAGTCGAAGCTCTAGATATATTAGACAACGAACTGAACAGCGCCGAAAATACATTAAGCTTCTATATGGGCACTGGAGACATGGTGTTTGTTGACAACACCAAAGTCCTACATGATCGGGATGGGTTTATTGATACTCCAGAACAGAAACGGGTCTATACTAGAGTATGGATTGAATAAGCCCTATGTTATAAATCAACAAACTAAACAATCTTGAATACCAGAATATTATTGCGTGAAAATTTTTTGAGCAAACCAATAATATTTTATTAAAATGGAGAAGCACTTAAATGCTTCTCCATTTATAGCGTATAAAAGAACCTCTCTTCTAAGAAATACCTATCCACTTCCCAATTAGACCTGAACTGGCACTCGGGATTAGTGGGTCACTATAAACGCACAAAATCTAATAAAGTAAAAAACATACAGAGTCAAATTTTAGCGAATCCCCCGAAAACTTAATCAATAACTGGACGGTATATATGACCACCAAATGAGCCATTTATTGAGTTATAAATTGACCTGCCAGCAACATTAAGAGATTGTATTTATTGCGTAAAAATAAGACCTTCTAATTTATGAAATAGAAGCAGAAAAATCTGCACATAAAATATATGTATATGTATTTATTATAGTGCCACAATGAAACTGCAGCACCATACACGCCACCCTTACAATCTCCTGCAAGATTTAAAGCAACAAAGTGTTTATAGAAACGAGCACTGCCGCCAATGGAAAACATCCATCAGATCGTATCACATTACTTGCTCCAAGTTTTTCTTCAAGAAGAGTTAGCTGTGAACAAATTGCATTATCATTTCCGGAAACTACAGCAGTTTGAAGATTGGGCAATTCAAGCAATGGCTGCAAGCTGTAGATATTGTTATCTTGTATGTTTACATAGGTCAAGCCTGTAAGACCCTCTAAACCAGCCAGAGATTCAATGTTAAAGTTTGCACAATTCAGATATGTAAAGACCGGGATAAGAGTAAATTGTGAAAAGGTCAAACAAGATAATAGATTAGAATCATTAAATGATATTGATGCTACGGTAGGGGCAAGACGATAATTCCTATATATAGATTTTCTAGCATTGAGGACTTTCGAGCTATTAGCCCCATCATCGGGATCTGTCTCAATAATTCCGCATGGGCTAACACTAGTACCAGAATCACAGTTTATAGAAGGATTTGACATAAGTGCCAACCTTGGTGCGCCATTAAAAGCAGACCCGTATGCCATCACCGTCACAAAACCAAACTCCGACGGATAATTTCTATCCAGACCATGGCCTGCGGCGTATATTTCTATTCCAGGAACACCACCGTCTGCCACCTGGCGGCGAGAATGAGCCAGCCCCATATTGTGACCAATTTCATGAGTAAATGTTTCCATTGGATTCTTGATGCGAACGATACTGTATGCGAGATCACTCCTGCCGCCATCATTATCAATCCATCCGTACCCCCCAATCATTGTCCGTATCGCGCAACAAAACAACAAAATCAGCACCATAAGTATTACGCAAATTTGGGACATTATGAAAGGGGCTCAAACCACCTGTCAGGTCATCTAGCGCATCTTCATAACTATAGTTTTGCGTATTATTCGTACTCGTATCGTCAACATTGGTAATAAGCTGTGCACTTGCCAAGGAAAGAGTAATGTCAATACCGCTAGCACGATAAGTATCATTACTTGCTTCTATATAGCTATCTATCTTATCTTCAATAGCCCCTCCTGCAACCGAGCTTTGTGCTGCCTCTGTATATAAAACTAATACTGTGACCTCGTCAGCACTACACTCCTCCCAAAAGAAACCTAAAACAAGAAGACAAATTAACCATACTTTATTATTCATATACTTTACTCCATTATAATTTTTTAATTTCTTGGTGCCACGTAATCGATACCATCTTCTGGCATTTTGTCATCAATATAACTTGTATTAACAATCCACCCCTTACCATCAACAACCTCTAACTCATACCCTCCCTCCGGAGTAATGATACGGCCAAAGGTAGCTTTATTGCCAACAGTAATAAAGCCTCGATAAATATTGTCTTCATTCGCAACTGAAAATCGGACATTGACGGCGCCACTGTTTTTCTTATCGACACTTTCGACCAAAAGAGTACGGTTTTTATCGAGAGGAAAATTTAGTAGTTCATTTTTTCTAAGGCTTCGAATGCTTTCTTCATTGATAGAAATGGGGGTTCCGTGACGACTGAAATCTGGGTTTGTAGGCGTATACTCACCATTAATATCATTATTAATGGTCAGCAAATACTTTATACCACTATCATGGCCATTATCATGAGAGTGCTCGTCTTCCTGCCGATCGACAAAAGTTGGGGGCATCACTTCGCCCTCATCAACGGATTTTCCAATCCCAGCCTCTTCCATTACTATTAATTGACCCGCTTCTTCATTTGTTATCTTACGATTATCCCCTTTAGACAAGGTATTCTTCTGTTCACTGAAGTCGCGAGGTTTGCGTACCTCTCTATCAAAATCTGAATTTCTACTCTCTTGATTTGATTCAAGTATAAAGTAGCCCGATATAGTAACAACCCCGACCAGGGCTATCAGCATTCCATATTTCATCTTTTATCCTTAACAAGGGTACCTACCTATTCTAGCAAAATACTGCAAATGCTTAACACCAAAAAATTATTAGCCTTGATTTATTTTTTTCTTACGCCATTGAGTAGACAAGCGTCTACTCAATGAGAGAAGGTTTCAGCGAGACAGGAGCGAAAACTGGGTCCGACCGCCACTGCTTGTTATTTGTTTAGATACTACAGCCAGTAGTCACCTGAATAATGATTCGGGAAAGGATTTATATTGCTTTCCCTAAGATATGCAACAACATTCCTTAAGATTTTTCCACATAGATCACTTAAAAACTCTGATGAATATACTAACTCAAAATGCAAAGGAATTAGCTTATGATTTCCATCAATAGTTTTGAACAACTGGAAAAAATGCTAATCTGGCAATATGGGACCTAATTCCCGGCCGGGAGACTGGAACTAATAAACCAATACATTTCTCAACCGATACAGCAGATTTACTAATTTAAAATCGGAAAGCTGATAAGGCAGCCCACTTTCGCTAGCTCTTTTTGGCCATATTTTCTTAAAATCGCTATAAGTTGGGTTTTTCTCGCCTCTAACTATTCCTGTGTAGTCTAAGTCATTTTGCCACTCTTTTAACATTATGAGTGACTCATGCCTGAGCCTTCCTGGCTAAAGCTCGAAGTTTAGTGAACAAAACCTTGCGATGTGTACGATACAAAGCCTATCCCGATCAGGCTAATGAGAAAATCGATCGATAAGTCCAGTAAACCTAACCTTGTTTCCTGAATTTGGATAAACGCACGCTGCCAGTGAGTCTAAAAATGAAACATAAAGAATTTTTCGGTAAAGGAGTGAATCTCCACCTTGTATATTGTCGACTTCTGAGAGCTTCAGGCTTAAGCATTCATCAAAGCTCTCAATCCTTTCGGAGAAATCTTCAGAAATCATGGATAGCTCCTAAAGTGACAAATAACGCACACAGCAACGCGCACAATATGTGCACAGCGCTGGGCATCCCGCGCAGGCCCGAAAACATACTACCTACGTTTGTTAAAGGGACTTGGCACACCATTGTGTTACTGCCACTTTAGTATCAAGCTCAGACTCATTTACCTTTTCTCCAGCGCTAGCCACGCACTCATTGCTACCACATGTATAGCCAACAGCACGATCTATTTCTCCGTACTCTTGAATTAAGCCAACAGCTGCATTGTTACGAAGATAAAAGCGATTCTTATACGTTCCAGTTGGTACCGCGAGCGGAACTGGCACTACGCCAACAAATGCTCCTGCACCAGCCCATGATGTTCCGTCTTTATAAATAAGCACCTTACAATACTCAAACAGATCTACAGAATCAGGATCTCCCCAACGTTCAATAATTTCAAGGTCTGA
This sequence comes from Microbulbifer sp. VAAF005, assembly GCF_030012985.1. Taxonomy (NCBI): domain Bacteria; kingdom Pseudomonadati; phylum Pseudomonadota; class Gammaproteobacteria; order Cellvibrionales; family Microbulbiferaceae; genus Microbulbifer; species Microbulbifer sp. VAAF005. Next base: position 4,702,083 of record NZ_CP120233.1, on the reverse strand, counting down.
GTAAGGCGAATCTCTCTTTTCGAAAGAGAATTGATTTCTCTCATTCCCTAGACTGAATTCTGTTCTGGCCCACTCTTTTTTCCCGTAAGTACCAATAGCCAAACCAACACAACCCGATATTATGATTAGGGAAACTATTACGAGAATCGCTCTAATCATTGACGTACCTTTTACGCCCCGCACAAGGGCAGACAAATAAGCGTAGCGTTTTGGCTGTCCCAGCGACCAAAGGGAGCGATTTCTGCGGCTTGTATGGTTGTTCTTGCCTGATTCTGATGTTGAAAATCCTTTTCGCTAACGGGTAAATTGAGACCCACCTTCGGCGGCCACCGAAGGCCTTGTTTGTCACAGTTCGTTGCTGCGCCGGTTTATAAAGACCGTTAACAAGTAGGAACGTGACAGACACTCACTAGGCATAACTCGAATAGTCATGTGGGCCTCGAGCCCGAATAGCAAGGCGGAGATAGCTTATCTTATGGAACCTCAAGAGATCAATGTCGGTATCGATACCAGCAGTAAACAACTCGATATTTATGTGAGACCTACTGGCCAGTTCTTTAGTGTTGCCAATGATAAAAATGGAATTAAGGATGCCATTAAACAATTACAACCTCTTAAACCTCAAAGAGTATTAATAGAGTCTACAGGAAGACTCGAATTAGAGTTTGTTTGCGCCGCTGACAAAGCAGGATTACCTGTTGTTGTTTGCAACCCTTCACAGATAAGAAGCTTCGCCAAATCCGCAGAGCGCCTCGCCAAAACTGACAAGCTAGATGCAATGGATATTGCACATTTTGGTGAGGCCATAAAGCCAAGACTATCGGAGCTAAAGCCAGAAAAACTTAGGGAGATCAGTGACTTACTGGCGGTAAGAAGTCAGTGTTTAGAGATGAGCACAATGCAAAAGAATCGGCTTCAGAGGATGCCTAAATCAGTGCACAAACCTATACAGGCCATTCTAAACACCATCAAGAAAGAGTTACAAGGTATCGACAAGCAACTGGATAAACTGGTTAACAGTGTGTCTGAGTGGCGGCAAAGGCGGGACCTATTGTTGAGCGCTAAAGGGGTTGGAAATGTATTGGCTTATACATTGATGAGTGAACTTCCCGAGCTAGGAAAATTGAACCGTAAAGAAATCGCTGCACTTGTCGGTATCGCCCCGATGAACCGTGATAGCGGCAGCTTCCAGGGAAAGAGATATATTCGGGGTGGAAGGCATCGTGTACGAACGGTTTTGTTTGTTTCCATCATGTCGGCCATACAGCATCATCCCAAACTAAAGCCGATGTACAAGCGATTAGTCGACGCTGGCAAACCTAAAAAGGTCGCTCTGATTGCCTACATGAGAAAGCAGATTACGATCCTGAATACGATGGTGAAAAACAACACCTACTGGGATGAAAGTATGGCTTAAAAACTTGACGAGCAACCATAGTCACTTGTTATGTGGGTCTCAGGTATTTCTTGCCTACGAAGTAACAAACTATCATTGATACGAGTATGGATGAAACACACCAGGCAAAAACCCTACTGTAGTACTCAAGGCCACTAAAGAGCAAAAAACCATTAGGCACGAGTGCTATGAACATGCCAACCGGCATTGGAGCAAGTAAGACGGCCGAAAGTGGAACAAAAAGCAACAGTTTTATTGCCATATTCCACTGCACGCTTCTGATTTTCTTTGCATAAAAGTAGAGAGCGATTATCAATGGTGTGGACAACAACAACCAAAATGGAATACGCACAAGTAATTGCCAAGCTTGATCAATCATTTGTATCGCGATGTCCATATGCTCTATTTCCTGCTCACATAACGCCAAGCTAAACGGCACAAAAGGTTGTGGCAGAGTGAAACGAGCCACGGCCTTTTGTGTCCGGTGGAGGCCCAACGGGCCGGAACGTATTTGAGCGCCTTGGTACGCCCAGCATGGGCGTGAACTAATGGGGTGAAAGTCCCCTGTAGGAAGATCACCGTTTAATGGATTCCATTAAATGCTAACTACTAGCGAATGGCAACTGCAACACCGTGAGGTTTTGTGGGGAGGAAGCCGCTAGCAAAACTACGAGCTGACGAACAGAAACATCATATAAGGCTTAGCCTGGAGGCGAGGTGGCCAAGAACACCGAAGCCATATGATCTAACGGGTAGAGTAAATGATGCAGTTGTGTAGTGAAAGTTCACGTTTTTATCTGGGGAGATCTGTTCAACCTGCTGCTGTAAAGCTGTCAGCGTGGCCGCTGACTCATAAGTAGGCCCCACCATCGCGGGGGTAAACAAAATTGGTGGAACACAGCGGCGCCTTGGTCAGTAATGATCAAGGTGATTAAACAGAAGTCAGCCGACGGCATAGTAGCCTAATACCAAGATTAATACCTTGGATGCGGTGAAGGCCTGAACCCAAACTCCACGAGTTAAAAGACAGGGCTAGCCTACTGATATGTTGCCAGCCGGATATAAAATTGCCGTAGCGCACTGCCATGACACTCAACTCAAATGAAAATCTGCTTGAAGCCATCCTCAGCAAAGAAAATCTTAATGCTGCATGGAAACACGTGCGAAGCAACAAAGGTGCCGCAGGCATTGACGGGATTACTGTCGATAATTTTGTGCAGCACTTCAAGGCAGTTGGCGACGACCTCATCGAGACCATTCGACAGGGTCATTACCAGCCGCTTCCCGTCAGGCGCGTCTACATTCGCAAGCCAGATGGTGGCCAGCGTGGTCTCGGGATACCTACGATCTTTGATCGTGTTATTCAGTAGGCTATCGCCCAAATCATCGGTCCCAGATTCGATAAAACCTTTTCGGAGTTCAGCTATGGGTTCCGCCCAAAGCGATCGCAGCATCATGCGGTGAAAAAGCTGCGAAAGTATATCGAGGGAGGGAAACGAATAGCAGTGGATGTCGATTTATCTAAATTCTTCGACCGGGTAAATCATGATTTCCTCATGAATTTACTTGGCCAAAGAATCAGCGATAAGCGCTTACTCAAACTGATCGCAAGCTACTTGCGTGCAGGAAGTGTAAAAGATGGATGCTGGAAAGCCTGTCATGAGGGGGTGCCACAAGGTGGCCCTTTATCGCCGCTGCTGTCCAATATTGTACTCGACCTGCTCGACAAAGAGCTGGAAAAAACGCCGACACAATTTCGTCCGCTATGCGGACGATTTTGTGATTGTGGTTTCCTCTAAACGCGCGGGTGAACGGGTTATGGCGAGTATTAAACGCTTTGTTGAGCGCAAGCTTAAGCTCAAAGTTAACGATACTAAAAGCCAAGTGGTTCCTGTCAGCCGTTGTAAGTTCCTAGGCTTCTCTTTTCGGGGGGCAAAGCTTGTCTGGCATGATAAGTCCCTGCTCCAATTTAAATACTGCGTCCGCCAGATTACAGGGCGATCTCGTGGTATCTCTATGGAAAAGAAGCTGAAAGAACTTACCGTATACCTCCGTGGTTGGATCAACTATTTTGGGATAGCGCAAGGCTATCAAAAATGTATAGATCTAGACTGCTGGATACGACGGCGATTAAGAATGAGCTATTGGAAGAATTGGCGCAGAGTGAGAACGAAAGTTCGAAATTTACTGCGTATGGGTGTGAGTGAATCGCTGTCAGTTACCTGCGGCTCGTCCGGTAAAAGTTACTGGCGAAGCGCAAAAACTGAGGGTATTCATATTGCGCTCAATAATGAGTTCTTCGAAGAGATGGGGTTGATTTCATTGCGAGATCGTTGGGTAGAGATTCATTACGGATAGGGAACCGCCCATTGCGGACCCGCACGATGGGTGGTGTGGGGGCCGGTAGCTAGAAACTACCGGCTACCCGATTTATGTCTAAGATCTTGCCCATTGCGACCAACCTTCTGATTTAAATAGTACGGAGTTTGGTGGAACATGCCTACCCCGAATAGCCTGAGGCACTTCACCCCACTTAGACTCGAAATATTTTATGGCCTCAAATCGTAATTGGCGCCAGTAACTACGAACTGGTCCTGGGTAGCTACGACGCTCTCTCATTGATATGCGAACAATATATGAGCGGAATTGACGTTTTTGAATATTGCACCAATTCGACTTTTTATAGTGGAATGGTTTGCTCGTGTATTTAAAAGGCTCAATCCTCTTAAGCCAAACGATTTCATCCATACTTAAATTCTTGTGAGAACATAATCGGGATAGGGAGGCACCTCACGATGCCCCTCCTCCCACACCACCAGGCATACGGGTCACGTACCATGGCGGTTCAATTCTATTCCCCTTCCTATCTGCCAATTCCGGCAGCCCCAAGTTCCTAAAGTATCTATTTGGCAATGCTCTGTAAAGGGCAGGACTTTTGCTTAGCCTCCATGGTCCATGCGCTGATTTGGCCGTGTTCCACGCTAAAAAACGATCAACGCCCAGCCTTCTTAATCTGCGGTAACCACTACGTCCCCATTGCTTCCATAAATAACATCGCAACTTCCGCCTTATCCACTTGTCCAGATCTTTCAGAGGGCTCAGTACTTCACTGATGTCAAAGTACGCTTTCCAACCAAGCAGGGACTTCTTTAACTCTTCTATGATCTGAGTAAACTTGCGGCCTCGTGTTCGGCGGGTGACCATTCTGATCTTTGCCTTCAATTTATTAATCGATGATTCTGATACCTTTATCCGGGCATCCTTCTTCAGCAATCTAAATCCTAGAAAGCTCCGCTTCCAGAAGTGATCCTCTGCACTCTTCTCAGTATTTACTGTGAGCTTCAGCTTACATTTGATGAAGTGCGTAAGGCTTACTTTTATCCGCTCTGCAGACCGACGACTTCCCACCAGTATTTGAAAATCATCGGCATATCGTACAAAACTGAGTTGCCGCTTGTGCAGCTCCCAGTCCAGTTCATTAAGCACAATATTCGCTAGAAGCGGAGATAACGGCCCACCTTGCGGGACGCCTTTTATTGTAGCTATTACCTTGCCATCGACTACCGTTGGCGCTTTTAGGTATCGGTTTATCAACCCCAGCACACCAGCCGGTATTCCGCTTTGCTTCAGTGTTAGCATGAGCTTGTCATGATTCACTTCATCAAAGAAGGATTTCAAGTCCATATCGATCGTCCAGCGCTTTCCTTGCCGGACAAAGTTTTGGACCTGTCTAATCGCCTGGTGTGCCGATCGATTTGGTCTAAAACCAAAACTAAGAGCATGAAACTTCAGCTCCCATTGCTCACTGAGTATCTGTGCGATAGCTTGCTGGATCAATCTATCTTGCACCGTTGGTATACCCAATGGACGCAGGCCTCCATTGCCTTTTGGTATAAAGACGCGTTTCACCGGTTGAGGGCGATAGCTACCACTTAGCACCTTTTGTCGGGTAGCAATCCAGGTCTGCTTAAGATGTTCCGGCAACTGTTTTACCGTCATACCATCGAGACCTGGTGCACCCTGGTTACGAGAAACTTGTTGTAATGCTCGAAACAGATTATTCCTATCTAGAATTCGCTGCATTAAAAGAGATGGGAAATTGGACAATGTATGATTAAGTTTCCAGTTTGATGTTCACCCAGAAAAAAAATTTTTTCTCTGGTAACTAAGTTACTTGTCAGATGCAGTCATCAAGCTCTGCATTAATAATACTGTCCAGAATTGTTCAGGCCTTCAGTAGCACGAAATCTACCTACTATGCCTTCTGCTGACTTCTATGGATCGGTCAAAACCAATCTCTCAGTTTTCAGTTACTCCATTAACAACCCATAGACCTCCCAGGGTAAGACATTTAACTTTCTTCACGTAGATGCTGGATTTATAAAACGTAGGCCAATTGTGGATGGAGAGCTTTATGGTCACGTGCCCACTGGCTCCACCTACGTCACACCTCATATCCAGTTCTTGTTCATCACCCCGTGAATTTGCGTTGGGCTTCCTCCAGCCAATACCTCGCGATATTAACTTTGCCCTTTCGCTAACCTTCGGCTCCACGAATACCTGGTAAGAGGACTTTCACCTCTCTAGTTAAATGCCATGCCTGGCACACACGCCGCGAGCAGAGGCAGCTTACTTTGTGTGCTTAATGCGCAAATAGTGAGCGTGGCGAACTGCGCATAAAGTACACAAAGTAAGATGTCCGGTGGAGGCCCCCAGGGCCGGAACGAACTGCCTTGCTTTGTTAAAACTCTACGCCCAGGAGCCTTGCCATTTCCCGGTTGTATAGAGTTACAAAATAGGGGTTTCTGATATACGCCCCGACTATCAAACCAAATTCAGATGGTTCGTCGCCAGTAATGATATCATCCGGATACTTGTATTCTCCTAAAACACTACAGCACCGTAAACTCCAGTATCTATCTTGAACGAATACTTTGGCAATCTTTGAAACTTGTTTTTCATCTAAACCATAGACAGTTAACACACCGTCAATTTCAAAGACCCAGATAAAGCCAACTCTATTTTTCTGAAAGTCATCCCTCGCCGATTTCAGCGCATATCTTTGCGCAATATCCGGGCGGCTCACGTAGCTGACAATTTCGTGACTTTTTTCAAGCTCAGAGTATGCCAAGAAAATTACCATAAAAAGCAACGCCACACCTAGGATAGATAGATTGAGGTAAGACTTACTCATAGTTTTAACGCCTGCATCACCAGCCGGAGGTAATTGGAGGCTTTTTTGCAGCTCTACCGCAAAAAAGGTGCAAATTGCCGGAGGTCGGGTGCATGCCCTGGTTATGTTTATTTCTCGTTCCATGCTAACCCCAATTGAGTTACCACTACAAAATCACTAAATTCTACAAAGAATAAAATGTACTCATCACCGTCATCATCAAGAAATCTTAAAATCGTATGTTCTTGACTAATAAATCTATTCCAAGGGCCATCTTCTTGGTCTGATGTTGAGATAAGACCATAATACTCAATTAGATTCCAATCTAAATTATCCAAAGCCCTAGTTTTGGTATCCGATATTTTCTTATAAATATGATCGATGAATAATTGATAAGTAGTTTTGTAATCAGATTGTCTTTGTTCTATGAGTTTTCCAAACTCACCAATACTTTTTATTGTGTCTTCGACAATAGAGTTTAAACCAGTATTCTTTTCGGCAAGTGTTGCACTAAATATCCTTTTCGGACAGCCGATCACACACCTTAATGCATTGAGGAAGCCATTCAACTCAATTACTGCAGGCTCTGCTCTATGAATTTCAAGATTATTTGTTTTAATGGAACGACCTCTCAAAAAACTTAACGCCAAGCTAAACGGCACAAAAAGTTGTGGCAAAGTGAAATATGCCATGGCTTTTTGTGTCCGGTGGAGCACCAACGATGCAGAACGAATTTGAACGCCTTGTTATGTATATTAAGCTGAATAATTTTGATAAACCAAAAATACTAACGCACCTGTTAGAAAAACCCATGAAATATACTTACTAAAAATACCTTCTGCAGTTTGAATACTAACTTCTAAGAGTTTTTTAGAAGTATTACTTGGGCTAAGCATAGGGATAGAAACAAATACACTTTCATTTGGCTTAACTAATGAAAGACTTCCATCTGAATCACACCCTATAAACTCGCCCTGAGCATCATAGTAAGAAAGATTGCAGTCAACAAAGGATAGAGCTTTTCCTCCTATGTTTTTTAGCTCAATCTGCACATCTTTTTCATATATAGTTTTTCCCTCTTCGGTTACTCCGCGAACAGGTTTAATTGCCATACCACACACTTTTATCTCAGGTGGTAATTTTTTAATCTCGATATCTTTAATCATGGTGATGCATAACGCCCCGCCTGTGTTTTATACACATTATTTAAGTCCATTTAGAGTTTCTGCTGCCTCTATATAATGAAGTAGCTTGGTGTATCCCTGCCAAACGGTTTTAACTCCTGGCTCGCCATCCCCTTTACGCCCCAAAAAACCTCCTAAACCTGCCAACATACGGGTTATCTCCCTCATGCTTGGGGGTTCATTTGGTGGAGTAGTTTTATCTCGCATCATCCATATCATACGCCATTCTTTTTCAGAGTAGGCACTTGTACACGGTGCGTCAGGAACTCTTCGTGCATGCGTAGTTATCGAATGTAGCCGCCATCCAATAATCATATAGATCGCAATGCAGTTCAACATGCGCTGCTCTGTTCTAAAACGGTTACTTTCTATCTGGCATCCGCCTTTCACCACCCGAAAATAGGTTTCAATTTCCCACCGGCTTCGATACCACTCAATGATGACCCTTGCCTGCTTAAAGTCTTCAACTGGAAGATCAGTTAACAGCATCCACTCAATGCCTTTTTCACCCTCTGGTGGGTTTAATTCTTTAGCCAATACAGCATAGAGAGAAAGTGGTCGTTTAGATTTTCCTTTCCCAAGTAGCCGTATCTCAGTAGTGGATACACTGACTTTGGCTTTTCTTCCAGATTCACCATTCCGTTTGGGAATATCTACCGTGTATAGACCAACAGATTTCTGCTCATTCGTATGATCCCAAAGCAAAACCGTTTCTTCTCCATCGAGCTCTAAAGTGCGATTGGCCTTAGCTCGAACGATATAGCTCGCCCGCCGCTGTTCACTTTGATCTTCAGCCAGTTGAAACCACTCATGAATATCACCCTCTCTATCAGCAATACTCACAATTGTACTTTCAGGGCAACGCTCCTGTATCTGACAAGCCGTTTCGTAATGGTCTAGCCAGCGTCGACTCTCCTTATTCTTTATCGACTTGGTATAACGGGAATTAGAGCTTGATTCCTTGTCTCTCTGCCACATACTACCCTCAACAACACCCAAGTTAACTCTTGATGGCGTTATAGCGATGGAGGTGTGCAAGAGTTGCTGATTGGTCTCTTTCCGCCTAAGTGTTCCCATCTCTTTACTTTCTAAGTCAGTGGCAAAATTTAGAAAGGTGGTATCTTGAGGGATAAGAACAACGGGCTGCGCCTTGATTCTCTCAAGAGTTGCCGATTTATGGCCGCTCATAATAGAATCAAAATTGACTTTATCATTTTCGATAAAGCGATAAGCTGCAAACGTTTCTGCCCAAGTTTTGTTTGCACAGGGAATGCTATTCTTTGGATCTGAACTTAAACTACTAAGAATATTGGACAAGCGCTTATTCAAACGTGTATCACCCATAACCTGATTTTTTACTTCCTCCATGACCCAGTCCTGCATAATTATCCAATCAAATCTGTAATTCATGCCAGGTCAAACTGTAACTTATTGATTTACATAATAAAACCGGAAAAACTTGTGTATAAAACTTAGCGCCCCGCACAGGGGCGGACAAATAAGCGCAGCGTTTTGGCTGTCCCAGCGACCAACGGGAGCGCCTGCTGCGGTTTGTTAACTAATGTGTACAAGAACATATGGAATTAGAACTGTTGCAGCCAAGGCTCCCAGTAGGATGGGGATTAGGAAAATCCAAGCTATAGGCCGCCACCCATCACTCCATATAATAGAACCCTCAAAATGGTTTATAGGCCCATAAGTTAAAACAATAAACAGCCCTAAATTGGTCCACACCCACAGCATTACCAGCAATGCCGTCGAGACAGGAGACCAACCTATAAAAGGAAGAAAAAAGGACACAACTAATAACCACCGGAATGGATAAAGCTTAAGTGCAACCTTTGTATAAAAATCAGTAAAAAGTCTCATAGTGCGTACAACAGTTAACGTTGCCAGCAAGGGCAGCCGAAGCAGAGCGTAGGCTGTCCAGCCCAGCCCCGAAGGGGTTGGGCGAGCTTGCCTAGCCTGGTTATGGCTGGCGCGCTCGGGACCGACTACTAGCACTTTGCCAGCCATAGTTTGGCTGGCCGCTGCCCAATATTTACGAGGGAAGAATACCGCACTTTCCCTAACCAATTCCTATCTTACTGGCAATCCGCGAAATTGCAGCGGACTGCCTCTTTTTACAACACCCGAGCGAACACTCTTGGAGCGAAACTGCCTGAATAGCAATCAGCAAAATTGCTCAATACCAGATGCTATTTAGTGGCACGAAACCTTCAGTTACCACGAAAAATCAATAAAACCGACCGCCACAATAACGTTGCCAGCAAGGGCAGCCGAAGCGGAGCGTAGGCTGTCCAGCCCAGCCTCCGGCTGGGCGATCTTGCCTGGCCTGGTTATAGCTGGCGCGCACAGAACAACCTACTTGCTCTTTGCCAGCCAACGTTGGCTGGCCACTGCCCGATAAATTTACTTGGAAAAATACCATACTTTCCCCACCGGTTAACTAACTGACTGGCACTCTACAATGCTGCAGCTAGCTTGCAGAACTTGTTGGCTTTAAACGAAGGCACTTGAACGGAACTGCGGTGCCAACTTGCAGGAAAACTCTCTGAAGAAATGTGCTCAGGAAGAGATTGGTGCTTGCAGCAACTTCAAACCACCTAAAAAATGACCGCCACAATAACGTTGCCAGCAAGGGCAGCCGAAGCGGAGCGTAGGCTGTCCAGCCCAGCCTCCGGCTGGGCGATCTTGCCTGGCCTGGTTATAGCTGGCGCGCACAGAACAACCTACTTGCTCTTTGCCAGCCAACGTTGGCTGGCCACTGCCCGATAAATTTACTTGGAAAAATACCATACTTTCCCCACCGGTTAACTAACTGACTGGCACTCTACAATGCTGCAGCTAGCTTGCAGAACTTGTTGGCTTTAAACGAAGGCACTTGAACGGAACTGCGGTGCCAACTTGCAGGAAAACTCTCTGAAGAAATGTGCTCAGGAAGAGATTGGTGCTTGCAGCAACTTCAAACCACCTAAAAAATGACCGCCACAATAACGCTTGCAGCAAAGGCGGAGCGTCAGCGACGTCCAGCCCGATTGAGGGCGATTTTGCCTGCACTGGTTAAGTGATTTACTTGCTATTAAGTTCAATTAGTTCACCATTGTGATTTATGGACACAATATAGGTGGAGCCACTTGGGTCTAAATTAGTATGCTCAACAGTCCAATTGCCCTCGGTCTCAATAGCCTTAAATTTGTATCCGCTTATCGAAAGTTCAGAGATAACTCTAGAATGCCACATAGCACAGCTAATCGCCTTTTTCTCAGTATCTATAAAATCGGCACATTTATATCTGTCTTGAGCCAATAGAATTGACGGTACGAACATTAAGATTAATAAAAAACTTTTCATGCCTGTATCACTTAACGCCGGCCACACAGGCGAGCGCTTTTCGCGAGTCCAGCCAAATGCGTTTTTCGCATTTGGCGATTGTGCTGGCCCTTGTTAAGCGCTACAGGTGGACACATTACTAAACCCCGCTTTTGTAATGATTCCAGACAAAACACCTAATATTGATTCTTCGTCTGAAAGCTTATTTTTTCCCGTAAGCACCTGGACAATAGAGCGAGGCTTTGTGACCATAACACGCCACTCACCATTATTCTTACCCTCAGTCTCTGGTGTGCCACCAAGGCCTATAAAGTATTTATTACCTTTGAAAGAACAGCTGATTTCCCAGCCCCAATCCTCCTGGTAGGTATCAAGAACCTCAATGCCGGCTGATTCCATTTGAGGTTTAAACCAGTCAGCAGCATCTTCGCCAAAGCAGCAAGGATTGATAAAGTTATCCTTCTCTTCAGTAAGATTGAAAACATCAGTTTCAAACGTAATTTCTTTCATGGGATCGCTTAACGCCCAGCGCAGGCGCAGCCAGCGCGGAGCGCATTTTGTGTTAATGTTTGAGCGCCAGCGAGTAACACAAAATGTGCGTAGCTTTGGCTGTCGCTCTGCCGCTGCTTGTATGGTTGTTCTTGCCCGATTCTGATGTTGAAAATCCTTTTCGCTAACGGGTAAATTGAGACCCACCTTCGGCGGCCACCGAAGGCCTTGTTTGTCACAGTTCGTTGCTGCGCCGGTTTATAAAGACCGTTAACAAGTAGGAACGTGACAGACACTCACTAGGCATAACTCGGATAGTCATGTGGGCCTCGAGCCCGAATAGCAAGGCGGAGATAGCTTATCTTATGGAACCTCAAGAGATCAATGTCGGTATCGATACCAGCAGTAAACAACTCGATATTTATGTGAGACCTACTGGCCAATTCTTTAGTGTTGCCAATGATAAAAATGGCATTAAGGATGCCATTAAACAATTACAACCTCTTAAACCTCAAAGAGTATTAATAGAGTCTACAGGAAGACTCGAATTAGAGTTTGTTTGCGCCGCTGACAGAGCAGGATTACCTGTTGTTGTTTGCAACCCTTCACAGATAAGAAGCTTCGCTAAATCCGCAGGGCGCCTCGCCAAAACTGACAAGCTAGATGCAATGGATATTGCACATTTTGGTGAGGCCATGAAGCCAAGACTATCGGAGCTAAAGCCAGAAAAGCTTAGGGAGATCAGTGACTTACTGGCTGTAAGAAGTCAGTGTTTAGAGATGAGTACAATGCAAAAGAATCGGCTTCAGAGGATGCCGAAATCAGTACACAAACCTATCCAGACCATTCTAAACACCATCAAGAAAGAGTTACAAGGTATCGACAAGCAACTGGATAAACTGGTTAACAGTGTGTCTGAGTGGCGGCAAAGGCGCGACCTATTGTTGAGTGCCAAAGGGGTCGGAAATGTATTGGCTTATACGCTGATGAGTGAACTTCCCGAACTAGGAAAATTGAACCGTAAAGAAATCGCTGCACTTGTCGGTATCGCTCCGATGAACCGTGATAGCGGCAGCTTCCAGGGAAAGAGATATATTCGAGGAGGAAGGCATCGTGTACGAACAGTTTTGTTTGTCTCCATCATGTCAGCCATTCAGCATCATCCCAAATTAAAGCCGATGTATAAGCGATTAGTCGACGCTGGCAAACCTAAAAAGGTTGCTCTGATTGCCTGCATGAGAAAGCAGATTACCATCCTGAATACGATGGTGAAAAATAACACCTATTGGGATGAAAGTATGGCTTAAAAACTTGACGAGTAACCATAGTCACTTGTTATGCATGGCGTTACTCCGGGCCTTCGCTGAAGGTCGATAGCGCCTGGCGCACCTGGTTTTCATTTAGATACACACCACTCATAGGATCAAAAACCACACCATTGAAGTGAGTTGAGAGCAATGAAGCAGTATAGAATGCAACGACGCTCTCCTCTGGACTACTACCCCAGCGCAGCTGCAAAACCTTTGTGTTTGAGGAGCTTAAACTCTCATTTTTTGGTAGATAATTTTCTAGACTTGAATAGTCAATACTGTACGTTTCCACACCAGATTTACTTCCTCTCAAGGTTACTGGCAAGAATCCGCTATGCTTTTCGAGATTAACGTTTTCTTCATAGACGACTCGTGGCTCTAGATTCTTCGCCACTTCATTTAGATTGTTTGTTTCCAACGGAACATCCAAAGCAAGAAAGATAAACAATTCCATCGACATTTTTGAGATTACTCACTTATCGGTATAGATGCATAACGTTGCCAACAGGGGCGGCCGGAGCGTTTGCGTGCGAAGCGCGCCGCGTAGGCTGTCCAGCCTAGCCCCACAGGGGCTGGGCGAGCCTGCTTGGCCTAGTTATGGGGCCCCATTGTATAATAAGTAACCCTGAATTATCCCATAAAATAACACGCCCACCACAACACTACTTGGGACATAGTAACGAGCGTTATTTACCGGTAAAGCCGCAGTCAATAATGCTGAACAAACTGCTGAAACCACAGCAACACCAAACCAATTTCCCTTTAACCCTGGTGAAACTGGCCAAAGTACATATGCCATGGGAATCAAGCTTGAGACAAAAAGACAAACCATGAATTTCCACAGATATACACTTAATTTTTGGTCTTTGTGAATTTGGCTCAATTTCTAGCCCTATAACGTTGCCAGCAAGGGCAGCCGAAGCGAAGCGTAGGCTGTCCAGCCCAGCCACCGGCTGGGCGATCTTGCCTGGCCTGGTTATAGCTGGCGCATACTGAACAACCTTCTTGCTCTCTGCCAGCCACTTTTGGCTGGCCACTGCCCGATATATTTACAGGGAAAAATACCATACTTTCTCCACCACTTATCTATCTGATTGGCACTCCACAATGCGGCAGCTAACTTGCAGAACTTGTTGACTTAAAACGAAGGCACTTGAACGGAACTGCGGTGCCAACTTGCAGGAAAACTCTCTGGAGAAATGTGCTCAGGAAGAGATTGGTGCTTGCAGCAACTTCAAACTACCTAAAAAATGACCGCCACAATAACAGTTAATTCAAAAGCAGCGTCTACATATCACCCTTCTCTATAATTCTACTGTCCTCAATCAAAGCCTGCTTAAAAACCCAATAAAATCAAAAAAATACATTGAGTGGCACGAAACGAAACAAGTAGATATAAAGCAGCGTCTTTATAATTCCGCGCTCTCCCTGCTTTATATCATTTTTCACATCCTTTAAAAATCAACAAGTTATAGAATTTTCCCCAGAAATAGGAGCAGCGTCTTTTGAATTCTGATATGTGAAGCAGGACTTAGTTAGCAGTACTGTATTTCATCAGCCTACTATGCACACATGTCCCATCTGGAGGGGTGCGCTACCGCGTAAAGAGTTGGCTTGCTTAGTACTCGACCTTACTGAGTCAGGAATCTTTTTTATTGAGATCAGCAGCAGACTCTTTAGAGCAAAGAAAAGTGACGGTCCTTACCTCAAAGACGAAAACGTCCCGCTTCCCTACAACGCTCTCATAAAATCACCGGGTCGCTGCTGGCCATTCCACTTGCAGTTGATAAGCTATCCATAGTGGTTTGCCCCCCACTCTGCTATTCTGCGCCTCCTATAAAGAAGCCCTTCGAACTTTGGCCTGGACCTTTCTGTTCAGATCTATCCCGATTGCATGCTTCAAGAACATCAGGTTTGGGCTTGCCGTTCATTATTTGATCGAACGCTTCTGCTTATTAAGCCCCCGAGGAAACCTGCCCCCTACCCCAATCTGAGCCGGCCGCCACTCCTGCGGGGCTCTTGGGGTTTGCAAACACTTTTGTAACTTACTGATTTTCTTAGAAAAAATGCCAAAAACCGCAAACAAGACCAAGGCCGCGAAACCCGAACACACCCCCATGATGCAGCAATACATGCGCATCAAGGCCCAGCACCCCCAAGAGCTGGTGTTCTACCGCATGGGGGACTTTTACGAGCTGTTCTTTGATGATGCCAAGAAGGCGGCTGAGCTGTTGGATGTCACCCTTACTGCCCGTGGCAAGTCCGGGGGGAACCTATCCCCATGGCCGGTATTCCCTACCATGCAGCTGAGGGCTACTTGGCGCGGCTGATTAAAGCTGGTGTGTCCGTTGCCATCTGTGAACAAATCGGTGATCCCGCCACTAGCAAGGGGCCGGTTGAGCGCCAGGTAGTACGTATTGTTACTCCGGGCACGGTCACCGACGAGGCACTTCTCAACGATCGCCGCGATAACCTCCTGGCTGCTATTTCACACTTGGGCGATGTATTTGGCCTGGCACTGCTGGACCTGGCAACCGGTCGTTTTGTGGTTCAGGAAACAGATACTCTGGAAGCTCTCGCCGAGCAGGTGCAGCGCCACAATCCCGCTGAACTGCTTGCGCCGGAAGACCTTAGCCTGCCGGCAGAAATCGAGCGCCGCGCGGGCGTGCGCCGCCGCGCACCTTGGGAGTTCGAACTTGAGAGTGCTTTGCGTCTGCTCAACCAGCAATTCGGCACCATGAACTTGGAGGCCTTTGGTTGTAGCCATATGCACGGTGCTGTGATCGCTGCCGGCTGCCTGCTGCAATACGCACGGGACACCCAGCGTACCGAGCTGCCCCATATTCGCGGCCTGCTGACGGAAAGTGGTGATGAGACAGTCGCCTTGGATGGTGCCAGCCGCCGCAATCTGGAGATTGACCTGAACCTGAACGGTGGCGATGACAATACCCTATTGTCGGTCTTCGATAGCTGTAAAACCGCTATGGGTAGCCGCTTGCTGCGCCGCTGGTTTAACAACCCCTTGCGCCAGCTAACCACCTTGCGCAACCGCCAGGATGCTATCGCAGCATTAATTGCTGATTATGGCTTTGAGCCTCTGCGTGATGCCCTCAAACCTGTGGGCGATATGGAGCGAATCCTGGGCCGTTTGGCACTGCGCTCTGCACGTCCTCGCGATTTGGCTCGCCTGGGCCAGTCCCTAGCTCAATTCCCGGAAATCCAGCAACAGTTAGCGGAATCTGACGCAACTTTATTGAATGAATTGTGCAGCCAGATCGGCGAGTGGCCAGAAACCGTAGAGCTGCTGCAAGATGCCATTATTGAAAACCCTCCGGTAGTAATTCGCGACGGTGGCGTTATTGCTACCGGCTACGACGAAGAACTGGACGAGCTGCGCGCTATCAGTGAAAACGCCGGCGATTACCTGGTGCAACTGGAGCAGCGGGAAAAAGAGCGCACCGGTATTCCCACCCTTAAGGTGGGTTACAACCGGGTGCACGGCTACTTTATTGAAATCAGTCGCGGGCAAAGCGATAAGGCGCCAGCTGAATACATTCGCCGCCAGACTCTGAAAAATGCAGAGCGCTTTATCACGCCCGAGCTAAAAGAGTTTGAAGACAAGGCGCTCTCCGCCAAGAGCCGCGCGCTAGCTCGTGAAAAGGCATTGTACGAAGAGCTGATCAATCAGTTGAATGAGTCCCTGGCAGAGCTCCAAGCCGCCGCAGCAGGTATCTCCGAATTAGACGTGCTGGCATGCTTGGCCGAGCGCGCTGACGATTTGCGCCTGTGCCGCCCAGAACTGGGCACTGAGCCGGGCCTGCATATTACCGGCGGGCGCCACCCGGTGGTGGAGCAGGTATTGGACGAGCCCTTTGTGGCCAACGATATTGAGTTGCACGACGACCGCCGCATGTTGGTGATTACCGGTCCAAACATGGGCGGTAAATCTACCTATATGCGCCAGACAGCATTGATTGCCCTGTTGGCCCACTGTGGCAGTTACGTACCCGCCGACAGTGCCCAGATCGGCTTGCTCGATCGTATCTTCACTCGCATCGGCAGTGCCGATGACCTGGCCGGTGGCCGCTCCACCTTTATGGTGGAAATGACCGAGACCGCCAATATCCTGCGCAATGCCACCGAGCACAGCTTGGTACTGATGGATGAGATTGGCCGTGGTACCAGCACTTACGACGGCCTGTCCTTGGCCTGGGCCTGTGCCCACTACCTGGCAGGGGAAGTGCGCGCCTTTACACTGTTCGCCACCCATTACTTTGAACTGACTGACCTGCCCAGCCAATGCTCTGAGGCCGCCAACATCCACTTGGATGCCACCGAGCACGGCGAGGGAATTGTCTTCCTGCACCGCATCCAGGAAGGGCCCGCCTCTAAAAGTTACGGGTTGCAGGTGGCCAAACTGGCCGGCATCCCCAGTGATGTATTGACCGAGGCCCGCGCGCGCTTGGCAGCATTGGAAGCCGGCGCCCAGTCGGTAGATGTGCCAGCTCCTATTGCTACGCCTGCACCGGCCCCCAAACAGGAGCCGGAAGAAGCCACTGTGCCAATGGCCGCGGGCCCTGGTTCCCCCCAGCAGGTAGATCTGTTTGGCAGCCCAAGCCACCCGGCCGTGGATGCCCTTGAGGAGCTTGATCCGGACGATTTGACGCCACGCCAGGCACTGGAAGCGCTCTATTCGTTACGCAAGTTACTGAAGTAAAAGACCGGGCGACCCTGGTCGCCCAATTCATCCTGTTATAAACAGTGAACTAAATCGACTGAAAAGCCACTACAATTCGCGCCAGTAATTGATAAAATCCGCTGCACGAAGAATTCAGTGGCACTATCGAGGGACAAACATGACATTCGTAATTGGGGAAAACTGCATTAAGTGTAAATACACCGACTGTGTAGAGGTTTGCCCGGTAGACTGTTTTTACGAAGGCCCCAATTTCCTGGTAATTCACCCAGACGAGTGTATCGACTGCGCCCTGTGTGAGCCGGAGTGCCCCGCCAACGCGATTTTCTCTGAGGATGAGGTTCCGGACGATCAGCAGGAATTTATCGAGTTGAACGCAGAACTCGCCGAGGTATGGCCCAATATTACTGAGAAGAAAGACCCATTACCCGATGCCGAGGAGTGGGACGGCAAGAAGGGCAAGCTGGACCAGCTGGAGCGCTAAACAAGTTCAAAGAAAAAAGCCGTCATTGACGGCTTTTTTTCTATCTGTGGAAACCCTAAAAAATGAAAATAATAATTAATGCTATTTGCATTTGGCTTTTTGTATTTTCAATCTGTGCCCAGGCAATTACCGGCAAGGATAAATGGGTAGCGCTTATTTTTGATGAGGGGCCCTCCCCCGACAAAACCGAGCCACTGTTAAAGCGGCTCGAGTCTTTGGAAGTGACCGCCACTTTTTTCCCTACAGGGCAGGAAATGGAAAGGTACCCGGAGCAGACCCAGGCAATCATTCAGGCTGGACATCAGTTAGGTAACCATGGTTACTCACACACAAACCTTTCCCAGATGCCTTTGAGCAGTGCCAAGGAAGAGATTAAAAAAACCTGTCGGCTACTACAAAGTAATGGCTATACCAGCAAGCCCATGTTTCTCCCTCCTCACGGAAAGATGTCTGACGAGCTGGGCACGCTTTTAAGTGATCACCAGTTCAAGATTGCTCACTGGGATATCGATCCTACTGAGCAACTGCAAGCAGGCGGCGCTCAAGTCGCAGCTGACTATATATCCCAAAAGGCAAAAGACGGAAGTGTGGTTCTGTTGCATCCCATGTATGGTCAGCACCATCAGGTAATGGAGGCCCTGCCCCTCATTACTGCGCAACTCAGGCAAAAGGGCTTCCAGTTTGCCACACTGGAGCAACTAACCCTGATGAAAGCAGGCGACCATTTGGAACCTGTGGAGCGGGACTCTATCAATTAGCGGAACGGGAGCCCAAGGCTCCCTCCACTCTATTGGGAGCCTCTTATGTTGCGCTGGGCTGTCACCTTCCTGGTTATTGCGCTGATCGCCGCCTTCTTTGGCTTTAGTGGCATCGCTTCGACCGCAACTGAAATAGCCAAGATTCTCTTCTTTATTTTCCTTGTGATGTTTGTGCTGGCACTGATTTTCGGCAGACCCAAGTAGAACAGCCGCCCAAGGGCGCCTGTTATTACTTCTTGTGAGGCACTCGGGTCGGCGCCAGGCTGAGCACTTCAGCAATGTGATTGGCCCCCAGTACCATCTCCATTACGCCCAACGCCTCAAGAATCTCATCATCACCGGCACCGAGCTTTCGCGCAGCGGCGATCAGGTGCTCGCGATGGTCATCAGGGGCGCTGTTGGCATTGCGCGCCAAGTCAAACAGGGCGTGCTCTTTTTCAGAAAAGTGCACATGCTTGGGGTCAGTGCGAATTCGCATCACTTCATCCGTTTCCACCCCAAGCATTTGCAGAGACATACTGTGATGGTAAATGCCATAGTCACAGTGGTTATCGGCTGAGACTGCCAGGCCAATGGCTTCTTTCAGCTGCGCCGACAAACAGCCGTGAATCATCACCGTCTTAAACTTGTACCAGTTTGCCTCAAGTAATCCCGGGTGTTGGGCGTAGACACGGAACAGACTGGGGATCCCCCAGCTCGTCATCAATCTCAGCAAAAACCCTGGCTACATCATCGGAAGCTGGGTGCTCGACCAACGGAATACTGCTCATTATTCACCTACCTGTCATCGCCGGGTGTCCAAGTGGCATAAATTACTTTCTGGCACGACATAACACTGTATATAATCACAGCATGAGAAAGATTATCCACTGTGATTGTGACTGCTTCTACGCTTCGGTCGAAATGCGTGACGATCCCAATCTCCGTGGACGCCCTTTGGCCGTTGGAGGCAGTAGCGACCGGCGCGGGGTGATCTCTACCTGCAACTATGAAGCCCGCAGCTATGGGGTTCGCTCCGCAATGCCTACCGCCCAGGCCAAGAAACTGTGCCCTGATTTGATTGTAGTACCCGGCAACATGGCTAAGTACCGGGAGGTCAGCGGGCAGATACGGGAGATATTTCTCGACTACTGCGATGATATTGAGCCCCTATCCCTGGACGAAGCCTTCCTGGATGTCACCGACAGTGGCCGCTGCCACGGCAGTGCCACCCTGATCGCTGAGGAAATCCGGCAACGGGTGCACGATACCCTGGGTATCACTATTTCTGCCGGGGTGGCCCCGAATAAATTCCTCGCCAAAATTGCCAGTGATTGGCAGAAGCCTGACGGATTGACAGTCATTACGCCGAGCGAGGTCGATCAATTTGTTTTGCGCCTGCCTATCAACAAAATTCACGGCGTGGGACGGGTAACCGCAGAGAAAATGCATCGACAAGGCATTCGCACTTGCGCGGATTTACGCAATTTTTCACAAGTTGAACTGAGTAAGAAGTTTGGCAAATTTGGCCGCCGCCTTTACGACCTTTGCCGTGGTGTTGACGATCGCCCGGTAAGCGGCGATGGCTCCCGCAAGAGTGTTAGTGTCGAGCGCACCTTTCGCGAAGACTTATTCAGTTTTGACGAATGGCTGGAACAGCTGACAGAGCTGTATATGCGTCTGCTGGAGCGCCTGGAAAAACTCGGCGATCGTTACGAAGTAAATGGCGCCACCGTTAAAGTAAAGTACGCAGATTTTACTACCAGCACCCACGAGCGCAGCAGCCGTGCCGGGCGTATTTCTGAATTCCGCCAGCTACTGCAGGAGTGTCGAGAAAAACGCCCTGCTCCCATCCGCCTTCTTGGGGTAGGCCTGCGACTCACAGACCTCCGGGCGGGGCAAGGCCCTGTTCAATTGCCACTACCCTTGCCGGAGCAAGCCTCTTTTTGACGCTTGATGGCTTAATTAGGCGCATCATCACTTATTGATAAATCTGGCGTTGGCCCTTACCCGAGCAACCACCTCTCAAACCAGGGGCAACTATACTTCGCAAGCCCGAAGATTCGTATCTGTCGTACCGTGACATCGGCTGAAATTATAAGTACTGGCCAGAGAATAATTGCGACGCAGAACCATACTACAATCTTCTTTATTGACGCCGCATAAACCAATACTCGGCCAGTGGTTCGAGGCGGGATAATTTGCGTACGGAGGCTCAAGACATTGTCTCTCAAAGAGTTACGCCAGCTATCTGACGAGGCGCTATTCCAATACTACAAGGAGTCGCGCAAACCTGCTGTGTTCCGTCAACTCTACGGCCGCCATAAAGATTCCCTGTATCGCTACTGTATGCAAATGGCGCCATCTTCAACCACTTTACTCTTGCAAAAACTCTGGCGTGGTCTTTTGGAAAATCCACCAGAACTGCACGGGCGCCTGCTTAAAAGTTGGCTTTACATCCAAGTCAATAAATTGCTCAAGCTTGAGGAATTTTCCAGTTCGAAGAAATCCGCGCATGAGTCTCCCCAGCAGAATAGAATTCTCGCAGCGATTCAAAATTTACCTTCTCAATTGCGCAATGTTTTATTACTGCATATGGAATGCAAGCTGCCACTGGCAACAGTGGCTGACATCGAGCAGCTCTCTCTCAATAAATGCCGCACCCTATATCATCGCGCCCGAACCGCACTGGACGAAGCGATATACGGTTCGGAGAGAAGACCTTGGCAAGTAGAAGTTATCGAAGAGTAATCGAGTTAATGCTATGAGCAATTGGGAAAATCAATATTTTAAAGAAGCCGAGACGTTGACTTCCCCGCAGCAGCTGGATGACGATCTATATAAAACAGCCCAAACCTATAAGCCGAAAGTAAACGTCAATCATCTACTCTCTCGTGCAACAGTAAGTTGTAGCTTGGTAACCGCCTTGCTATTGCTTCTTCATCCAGCCCAACACCTAGGTGCCTTCACTCACAAGGCAAATTCCACCGAGCAGCATTTGTACGAGCCGGCGTTAAGGGATTGGAAAGAAACTGTGATGGCAGTTACCCCAGCGCCAGATCCCTGGCTCGCACTACGCAATCAGGTAAATAGTGGCGAGTATATTGCCTTGTGCCACTATTGGCGGGCAGAACAGCAGGATGGAAGTGAAGAATCCCTACCCGATGAACTACGTAAAAGTGCTAAGCGTCACTGCCGGATTTTATCGAGCACGGCTTCAAGGAGCTAGAAACAACTGATATCAAGTTCAAGCGGCCAGTTCGAATTCTCACTCCCTATACAGTCTCAACTTAGCCACTACACTGTGGTGGGCATCTACGGTGCCGGCGGTCCTTCTGCCGGAGAAAATCCGGTACTAAAGTCGGTAATCAACCAACTTCAAGGGCGGATATTTTCCCACACACGAAAGCTAACTATTTACCGTCACCTTAAAAATGGGATTTCGCGCAAAAAAGCAGCGATATTGTTTGGCTACAGCAGAGGGGGAAATGCTGCAATAAAAATCGCCAATGCACTTGGCCGGCAAGGCATCTCTATACAATGCCTGGTGATATTTGATGCCCACAGCATCAATGACAAAAGAAAA
The DNA here is from genome assembly GCF_030012985.1 of Microbulbifer sp. VAAF005. Taxonomy (NCBI): domain Bacteria; kingdom Pseudomonadati; phylum Pseudomonadota; class Gammaproteobacteria; order Cellvibrionales; family Microbulbiferaceae; genus Microbulbifer; species Microbulbifer sp. VAAF005. Next base: position 4,679,695 of record NZ_CP120233.1, on the reverse strand, counting down.
TTCAAACTCAAATATGACAATATCAAAAGGGCTTACAACTTCTTTCAAAGAAACCCCAGAACCGCTGGAAAATATGGCTGGTGGGGTATAAACCCCTATTGGGGATGCACCCTATTCTCACCATTTATCGAAGTCCAACAGTTTGACTTTACTGGTGAGTACTACAAAAAAGGTATTCCCGCTTCTCACTTGAACATTGTTCGCATGGGTCTCAACACCCTTAAACAACAAGAAACATTTTTGTAAACTCGCCTTAAACAACTCTCAAACAGATCGAAACCACCACTTTCCTCTGCGACTTAGAAACATGGTGGTCCGGCCTGATACTGATCCCACTAGGTAATCTGTAGGAAAATCCACTCTGCAACTAAAGCTGGCTTCGCCTCGCCCTCTATTTCCATTGTTACCATCAGCTTAATTTGATAGTGGGACTCTTTTTTCTCCATAATATCCAGTATTTTCCCAAATACGCGCACCCGGCTACCGGTCTTTACCGGGTTGATAAAGCGGACTTTATCCAAACCATAATTCACCCCCATATAAGCACCTGTAACCGTTATCTGTAGAGCCCCTACAAAATAAGGCAGCAGTGACAGTGATAGAAAACCATGGGCAACCGTTCCCCCAAAAGGCGTTTTCGCCGCGGCCTCTGGGTCTACATGAATAAACTGTCGATCCAAGGTGCACTCAGCAAAGCTATCAACTCTCTGCTGGTCAATTTCAAACCAATCTGTGGGCTCTGTTTCAAAACCAATGTAATAGCCGAGGCTATCAGGTGAAATTTCTACAGGCATCGAAGGCTCCTTTTCGATTCTCTATTCGCTTTCTCAGCGACTCCCAACCTCAATAGGCCGAGAGGCCGCCATCTACTGCCAGTGCCTGCCCGGTAATGTAAGTCATTTTTGGGGAAACCAGCATCAACATGGCCGCTACGACTTCTTCCGGCTTGCCCAGGCGTTTCATCGGGCATCCCTCAGCGAGAAACGCTTGAACTTGTTCAGGGCTGGCATCTTCAGTTGCAATATCGGTAACCATCGGGGTGAGGCAATAGAAGGGGCAAATTGCGTTTACACGGATACCGTACTTGGCGTTTTCCATCGCTGCCGTTTTGGTCAGGCCGATCACACCATGTTTTGCCGCTGCGTAAGAGGCAATCTTGGGAGCGCCGCCCAGCCCCGCCATAGAGGAAACATTCAGTACAGCTCCGCTGGTCATCTTCAATAGGGGCAATTGGTGTTTAAGCCCCAGGAAAACACCCTTTAGGTTAACGTTGTACTGAAGGTCCATCATGGCCTCTTCTGTCTGCTTGAGAGACATCATTGGAGGCGCGATTCCAGCATTGTTAACAGCGATATCCAGCTGTCCAAATTCTGACTGAGCCAATTGCGCCAAAGCAGCGCAATCAGACTCTTGGGAAACATCACAGTGCTGGGCGCGCACAGCAATATTTTGGCTTCCCAGTTTGTCCGCCAACTGCATCAAAGCCTCTTCATTGATATCTCCCAATACCAAACGAGCACCCCGAGAACCAAGTTCCTCTGCTAGTAATTTTCCAAATCCACTGGCAGCGCCGGTAATCAATGCGACTTTATCGCTAAAATCGAGAATTGGATCATGCATGGTTAAATCCCCCCACAAGAAGTCAAACCACCATCCACAACGACACATTCTCCAGTCGTATAACTGGAAGCGTCGGAGACCAAGTACAAAACTGTACCCGCCATCTCTTCCGGCTCCGCATGGCGGTGCATGGGAATATGGCCAACTGCAGTTTTATAAATATCCTCGTGGGAAAACAATGCCCCGGCGAATTTGGTTTTTGTAAGCCCTGGTAGTAAAGCATTCACCCGGATATTAAATTGCGCACACTCCTTGGCAAACGCTTTGGTCATATTGACTACCGCCGCCTTGGTGATTGAATAAATACCCTGCCCTACACCCGGTTGCAAGGCATTCACTGAGGCGGTATTTACAATAACGCCACCACCCTGCTCTCGCATCAATTTGCCAGCTTCTACCGACATAAAGAAATAACCGCGTATATTGACCTCTACCGTCTTTTCGAAGGCCGCTAGATCAGTATCAAGAATATGCCCAAAATAAGGGTTGGTTGCCGCATTGTTGACTAAAATATCCAAGCGACCAAATCGCTCGCGAATATCGCCAATAACCTGCTGGATATTATCCATATTGCCAATATGACAGGGGATCGCATCGGCACAGCCACCGGCATCCACAATGGCATCAGCTACGGCCTGACACCCTTCAATCTTTCTGCTGGAAACCAAAACATGGGCACCCTGCTCAGCCAAAAGTTTTGCGATGGCCTCACCAATACCCCGACTGGCACCTGTCACTAAGGCAATTTTTCCCGAGAGATCAAAAATATTCTTTGCCATTTCTTATCCTTATAATTTCAGAAGTTAACCGTTAGCAGCGATATCCAATGCAGCTTGTGCGAGGGGTTCCACCAGGGCTCCCAGTTTTGCCGCATTTTTATTGGAGGCATTGCCGTCTTTTGCACGCTTTACCACCCCCTGAACAATCGCTGCCAGGCGAAAGAAGCTAAAAGCCAGATAAAACGGCCAATTATCAATCCCATCAATACCCATTCGCTGGCAGTATTTGGCCACATACTCTTTTTCGGAGGGGATGCCCAAGGCCTTTATATCCAAGCCTAATAGGCCGGACATTTTATCTTTGCCAGCGGGCATTCGCATTTGCATACACTGGTAAGCGAGGTCGGCATAGGGATGTCCCAGTGTGGAAAGTTCCCAATCCAAAAGCGCTATGACCTTGGGCTCCTGAGGATGGAAAATCATATTATCGAGCCGGTAATCACCGTGCACCAACGCGATACGCCCATCATCATCCGGTAAAACGTCACCCAACCAGGCCATCAACTCATCCATTGCGGCAATGGGCTCCAGCTCAGAGGCTCGATATTGAGTGCTCCAGCGGTCCAGTTGCCGCTGGAAATAATTACCAGGTCGGCCGTAATCCGAAAGGCCTACGGCATTAATATCCAAACTGTGCATAGCCGCCAGTACACGATTCATTTCATCGCACATAGCGCTGCGCTGCTCGGCGTCAACTTCCGGCAGTGCTGCATTCCAGAATATCCGGCCCTCACAATATTCCATTAAATAAAACATAGAACCGATCAGGTCCCGGTCCTCACAGAGGTGCAATACCTTGGGCACCGGCACCTTAGTATCGGCGAGTGCCGACATTACCCGGTACTCCCGATCTACGGCATGGGCAGATTTCAATAACTTGCCCGGAGGTTGGCGCCGCAAAACATAAGATCGCGCCGGGGTCTGCAACTTGAACGTGGGGTTAGACTGGCCACCGGGAAATTTGGTGACCGTTACAGGCCCATTGAAACCGTCGACTTTGCCGGACAAATATTCTTGCAGTCGCTCAACAGGCAGCTCTTCCACAGAGCTGCGCAAATTGTTTACCGTCTCAGTCACTGAGTCCTCCATGATTTTCCGCGGCGGCATAGTGAGCAGCCAGGTTTCTGCCCAACTGCATCATATGGACTTGATCGGGACCATCCGCCAGACGGATAGTCCGAGCATAGGCATAGTGATGGGCGAGGCTGTAATCCTGCCCCAATCCCGCGGCGCCGTGAATCTGTATGGCGCGATCTATCACCTTACAAGCCATCTGTGGCGCGACAATTTTTATCATTGCGATTAAATCTTTGGCCGCCTTATTACCCAACCGATCCATTTGCGCAGCGGCCTTCAGAGTCAGCAGGCGTGCCTGCTCAATTTCGCAGGCGGATTTGGCAATATCTTCACGCACCGATCCCTGCTTGCTCATCGGGCGGCCAAAGACAATGCGCTGCTCCGCGCGTGCCGACATCATTTCCAGCGCTCTTTGAGCCTGGCCAATTAACCGCATACAGTGGTGTATCCTGCCCGGCCCCAAACGTCCCTGGGCAATTTCAAAACCGCGCCCCTCTCCAAGAATTAAATGGCTTGCGGGCACCCGGACATTTTCAAAAATCACCTCTGCATGCCCTTCCGGTGCATCGTCATAACCGAATACCGTCATCGGGCGAACTATTTTGACTCCAGGCGTATCGGTGGGTACCAGGATTTGCGATTGCTGCTGGTGACGATTGGGATTTTCCGGGTCGGTCTTACCCATCACGATCATCACTTTACAGCGTTTATTCATCAGGCCACTGATATAAAACTTGTGACCGTTAATAACGTAACTGTCGCCATCGCGGATAATCGACGTTTCGATATTAGTGGCATCGGAGGAGGCAACCCGGGGTTCGGTCATAGCAAAGGCAGAGCGAATTTTTCCATCCAAAAGCGGGGTTAACCATTGTTCCCGCTGGGCCTCAGAACCGTATTGAGCCAAAACTTCCATATTGCCGGTATCCGGGGCATTACAGTTAAATACCTCCGATGCAAAAAGTACTTTCCCCATTTCCTCAGCCAGGGGTGCATACTCCAGGTTATTGAGCCCGGCACCGTAACGGGAATCCGGTAAAAACAGATTCCAGAGTTCCGCTTCCCGGGCTTTAATCTTTAATTCTGCCAAAATCGCCGGCTCTCCCCAGCGATCCTCCTGCAACTGCTGCATAAATATCGCTTCGGCGGGATAGATATACTCCTGCATAAAATTTTGCAGGCGTTCCAGCAGTCCTTTTACCTTGTCTGAGTATTCAAATTCCATCGTTACCTGCCCAATCAACTGTAAGTGATATATTCGTGACGCCCATCCCGATCCAGGTGCGGCACATGATTGAAACTGTGCAGACTGATATTTTCTGCACTGAAAAATAAACGGCTAACGGCTGTGTTTTGGATTTGCATATTGAGATTGGCGACGGTGGAAATTGAGCCGCCCAATATTTGCGTCAACATCATGGCAATGGCACCGCCCGAACTAACAACCAGGGTTCGGCTGCCTTTGGGGCTATCGCAAATGTTTTTAAGTGCATCTGCGATTCTGGCTTCAAAATGCGACCAGGTTTCCGGTGGACTGATCTCACCGGCGGCCCAAGCCAGCATCCCCTTCTTCAGGAATCGATAAAAATCGGCGCGACTGGCACCTGCTCCCGGTGCCCGATCCGGGTATAGCTCGCTGTAATGCTTGGCAACCGCTAGAAAATCAAATTCATTAAGCTGGGGGAGTACACTGCGGGTATTTTCACCGGGGAGTTCCAGCCCCTCGCAAATGCCGTCCAAAGTTTGCCGGTGCCGGGTTAGGTTGCCACACAGCAACCGGTCGAAACGAATACCCTTATCCCGCCAGTATTCACCCAGCCAGCGCGACTGTTGCCAGCCGGTATCGGAGAGATTGTCATAGTCATCGGCCCCAAATGAAGCCTGTCCGTGACGTACCAGAATAAATTCAGCCACCTATTTCCCTCCCCTTTTGATCTCCCCAACCCTATCTCCAGCATTTGAATCATCAAAGTTTATTATGCGAATATTGAATCATTCATGAGAGTGATGACGGTGGCAGCAATGCAATTACAGCGAATCGACATGAACCTCTTTCCCGTGCTGGAGGCGATATACACAACCCGAAACCTGACTCGTGCCGCTGAGCAACTGCATATCACCCAGCCGGCTGTCAGTAATGCTCTCGCGCGACTTCGCCGTACGTTAGACGACCCACTATTCACTCGCAGCCCCACCGGTATGGCACCGACGCCACTGACTGAGGGCATTATGCCGAAGGTCCAGGAAGCTCTTTCTCTACTGGGGGCAAGCCTTAGCGAGCAGCGTCATTTTGTGCCACAGGAAGCCAGAAAAACCTTGCGGCTCTCCATGAACGATATGGCGGAGACTTTCCTTTTACCCAGGTTGCTGGAAGTGCTGGAGCAGGAGGCCCCAGGTATTACTGTCGAGTCTTTCCAGGTCCCACGGGAGCAGCTGGTCAAGGAACTGGCCGCCAACACCCTGGACTTTGCCCTGGATGTTCCCGTACCCACTTCCCCACACATAAAACAACAGCGACTGATGAACGATCGCTACCTGTGTATGTTGCGCCAGGATCACCCCTTGGCGGATTCCGCCAGCCTTACCCTGGAGCAATACCTGAAGCTGGAACATATCCATGTCTCCAGCCGTCGGAGCGGTCCTGGCCTGGAAGATATCGCCCTGAACAAGTTAGGGCGCCGTCGCAATGTGAAATTGAGGGTCCAGCACTACCGGGTCGCGCCGTTAGTGGTATTGAGAACCGACCTGGCACTGACAGTCCCCGCCAGCCTGGCGCGACAGTATTCAGCCCGATTGTTTGAGCTTCCGTTTCAGATACCACAAATGGACTGGCACCTACTGTGGCATAAAAACCAACATGACGATCCCGCCAATCAATGGCTGCGAAACAAGTTGGTGAGCTTGGTAGAGGAGTAAGGGAGGCTCTGTATACGGCGAGACAGGGACCCCTTAAAAAACACTTTATTTATAGATGAGAATGGGACGCATAAAGGTTAAAAAGGGCCCGTAATTGATCACTGAATTCGACCGGTTAAGTCACTGTTTCACAGTGGGCCGTCTTGTTATCCTGCTGGGCAACGATATGCACCTTTTTGCATATACATAAATGAACCCTAAAGGTTACAAGAAGAGAAATTTGCCATGTCCCAAGCCTACCCTAATATGCTTGCCCCCCTGGACCTGGGCTTCACCACCCTGAAAAACCGGGTGCTGATGGGCTCCATGCACACCAACCTGGAAGAACACCCCAATGGCTTCACCCGTTTGGCGGCCTTTTTTGCCGAACGTGCCCGCGGTGGCGTTGGCCTGATTGTAACCGGTGGTATTGCCCCGAACGAAGAGAGTGGCGTATTCCAAGGCGCTTCGAAGATGACCACTTCGGAAGAAGCCCAGCAGCACCGCGAAGTCACCGATGCTGTACACGCTGAGGGCGGCAAGATCTGTATGCAGATCCTGCACACCGGCCGCTACGCCTACAACGAAAAGCTGATTGCACCCTCTCCCATCCAGGCACCGATCAACCCCTTCACCCCGCGTGAATTGACCAGCGAGGAAATCGAAGGCCAGATCGATGACTATGTACGCTGCGCCACCCTGGCTCGCGAAGCCGGCTATGACGGTGTGGAGATCATGGGCTCCGAGGGTTACTTTATTAACCAGTTCATCGTGAAACGCACCAACAAGCGTACCGATGAATGGGGCGGCTCCTTCGAAAACCGTATCCGCCTGCCGATCGAAGTTGTGCGCCGCGTACGGGAAGCCGTCGGTGAGAACTTTATTATTATTTACCGCCTGTCCATGTTGGACCTGGTGGAAGATGGCAGTGACTTCGATGAAGTAGTGGCTCTGGGCCAGGCTATCGAAAAAGCTGGCGCCACAATTATTAATACCGGTATCGGCTGGCACGAAGCGCGCGTTCCCACTATTGCCACCAGTGTTCCCCGCGCGGCATTTACCGACATTACTGCCAAGGTGAAAAAGCACCTGTCTATCCCGGTAGTTGCCAGCAACCGTATCAATGTGCCGGAAGTCGCCGAAGAAGTTCTGTCCTCCGGACAGGCTGACATGATCTCCATGGCACGCCCCTTCCTGGCAGACTCTGAGTTCGTCAACAAAGCCGCCGAAGGCCGCGCCGACGAGATCAACACTTGCATTGGCTGTAACCAAGCGTGTCTGGACCACACTTTCCAGCTGAAACTGACTTCCTGCCTGGTAAACCCCCGCGCTTGTCACGAAACCGAATTAAACTACCTGCCTACCGACAACGTGAAAAAGGTAGCTGTAATCGGCGCCGGCCCTGCGGGCATGGCCGCATCTACCGTTGCCGCAGAGCGTGGACACGAAGTAACCCTGTTCGAAGGCAGCGATAAGATTGGTGGCCAGTTCAATATCGCCAAGCAGATCCCCGGCAAGGCAGAATTCCAGGAAACCCTGCGCTACTTTAAGCGCCGCCTGGAAGTCACCGGTGTTGAAGTAAAACTTAATACCATTGCCACAGCAGAAGACCTGCAATCTTTTGATGAAGTGATTATTGCTACCGGTATCGAGCCGCGCACTCCACCGATCCCCGGCATTGAGAGCGATAAAGTCCTGGGTTACCTGGATGTACTGAAGTACAAGAAACCGGTTGGCGAGAAGGTTGCCATTATCGGAGCCGGCGGTATCGGCTTTGATGTAGCGGAGTACCTGACCCACGATGGCCCCCACTCCACTGAAGATGAAGTGGTCGCCAGCGATAAGGAAGAGTTCTTCAACGAATGGGGGGTCGATATTGCCCTGGAGAATCGCTCCGGCCTGAAGCCACGCGAAGCAGTAAGCTCTCCGCGCCAGGTATACTTGTTGCAGCGCAAAACCACCAAAGTGGGCGCGGGCCTGGGTAAAACCACCGGCTGGATTCACCGCGGCAGCCTACAGCATCGCAAGGTAGAGATGATTGCCGGTGCCCTTTACGACAAAATTGACGATAAAGGCCTGCATATCCGAATTGGCGAAGAAGAAAAAGTACTGGAAGTCGACAATATTATTGTCTGCGCCGGTCAGGAACCTGCACGCAAGCTATACGAAGCTCTGCAAGAGCGCGGCGTAACCACCCACCTGATTGGTGGCGCTGATGAAGCCGCAGAACTCGATGCCAAGCGCGCTATCGACCAGGGCTCACGTCTCGCTGCAGAGATCTAATCTCCCAGCGGTCACAAAATAAAATACCCCCGTCGACCAGAGTTGGCGGGGGTATTTTTTTGCCCTTAAGTTCTGTATCCCGTGCTAGGACGCATTGGCAACTCGATCCGCGACTACCGTTCCCTCAGGCTCAGGCCACTCAGGGCGAGACAGATACTCGGTAAGGCGATAGAGCACGAACACAACTCCACATAACGCCACTAACAAGCCGTATAAGGCCGGGCCACTCCACCATTGAATAATCACTCCACCAATTAATGGCGCCATCGACCAGCCAATGGCATAAAAGGAAGAGGCCCCAAAATAGGTACCGCGTAAATGGGATGGTGCCAGCCGGTCAATTTGAATGCTCATGGTTGGAAACAAAATTGCCTCAGCCAGACTCAAAATAAAAGTCGCTCCGAGCCAACCCCAAAACCAATCTACCGGATTTAGGGCATACCAAATCTGGGAGATCGACAAAATACCCAACCCAATCACAATACGGGTGTTAATGGCCAGCGGCCCCATTAACTTCATAATGGGAAACTGCAGTAATACTATCGTCGACGCATTAACAAAGATCATGCTGGATATCAGCTCTACCAATCCCGGCGCTTCAGCGCGGGTGAGGTATTGCACCAAGCTTGAATCCATATGCGCGTAGATAAACAGCGTTAAAATATTCGCAATAATCACCACCAGAAATACCTGATCACGGCGCAATACCGAGAGCGTATTTCCCAGAGATACGCCCGCATCCCTTTGCTTACTTGCTAAACGTCCGCTCTCGGTTCTGGCAAAACCCCAAACAAAGGCCAGGGCCAAGAATAAGTAGCTAAGAGAGGTGAGCCCAAAAGTGGATTGCTGCGCACTCAAACCAGCCCAGACACCCACAATCGGCCCCAGCGCGGCCCCCACATTAATCAGGAAGTAGCGGAATTGCAGCGCCAATTCACGGCTGGCTTGATCGTCAATTAAGTCGCCTATCAGCGCACTCGCCGGCGGCTCCCACACCGCGCGACCGATAGCACACAGAGTCATCGCACAGATAAATCCTGACAAGGTTTGCGTCACAGCCAACAAGGCAAAGGAAAAAATACTCACAATACAGCCAAGCAATAGCATATTGCGACGCCCATAGCGATCCGATAGCGCACCGGTAAAGAAGCCCAACACAGCAGCACCAACGGCAGATGCACTCAAGATCAAACCAATTTCAGCCGCGCCGAGGTGAAACTTTTCAAATAGAAGGATGGCCAGGAAAGGCCAGACCATAAAATAAGTTCCACGGCTAAAAAAACTGCCAATTAAAATAATCCAAACTAACGGAGGGAAGCTCCTCAAGCTTCTCCACCACTTCCCATTCATGGTTACTACTCCAATAGATTCACTGCCAACAAATCGATAGAGGCACCTGTCCTGTATGGTTTAAGTTGGCTGGTTCCAGATAAAAGAATGGCGCTAAGGCCACTCGGCGAGTGCCCGCAAGACATTGGTACAAATACAAACCCGGAAGGTTCTTTCACTATTCGGCCAAGGTACCCTTCTTTCGGAGGAGGGCAAGCAGCCTACCTCAGTAAAATAAGAGGCAGACAAAGAAGAGTTTCAGTAAGCAAGATGAATTTGAGACAAACAACCTTTATTTACCGACAAAAAAACCCGAGATGATAAGATCCCGGGTTTCCTTCTTGGCAGAAAATGCTCCTGCCCAACGGCTAAACCTTGGTATTAACCCAAACTGTTAATTACAGGTTAATAGAGAATAATCTGAGTGAGTTGCACAACAATCATTCTGAATACGGTTACCCAATACTATCCGACAAGATTTGTTTTGAAAACCCACATTGACAGATAAAACAAAAAAATATTTGCCACACCATCACCCCAGCACAAACTACTAAAAGCAGAATCTTCCTCCCCGTCTATACTCGTTCAGGAAAAGCACCCGAGCCAACCAGCAGAAAAAATACTGCCACGCTTTTTTAATAGAGAGATAAGTCGCGACATGTCCCTATCCAACATGCTCGTTCAAGTGCGTGCTCAGGTTGAGCAGGCTTTGACTAGGCTACGTCCCCCATACACCATCTTCTTCTCAGTTAGCGATGCTAAACAACGTGCAATTGTCCGGCACGCGACTGCAAATAGTTTTAAGGATGTGTGGCAGAAACTTGCAACATCCATACAAAAAGCCACCAAATCCAACAAGATGAAGCCCTGTTGGTTGAGGGTCGACTGGGTAACTAGAAAAAGCATAATGACCATCGCAGGCCTGGAAGAAGTGCTTGCAGAAACCAAGCGATCCTATTTCCGTTTTGGCTTAGCCCTTGATGAAAATTGTCAAATCGCATTTCTTGAGCAAGAACTTAATGCCAATGCCATGCTCTATGGCGGCAATCAGGTCAAACACGTCATTATCAATGAGAATAATTTTCTTGCTTATGCCAAAAAACGTTTTGGACCTCAAACAGAGATCGATTTTTCAGAAAATAACACGGCTGTTATTCTGTCAACGCTGGGTATTTTTTGCGAGTTGAATCAAGAACCGGTATATCTGTATGGACCAGGTCTAAATGCTGGCCGCCGGATTACCAATGAATTAGACGTTGAAAATGTCACCGATTTAATTGAAAGCGGTAGCCGCTATCTGAGCACACAAGTAAAACCTAATGGAAGGTTCCACTATGGCTGGCATGCCTGCTTTGATAAAAAGATCCAGGCCTACAACAACCTCCGTCATGCAAGTAGTACCTACGCCATGATTGAGGCATGGGAGGTGACGCGGGAAGAAGAACTAGAAAAAGCCATATTGCGATCATTAACCCATCTAACCACAGAGCTAATAAAAACAGCTGTCCTCCCCTCTGGTGATGAAGCTGCTTTTCTTGTGGAGGAAAACTCGGAAATCAAGCTTGGCGGCAATGCTGTTTCCCTATTGGCACTTGTAAAATTCTCCGAAGTAGAGGATACCCAGAAATATGCGGAACTAATGAAGCAACTGGCAACGGGTATCGAGTTCATGCAGGACTCCGAAACCGGTCAGTTCTTTCATGTACTTGAATATCCCTGCTTGGATGTGAAAGACAAGCACCGCATCATCTATTACGACGGCGAAGCCGCATTTGGCCTAATGCGCCTTTACGGGTTTAGTAAAGATTCTCGATGGTTAACCATAGTAGAAAAAGCGTTTGAATACTTTATTCAGGCAAACCATTGGAGAGCCCATGATCATTGGCTGAGTTATTGCGTAAATGAGCTGACTCTATACCGCCCTGAGGAAAAGTACTATCAATTCGGTATTCGAAACTTTTCCAGCCACTTAGACTTTGTAGAACACAGGATTACTACATTTCCAACTCTACTTGAGCTAATGATGGCTGCTGAAAAAATGGTCTGTCGGCTACAGGAGTCCCCAGAATACCAGTATCTACTCGAACAAGTCGATCTAGAACACTTCTATCGTGCACTACATAAGCGTGCCATGTATCTCCTGAATGGCTACTTTTGGCCAGAATTTGCAATGTTCTTTCAAAATCCAGCCAAAATTGTAGGCAGCTATTTTATTAGGCATCACGCATTCAGAGTGCGTATCGATGACGTTGAACACTACTTATCGGGCTTTGTGGCTTACCGTAAACTCCTACTAAAACCCCAAAAAATGACTAAAAAAAACGAGAAATATTCTCTTGAAAGTGAAAATCAGCCGCCATTACAACCCCAAGATATACTCCCGGTGTTAGCTTGGGGCGGCGATGTCAATCTATCCCGGAGACAGCATTATCGGACAGCACAATTTGGTGTTGAAAAGGTACTTGGAACCATCTCAGCACTAAAGAATGCAGATATCAGTGTTATAAACCTGGAATGTGTCGTAGGTACTGAAGGTGAACAAGGTGCTGAAAAAGGGGAAGCTTCACCTTACTATTACCGGGCCCGCCCAGAGATGCTGTCAGTACTGATAGAAGCGGGTATAGATGTAGTAACGACTGCAAATAATCACAGCGGTGATTACGGACCTGAAGCTCTACTCGAGCAAAGGCATTGGATTGATTCAACTGGTATAGGCCATTGTGGGTCTGGCGCCAATATAGAAGAGGCCCTCACACCAGTTTATAGGCCCGCAGGTTCACTAAACGTGGCAATTTTCTCTATCGATGCAACCCAACCCCATTTTGCCGCCGGCCCTACTATAGCCGGCTGTGCCCACCTACCACTCACAATGCCAAGTCTGTGGTATGACACATTATTACCAAGAATTACAGCAGCGAGAAAAAAAGCAAATGTAGTGCTGGTAGCCGTGCACTGGGGGAAAAACAGGGAACCAGCCCCCAGCGAAGATGAAATAGCCATAGGCCATGCCATTGTTGATGCTGGAGCTGACGGCATCCTAGGCACAAGTGCGCACAACCTTCAGGGTATTGAAGTCTATCAAAACAGGCCAATAATTCACGATGCCGGAGACCTCTTATTTGATGCCGTTCGCCGAAACCTTGCAGACAGTGGAATATTTCGATTGCACCTTAGTGAAAGGGGTGTCGAGAAAATAACTTTCGCTCCGGTAGGAGTAGGCTTTGGATTTAGTAAACAACTGAGCGGTGAAAAGGCTAAAGAACTTACAGAACGATTCGCCAAAATGTGTGCAGATTTAGATACCAAGCTAGCTATTAACGAGGATTTCAGTGGGTCTGTTTTACTATCACCTCCCCCACGAAAAAGTCGCAAGCTACCTCATTTATACAAGACTCAATATAACCGTACGACAATCAATGAACCTCGCCCGCTAAAATCTAATTGGCACGTTGAAGCTGTACCTATCGACGCCCGCATTCCACCTATTCAATGTGGCCCTCTACAACTACTAGGTGTCAGATTCTATCCAAGAGAGATCAAATCAAGACAAATTTTATGGGTCGAATCATTTTGGACTACAGATCAAAAAGTTGAGGAAGACTATCGGCTCGATTTCCGCGCTATGCCAATAAAGAAAACAACGATGCCTTATTGGGGAAAATCCATGGATCATGACCCATGTGATTGGCAAGTACCCACCACAAAATGGCAACCAGGAATTATCTATCGTGACCTCTATGGATTACGCGCACCGGCAAAAAGTGAAATTGAGCCTATTCATCTACAGCTTCTAGTTGGGCTGATTTCAAATGAGTCACAGATTAAGCCAGTTTTAGTTGGGGGGATGATTACGCAATTCAACGTAGCAAATAAAACACTGCCAACAAGGCCAAAAATTCCCGTATACAACACCAAATTTCCTCCAATTGTATTTCAGCATCACCCTGGACAAACTTGGGATGCAGAGCAGCTTGAGGCCTTATCTGGGGGAAAGTGGATTACTCCACCTCCAAAAGGATGGTTCGTACGCAGTGTAATTTCAGGAAGCAGCTTTATCGAAGAATCACTTGATCCAATACTATTCGTTGCTCATACCAAATTAGATAGAACATATCACGAGCGCAGCTCTAAACAGCCTACAAAGTTATGGGATTATCACAAAAAATTACCCTCATTCGCCCACAAAATTGCCGGAGCAATTGTAGCAAAACCAGTTTCAGGCCTTCCGGATGGTTTCCCTTTACTCTTAGTGGATGATCCTCTCAAGGTAATCATTGAGCTTGGACTTGCTGCAAGAGATCGATTTCACGGTGAAGTAATAGCTATCACCGGAACCGCAGGTAAATCCACAACTTTGAAAATGATTACCCAAATGTTAGGCCCAAGAGAAAAAATTCTTTCCAGCATTGGAAACTATAATTCTCGCGTAGGGGCTCCCTCCATGATGGCCAGCCTTAATCAAGATCATGAAGTTGCAGTTATTGAAGTTGCACAAAGTGCACTTTGGGTAAAACGAGGACCGATAACTAGACAAGTAAAACCTACTATCTCTTTAATTACAGAAATTGGTATGTCTCAAACTAGTCACTTGGTAAAAAGTGTCGAAGATACTGCAAAATGGAAATCGCGTATTTTTGATGGTTTAACAGGGGCATCTATTGCAATTATTGGGGAACACCTCAAGTGCTTTGAGTACATTCTGGAAAAAGCTAAAAAACATGCGAAAAGAGTCATTATCTTTGGCGAAAGTTCAAATGCAGAGGTACAAGTTCTTCGAGTACGAAATGAAGAGAGTGGTAGCTGGGTACAATTGAAGTTTCCAAAACGAGAACTTGAGCTCCGGGTACCAGCCCCAAGTATAGGGATGTTACACAATGCTATCGTTTCAATCTGTGCAATTTATGCATTGGACAGAGACCTTGATGAAGCAGCGATGCGACTTCAGGAAATTAGCCTAGACGAGGGGCGCCTGCAACGCGCTGATATCAAAATACACGATAAATCTATCAGCTTGATAGATGATAGCTGGAATGCAACCGTCAGCTCAATGCTCAACGCATTCTCAGTATTTGCTGAGGCGGCCCCCCATAAAGGTGGACGTAAAATAGCCGTTTTAGGTCGCATCGTCCACCTGGGTGAAAAAGCAAAGGAACTACATGAAAGCTTGGCTGGTCCACTTCTGGACAGTAAAGTTAACTGGGTAGTCACCCATGGGGATGAAATGAATTATCTCCGGGCAGTTCTGCCAGCTGAAATACTCGGCCCTCACTTCTCTGAAGCTCCACCTCTGGTTACTTACCTGGCTGAGTTTTTACAAAATTCTGACCTTGTTCTCTTAAAAGGGTCCAGAAGAGATTCTGATTTTGGCAATATTCCCTCCTTGCTGGATAAGCTACAGAAAATGGGGGAAGCAATTGAAATAGAGTGAGAACAGAACTTATACCAAGGCTGCCAGCCCCCTTTAAAGCTTTAAGGAGACTCTAAATAATTTTGAAATGTCTCGACATCATGCTTAAAAAACATTCAGGACTATAAAGAGGCACCCTCGCAAGAAACTACCTTATGCTCCATTCTATAGATACCTTGGTTTTGTCTATATTGCCTTTAAAGCTCTTTGGCCATAAATTTGACCAGACCCAGGTAAAATCTCTAGTTAGGGTAATTTTACTGATTTTTCCCTTACCAAAACCATAGCCAAAACGGCCTTCCTGCGCCAAATTAGGATCAACTGGGATCCAGCGACCGTTAGTATAAACTTCAGCTGCATGATGGTTAGGCTGTTTAAAAATTTTTCTTTTTGTAAATAGAAATTCAGAAGTTGTCCGTGCCGGATACCCCATTGATCGTGCAAGCGCAACAAAAAGTGAAGCATACTCAGTACAATCCCCCTCGCGCGATTCAAGCCCAGCCAAAGCTCCCTTTGTTGGTTGAATTTTATATTCAATCATTGCTTGCGGCATCAAGAAAGCTGCTCGCAAACGGCCCTCTTCATCCATAAAAGTATTCTGTATCTCTAAAGATAACTTCTTAATTGGCAAAGAGTCAGATTCAATATACTTCGACGACTGTAGATACCTTTTATCGGGAAAGGGCTCACGTCCCCGAGGTATCTGAGCATAATTATAAGACGATAGTATTAAATCAAAATCAATTCTTCTGGTAACTGTTGCACCAGCAGGGATATCCAGCGTAAATTCCAAGTATTTGGAGTCACCCTTCTTATGCTTTCTATAAGTAAGCCCCTCAGAGTAATCATACCTAACCTCCTTTAAGGACTGCTGCAAACCATGCTCCACAGGGATAGACAATCTTTGAATATATCCTATAGCATCCTGTCCTGAAGTATTCTGTATTGTTATTTGAGCAGAGAGGGTAACCGGACGTGAATTAGCCTGCACTAAGGAAGAACAGCCGAACAATCCAATAAAAAAAGAAAGCACAGAAGCAAATATTCTTGTTTTAAGCATTAGAAATATACCACTATCTCTCCCGAAGAGCTTCATTTGCCTTATTAATTGGTTTCATCAAATAGTCAAAAATAGTTTTTGATCCAGTTTTAATATCCACTGTTGCAATCATACCTGGAACGATTGAAAATTTAGTGCCGATTTTATTAACCAGAGAGTCAGATTTGGTAAGAATAAAGACCTTGTAGTAATACTCCCCCGGTACAAGTTCATCCTGAATTGTATCAGGAGATATGGTTGTCACTTCACCATCCAAACCTCCATAGATGGCATAATCATAAGCAGTTATTTTTACTTTTGCTGCCTGACCCGGTCGAATAAATGCGACATCCCTTGGAGAAATTTTAGCTTCAATTAGAAGCTGGTCATCAAGTGGTACTATCTCCATAATCTTACCGTTCGGAGGTATAACACCACCAATTGTGGTCACTTCAATTGCTTTAACGATTCCCCTTACTGGAGATTTATGGGTAAGCCTAGTTAGTGAATCGGATCGGCCCTCCATTACGGAAGAGAGGGCCTCAACTTCAGCACTAAAGTTAGCTAACTCCTCGCGAGCTTTCACCATATACATAGACCGAATTTCATGGATCTTTGTTTCCAGTTCTGATTTTTGTCTCTGCAAACGTAAAAGATCAACGCTGCTGGCGGCACCAGAATCAACTAATGAGCTCGTTATTGACAACTCTTTATTGACCAGTTTTAAGGTTTCTTTTGACCCCTTCAAAGATTCAGCCAGTCCACTTTGCCGCGTGTCGAATAATTTTTTCTCTTTTGCAATTAACTCACCATGCTGGGCAAGCTCTTCTGGAAATTTTAAATGTGTCTTATTCACCTCTGCACTCAGGCGTGCAACACTAGCCAATGCAGCCCTATAACGAGCCGATATTTCTTCTACATTTGAACGTAACTTTGTAGGATCTAGCTGGGCCAATACTTCGCCTTGCTCTACGATATCGCCCTCAGAAACTTTTAGCTCTGCAAGTATTCCGCCTTCCAGAGACTGAATAACCTGAGAACGTGAGGTGGGAACTACCTTACCACTACCAGAGGAGACTTCATCAACCTTGGCAAGATATGACCAGGTACCTAATGCGGCAAGTAAAAGAAAAAACATCCAAACTATTCTTCCAGAACGTACTAAAGACGCATCATCAACATCATCCCCATACTGTTTTTCATCATTCTGAGAATCAATATCAAGGAGAGCAACACGTTTTGGCTCTCGCCGCTGATTTGATATCAAATCAGAATCACCAGGAAATGACATCGTACCTACTCCAATCTATTATCTAGGAAACTTTTTCACCCTTTTTTGCACCTTTTGGTCTGGACAAAATAGACAGTGCTTTTTCTTTTGGCTCATCAAGTGCAACTCGCCCACTATCCAATACAAGTATTCGCTCTGCAAAGCTGAGAATGCTGGTTCTATGAGTTGCAATTACGACTGTCCTCTCGGCACTCCACTCTGATAATGCTTGGATAAATTGCTTCTCAGTAGCTTCATCTAATGCAGAGGTAGGTTCATCTAGTAAAAGTACATTCGGTTGGCGCAGTAGAATCCTAGCAAGCAACAGGGATTGTTTTTGCCCTCCAGACAATCCATAACCACCCTCTTGAATCATACAGCCTAAACCTTTCGAAAGCTTACTGACAAAGGACTTAGCACCGCTCATCTCTAATGCAAAAATAATTTCTTCATCACTGGCATAAGGAGCACCTAAGACCAGGTTCTCATAGATAGTACCGTGAAATAAGCCTGTCTTTTGGCTGAGAAGGGAAACATCTCGCCTAACGTCTGCAGGATCAATATGTGTCAGACTTACATCATCCAACCGCAATTGACCACGGGTTGGCTCAATATACCCTGACAAGGCATGTAATAAAGTTGACTTGCCTGAGCCATTTCGGCCTAAAATGGCAACTCTTTCCCCTTGTTGAATCTTCAACTCGGGAATAACTAAAGCAGGCTCAGATGATTCATCACCATAGTAATAGACCGCCTGCTTAAAATGGTAGTTTCCCTGAATAGCAGACTTCTGTACTTTCTTTTCATCTTCCGGGTTATCTACCGGTAGCTGCATAATTTGATCAATTCCCTTCATTGCAAACCGAGCTTGCTGCCAACGGCTTAATACCTGAGTGATATTTGCCATTGGCGACATCATCCGTGACCCAAGAATAGAAGCTGCAACCAGTGCTCCTGTTGTCATATCACCGGCCATTACCATTGGCGCCCCGAACAATACAACTACAGCAAAAACTGACGACTGCACATTGTGAGTCCAGCTCAGCAATACTCCAACAATATAACGAAGTTTTAGACTCGACTCTGCGGTAATAGCATTGAAATGGTTCCACTGTCCCTGAAAGCGCTGTTCTGCCTGCATGGCTTTTATATCTTCCAGCCCTTGAACTGTCTCAATCAACATCGCATTACGCAACGCCCCTTCTTTAATTGATTCCTTTGATAGCTTCGCGAGTTTAGGCTGAAGAAGTAGTCCCGGAATAATCAACATAAATACCGCAACCAGTGGTATCAGTGCCAAACTCCCAGCAACCCACCACATAACAAATAGAAAAAGAATAAAGAAGGGTAAATCTGCGAGAGCTAAAACTGTGGAAGACGTAAATAGCTCTCTTATTCGTTCAAGATCACGAATTTGCGATATAAATGTACCGGTTGACTTTGGTCTTGCTTGATCTTTAACTCGAATAGCATGGCCAAAGACCAAGTCCGACATGCGAATATCAGCCCGCTTTCCCAGTAAGTCTGTTACCCTAACCCGCATAGTTCGCATAATGAAATCAAAAATTATCGCAACAACAACACCGCTAAAAAGCACATAAAGAGTTGGAAAAGACTCGGCAGGTATCACCCTGTCATAAACTTGTTTCGAGAAAACAATTCCAGCCAAAGCTAAAGAATTAGCAATTGTTGTAGCGATCATTACATGGAAATAAGGCTTTAAATCCCGAAGGACAATTCTACGAAACCAGTGCTGATCTCCAGCCTTGACATAGTCATCTACACGAGAGTCAGTTGCCGTCCGTCTGGGGCGAAATACTGCCAAGCTTAGAATACTATTTCTTAACTCATCCAGAGGGACCGTGCTCTTTAATCCTTGATCTCCACAGTAGATAACACTTAACTGATTTTCTTTAGCGACGGAGTCTATAACAACTAACTGACCGTCCACCATCTGAGCGACCAGCGGCATGCGCCAGGAATTGATTACAGATTCACTGAAGGGGCAAAATTTTACGCTAAGCCCAGCCTGCCGAGCCATCTGCCGAACAACACTTTCAGTAGAAGTACAGCCTCCCCAGTTTCCAGCTATTCGCACTCTCTCAGAAGAACAATCAATTCGATAATGCCTTGCAATGGAAATGATTGCTTCACACCAGGGAGCGAAGTCAGCAGAAGTGTTTTCTGAATTAACAGATGAACTTTTGCCACCATCAGAATTTTCTATCTGACTCTCACTCAAGGCAACACCTCCACACCCTGAATTTCAGTTCCATCAAGCTTGAAAGCTTCCCGCAAACCGCCACGGCTGTGAAGACAATCTATTTTAAGAAGATGCAAATCAAAGATTGTATTATTTTTTTCCTGGCGAGCAAGGTGAAGCTCTTGTTCGGAATTTAACAAGTCAATTAGGGTCCGCGTTCCGAGAGTGGCATATTGCTGTTTGTATAAGTCCCTCGTTTCAGCTATTGCGCTTTCCCTGGCACTGAGGGCACTCAAGCTGCGCATTAAACCCTCTGCTTCTTCCTGTGCTTCACGATACTTTTGGGTTACTGATAACTGTGCCGAGTCTCTGGCAGCATCGGCCGATGAAAGGGCATAACTGGCTCCCTCTCTTCCTGCAGATATCTTTCCTCCCTGGTATAAAGGCATCGAAACATTAAAGAAAATAGCTTTTTCATTATCATCAAGCGCATTGGCATCGACATAGTTTTGATCTAAATACTGATTTACATTGCCATCGAGTGTAAGTGTGGGCCATGTATTGGCCTTTGCTGACTTTAACTGTGCCTCAGCCTCAGCCCGAGATGCCTCAGCAATAAGTACATCAGGCACTGACGACAAATCAAACGACACAACATCACAAGCTTGAGCCACATCCTCAGGAACATACATAGCAACCCGAAATGGAGATTCGAAGCCGGTTAGATTTTGCAATGTGCTACGCCATCGACGCAGCAAAGCCTCTACTTGTTGTTTTGATGCTTGTGCAGCATCGACTCTAGACTGGGCCTGTAAAACATCGGAACGGGAACTAACCCCGCGTTCTTTTCGAATTTGTACAAGCTGGGCAATAGCAGATACGCCTTGCACTTGCGCATCAGATGTTATTAGCAATGACTGATAACGCTGCACTTCAATGGCTGCTCGTGCAGTCCTCCTTGCAACCTCATCAATGGACTGAAGAACTTCTGCTTGAGATCGTTGTACTCCAGCCTTGGCAAAATCAACATTACTAGACACTTTGCCAAAATCGTAAACCATTTGAGAGATATTCACTTGGAACGCATGCCCATCCCCCTCATTTTTATATTCGGAATCCTGCCCCGCTACAATGCCAGCACTCAGTTGGGGAAAGTAGCCAGACCGTGCAGCTCGAACACCCTGCCTCTGTTGGTAGAGATTACCAATGGCTTCTGCGATCAATGGGTGCCACCCAACCGCTTGATGTACCACCTCAAGCATGTTGAGTTCCATTCGCTTAATTCCTTCCTCATACTCCCGAAAAGACATTTTCTTTAATGAGCTATTAGCCTCTATGTCCATATTACTTGGGCTAATTACTTCAGCAGAGGGAGATGAACTAAAAATATCGGCGTCCACAACGAGCGCCCAAAATACCAAAAAAACTGCAAATGGTATTTTCCATAGTTGTTTAAACACTTCCACTATATTCACTTATCAGTAATTACTGGGAGGTAAAACACTCTTTTAACGACTCGGTTTGAAGAGTGGCTACAAAAGTCTAGCCAAAAAAACCGGGCCTTACGGCCCGGTAATTAAGTTAATGTTTAGCTTTCAGATCTAAGTGTCACTCAAGCCATTTTGTTGCCACATATCTCCGACAGGATCATCAAACGCTACTGCATTATCAGTTGCCGCCAGCGCCTCAATATCACCTATTGCCTCACTAGGAATTTGGCTGGCATCTATGCCGACCTCATCTCCAACAGGATCGAATATTTGAGCATCACTGCTCGCAGATTCTAATAGGTCATCAAGACTCAAGTCGGAACCGCTATCCAGCATATCGATATCCGTCTCTGCAGCGGCACCAATATCCAGGATACCTTCGTATCCGACGCCACCATCTGTTCCAATATTGATGATGATAGTGTCAATATCGATATCAATTGAGATGTCAATGTCGATATTGATATCTATGTCAATGCTGGAGTCAGCATCGGCATCAGAGTCCGAATCAGCGTCAGCGTCAGCGTCCGAATCAGCATCAGCATCAGCATCAGCATCAGCATCAGCATCAGCATCAGCGTCCGAATCAGCATCAGCGTCCGAATCATCGCCCAACATATCTGCTCCAGTCTCAGGCGCAGAGGTCGGCCCATAATCCAGAGCATCAGATTCATTAGAATCCGCTCCAATGTTGATGATGATGGTGTCAATGTTGATATCGATGTCGATATCAATATCGATATTTATATCAATATCAACATCTGCATCGGAGTCCGAATCACTGTCGGAGTCGGAATCCGAGTCACTGTCAGAATCCGAATCACTGTCAGAGTCGGAGTCGGAATCAGAGTCGGAGTCGGAGTCGGAATCCGAGTCACTGTCAGAGTCCGAATCACTGTCAGAGTCGGAGTCGGAATCCGAGTCACTGTCAGAATCCGAGTCACTGTCAGAATCCGAATCGCTGTCAGAGTCCGAATCACTATCAGAGTCGGAGTCGGAATCCGAGTCACTGTCAGAATCGGAATCACTGTCAGAATCCGAGTCACTGTCAGAATCCGAATCACTGTCAGAATCCGAATCACTGTCAGAGTCAGAATCTGGGATAGATAGCGAATCCATCTCCGTACCAGAATCATCATCCACCATTTCTACTCCAGTCTCTGGCGTAGAAGAGAGCCCGTAATCCAGAGCATCAGCGTCATTGGAACCAGTTCCAATATTGATGATGATGGTACCGATGTCGATATCAATATCGATGTCAATATCGATATTTATGTCAATATCAACATCTGCATCGGAGTCGCTGTCAGAGTCAGAATCCGAATCGCTGTCAGAGTCGGAGTCAGAATCCGAGTCACTGTCAGAGTCAGAATCTGAATCACTGTCAGAGTCGGAGTCAGAATCCGAGTCACTGTCAGAGTCAGAATCCGAGTCACTGTCAGAGTCAGAATCCGAATCACTGTCAGAGTCGGAGTCAGAATCCGAATCACTGTCGGAGTCGGAGTCAGAATCCGAGTCACTGTCAGAGTCAGAATCCGAATCGCTGTCAGAGTCGGAGTCAGAATCCGAATCACTGTCAGAGTCGGAGTCAGAATCCGAGTCACTGTCAGAGTCGGAGTCAGAATCCGAGTCACTGTCAGAGTCAGAATCCGAATCACTGTCAGAGTCGGAGTCAGAATCCGAGTCACTGTCAGAGTCGGAGTCAGAATCCGAGTCACTGTCAGAGTCAGAATCCGAATCGCTGTCAGAGTCGGAGTCAGAATCCGAGTCACTGTCAGAGTCGGAGTCAGAATCCGAGTCACTGTCAGAGTCGGAGTCAGAATCCGAATCACTGTCAGAGTCGGAGTCAGAATCCGAATCACTGTCAGAGTCGGAGTCGGAGTCGGAGTCGGAGTCGGAGTCGGAGTCAGAATCCGAATCACTGTCAGAGTCGGAATCCGAGTCGCTGTCAGAGTCGGAGTCAGAATCCGAGTCACTGTCAGAGTCAGAATCCGAATCACTGTCAGAGTCGGAGTCAGAATCCGAGTCACTGTCAGAGTCAGAATCCGAATCGCTGTCAGAGTCGGAGTCAGAATCCGAGTCACTGTCAGAGTCGGAGTCGGAGTCGGAGTCAGAATCCGAATCACTGTCAGAGTCAGAATCCGAATCGCTGTCAGAGTCGGAGTCAGAATCCGAGTCACTGTCAGAGTCGGAGTCAGAATCCGAATCACTGTCAGAGTCGGAGTCAGAATCCGAATCACTGTCAGAGTCGGAGTCAGAATCCGAATCACTGTCAGAGTCGGAGTCAGAATCCGAGTCACTGTCAGAGTCGGAGTCGGAGTCAGAATCCGAATCACTGTCAGAGTCGGAATCCGAGTCGCTGTCAGAGTCGGAGTCAGAATCCGAGTCACTGTCAGAGTCAGAATCCGAATCGCTGTCAGAGTCGGAGTCAGAATCCGAGTCACTGTCAGAGTCGGAGTCGGAGTCAGAATCCGAATCACTGTCAGAGTCGGAATCCGAGTCGCTGTCAGAGTCGGAGTCGGAATCCGAGTCACTGTCAGAGTCGGAGTCGGAGTCAGAATCCGAATCACTGTCAGAGTCGGAGTCAGAGTCCGAATCACTGTCAGAGTCGGAGTCGGAATCCGAGTCACTGTCAGAGTCGGAGTCAGAATCCGAATCACTGTCAGAGTCGGAGTCAGAATCCGAGTCACTGTCAGAGTCAGAATCCGAATCGCTGTCAGAGTCGGAGTCAGAATCCGAATCACTGTCAGAGTCGGAATCCGAGTCACTGTCGGAGTCAGAATCCGAATCACTGTCAGAGTCAGAATCCGAGTCACTGTCAGAGTCGGAATCCGAGTCACTGTCAGAGTCAGAATCCGAATCACTGTCAGAGTCGGAGTCAGAATCCGAGTCACTGTCAGAGTCAGAATCCGAATCGCTGTCAGAGTCGGAGTCAGAATCCGAGTCACTGTCAGAGTCGGAATCCGAGTCACTGTCAGAGTCAGAATCCGAGTCACTGTCAGAGTCGGAATCCGAGTCACTGTCAGAGTCAGAATCCGAGTCACTGTCAGAGTCAGAATCCGAATCGCTGTCAGAGTCGGAGTCAGAATCCGAGTCACTGTCAGAGTCAGAATCCGAGTCGCTATCAGAGTCGGAGTCCGAGTCCGAGTCGGCATCTGCATCAGAATCGGGGATAAAGAAGCGATCGCCATCATTGTCATCGTCATCATTAGCCGCAATAGCAATAACAACAACTCCAAGGGCAATTAATGCAGGAATCCACCAAGAGAAACCAGGGCTAGCTGGAGCTGGTGCAGGATACGATGCACCACCAGCCGCCGCAAAGGCAGAAATTAAATCTCCATTAGAAGCTAACATAAGGGGCTCTTCTGCCCCAGTTAGCACCAGCTCACTATGGTCGCCATCTTCATCCAACAGGTAGAACCCTGAAATGATAATGACCTGACCAGACTTTAAAACAATTACAAGGTCTACTCCGTCTTTTTCAAAAGACGCAATATCCTCTGGATCTGCGGGCATTTCGACTAGACCAGGAGAGGACAATGATAGCCCCTCCAGTGATCGCTCATCGATAGAGCCCGTGGATTTGTCAAAGATTTTCGCAATCATGCTCTCACCAACTTCAAACGGTGCAACTTCCTAAATACACAGTTCATGGCCTGAGCTTAAAGACGGAAAATACCCCACTTTGAGCCCATCCGTGACTAGATTCACTAATACATCGCCTTGCTAATTTCCCTCCATAAAAACAATTACGCCAGTACGTTTTTACGCGCACTACTTTTGTATGGACGTAATTCAAAACCTTTTCAAGGAGGAGTTAGGCAGCGGCAGGAGAAAAACGGTTTTCGTGCTAACTTCAGCAAGATTAGGAAGTTACAAATGACTACAGACCCGGAAATTGGCAGGCACTTAAACAAAAAACCTACACCTGTTGTTGATACGCCTGCCGGGCCAATCATCGGAACTACAGATGAGGAAACTGGCGTATATAAATTCTTGGGTATCCCCTACGCCCTCCCTCCTGTGGGAAATTTACGTTGGTTACCGCCGCAAGAGTTGGACCGCTGGAAAAACCCTTTCCAAGCACATAGTTTTGGATCACCAGCTGCGCAAAACTCATCCACCTTAATGGAAGTTCGAGATCAAAATGGGAATCTTCCTGAAAGAGAGGAATGCCTCTATTTGAATGTATTCTCTCCCGCAATGTCGCAAGGAAAAAAGCTGCCAGTGATGTTTTGGGTTCATGGCGGCTCTTTTTACATGGGATCAGGATGCCAAGAAATTTACAATGGTAAATACTTGGCAGCTAGCGGTCGGACAATTGTTGTCACTATAAACTACCGATTAGGCGCACTGGGATTTCTGCGTCTAAAGGATATTAGTGATATACCATCAACCGGCAATGAAGGGCTTTTAGATCAAATAGCCGCCCTACAATGGGTTCGGAAAAATATCTCAGCATTTGGCGGAGATCCAAAAAATATCACTCTTTTTGGCGAATCAGCCGGGGCAATGAGTATTGCCTCCTTACTTGAAACTCCACAATGTAAAGGTCTTATACGGCGTGCTATTGTCCAAAGTGGGCACCCAAGAGCCTCTCACTCCCAGCAAAGCGCTAACCATGTTGGTAAGACTTTCATTCATAAATTTGAGAAAATCTCTGGTGGCATCTCACTAAAAAATTGTCCAACCAAACTTCTTCTGCAAACCCAAAAAGCAATACTCTCTGACACGTCTATGACAGCAAAATGGGGGCAACTGCCATTTAAACCTGTCGCAGACAGAGACCTTTTTTCCCCTGGAAAAAAACTCTCCCCGACACACCAAACATCCCTTTTGTTAGGGAACAATTTGGAGGAATGGAATCTTTTCAGTGCTATAAACCCTGAAAGCTTTAACATGGACTACCGGCAAATATGTACTCACTTGGAATGGCTTATTCCAGAGTCCGAATTAAAGCCCTTACTCAGGCATTACTATCAACTAGCAAAAAAAATGACAGACAACCCCTGGCCAGAATGGAGCCGAGCCTGGAACCTCTTGCTCACTGATATGGTATTCACCTTGCCTGGGCTGAGACACCTACAAAACCATCAGGGGGAAAACTATCACTATCACTTTGCGCAACCTCTCGCTGCACAGCCTTTACTGGGGGCTTGTCACGCCGTTGAGCTTGGCTATGTATTTGGAACCCATAGCGATCAGTCCTTGAAAACACTATATGGTGCTGAAGAAAACCCCCATTTATTAAGTGCATCAATGCAACAAGCTTGGCTGAATTTTGCTGAAACAGGGAAACCCGGCAATGATTGGCCAGAGTTTTCAGGAAAACACAGTAAGCGATTTGGCAATCATCCCTCAGCCAGGGCGTTTAACTCACCAGAGCTTCTCAGTTTATGGCAACATATACCCGACGATAGGTTGAATGGTTATCTTTAGGTTGGCATAGATGGCAAGAATTTTTTTAATCAGGCATGGAGAAGCAGCGAAAGGGGAGCACATCCCCGATCCAATACTCACAGACGAAGGTTACAAGCAGGCAGAAGAGCTAGCCCTAAAACTTTCCACACTCGAGAAAGTTCAATTAATAAGCAGTCCCAAACTCAGAGCACAGCAAACAGCAAAGCCCTTGGCCGAAGTTTGGGATATAGAGGTTGTAATTGAAAATGCACTGACGGAAATACCTACACCAGAGGAAATACCCAAAGCTCAACGCCTAACCTGGTTACGAACATTACTTACTGGAGAGTGGGACCCCTGTGACAGAGAACAAAAAGATTGGCGCGATGGAATAATCAGGTATTTGGAAAGTCTTTCAGAGGACACCTTTATCTTCTGCCATTTTATGGTCATCAATTCAGTTGTTGCACATATCCGAAACCACCAAAAAGTACAACAGTTTAGGCCCGATTACACTTCAATCACTGAGCTAAAAAATGATGGAAACAAGCTACATTTAGTCCAGCTAGGCGAAGAAAAAGATAACAAAATTCTATAAGAAAATGGGGTATGTCCAGCATACCCCAAGCGGGCATTTATTTTAAATCAAGCTTTTGCTGACTACCTCAAACAAATCCTTAGATAGGTCTCCCGAATCAGCAATCCTTTGCAGGGCAACTTTCATCTTCTCACCCAGGCTACCAGAGTATTTTTTCCAACGTGTGATCGGTATAACCAGTCTTGCTGAAATTTGTGGATTTAGCTTGTCCAAGGCCAGAACCTGATCGGCAACAAACTCAAACCCGCTACCATCGCTCTTATGGAATTGCTTAAAATTACGATTAGCAAAACCACCTATTACAGACCTTACTTTATTGGGGTTTTTCATTTCAAAAGCAGGGTGATCCATAAATGCACGAATATTTTCCAATGTACCGCGCTTGGGACTACAACTCTGCTGACTCAGCCATAGTTCTACGGCTTGAGTATCGGTTTTCCAGCGCTCATAAAATTGCTCAATCAACGCCCTGGCTCGATCTTCCGGTGCATGATTAATAATAACAGCGAGAGCCGCCGCACTATCTGTCATATTACTAGCGCTCTCAAACTGAACCTGGGCTATATTTAACGCCTCCTCAGTTTCTGTTATGCACATATAGGATAAACAGGTATTTTTAAGTCGTCTTTGCGCAATATCTAACGCATTCGGGCTATAGGGCTTAGTCGTATTCAATTCTAGATAGCGCGTGCGAAATTCATCAAATAATTCACCTGCAATTACCTTCCTAACAAATTCCCTCGCAACAATTATTGCTTCCGCATCAATAGATGATGACTCTTCAGCGATAAACTGCTCGCTGGGCAACTGCAAGATCTCTGCAACCAGCGCTAGATCGAGATCAACATCCTGTAAAACCTCTTTAAAAGCACTAATTAAACTTGGTTGTACCTGTAGTTCCTCACCTTTACGAAAAGCCACCTGAAGCTCACACAAAGCATTTAATGCTAGGCGCTGACTTGCATCCCAGCGGTTAAACGTGTCCTTATCCTTCCTCATTAAAAATTGAAGCTGCTCATTACTATAGTTGTACCTTATTTTTACTGGAGCGGAGAAGCCTCGCAGCAATGAGGGTAAAGGCTTCTCCGCAAGTCCGGAAAACTCAAAAGATTGCTCATCTTCTGTTAACTGTAAAACAGTTTCAGTATCACCCTGCTCATTGAGTACAAGCTCTGCGCCATCAGCCCCCAGCAATCCAATTCTTATTGGTAAGTGGAAAGGTAACTTCTCTTCCTGACCTGGCGATGAAGGGCAAGACTGGCGAATAGTTAGCCTATAAGTGCCATCAGTTTCATTAAAGCTATCTGTCACATCAAGTATCGGCGTGCCTGCTTGGCTGTACCAGTTGCGGAATTGCTTCAGTTCAACCTTGTTAGCATCTTCCATCGCCTTGACGAAATCTTCACAGGTTACCGCGCTGCCATCATGCCTCTGAAAGTACAAGTCACTTCCTTTGCGGAATCCTTCTGCACCTAAGAGGGTATGAATCATCCGTACAACTTCCGCACCCTTTTCATAAATTGTCAGAGTGTAAAAATTTGAAATTTCTATATAAGAATCTGGCCTGATAGGATGGGCCATAGGGCCGGCATCTTCAGCAAACTGGGTAGTACGCAAAAGGGATACATCTTCAATACGCTTAACCGCTCGGGAATTAAGGTCAGCAGAGAACTCCGCATCACGAAATACGGTAAAACCCTCCTTCAGACTCAACTGAAACCAATCCCGGCAAGTAACCCGATTGCCGGACCAGTTGTGAAAATACTCATGTCCTACAATAGACTCAATCCGCTGAAAAGCTGAATCCGTTGCTGTTTCTGGGCTAGCGAGCACACAGGCCGAATTGAAAATATTCAATCCTTTGTTTTCCATAGCCCCCATATTGAAATGATCAACAGCAACAATCATAAAGATGTCTAGGTCATATTCCTTTCCGTAATTTTCCTCATCCCAACGCATCGCATTTTTAAGTGAGCGCATAGCATGATCACACTTCCCAATATTTTTCGCTTCCGTAAAGATCTGTAACTTAACCTTTCTACCAGAGGCTGTTGTGAAGCTATCTTCCACATGCTCCAAGTCCCCGCCTACCAACGCAAATAAGTAAGCCGGCTTGGTGAATGGATCTTCCCAAGTTACAAACTGACGACCATCTTCATATCTACCCCTTTCAACTTCATTGCCATTTGAAAGTAGTACTGGGTGGTCCATCGGCGCGACGATGGTGGTGGTAAATTTGGACATAACATCCGGCCGGTCAGGATAGAAAGTAATTTTTCTAAATCCTTCAGCTTCACATTGAGTGCAATACATACCATTAGAGAGATATAATCCCTCTAGAGATGTGTTTTCCTCCGGATTTATCCGATTGCGGATTTCCAGCAGAAATTCTGGTTTCTCTACAGGGATAGACAGGCCCTCAGGTAGAACCTGATAATCAGATGTAGACAACAAAACTCCATCCAAAGAAACCGAAAGTAATTCCAGCTCGACGCCATCCAGCACTAAAGGCGGCAGCCCTGTGCCCGCTTTCGGATTTCTGCGAATATTCAAACGAGATTTGACCAAAGTTGCCTTGGGTTCCAGCTCAAAATGTAAATCAGTAGCATCCACCAGGTAATCTGGTACTTGATAGTCTTTCAGGTAAATGGTCTTTGGCTGGCTATCTTTCATTATTGAAACACCTTCAGTCATTCTATGCCCTTCCGGGGCAGTATGAATTCGATTAATTGGACCAACAATATCGTTACCCGGGCTAATACTATTTATCACCCAAGTTAAAAACCGGACTATAGCTTCCCAGCGCGATTGGTGCCACGCATAGATAAGTTAGATTAATACTTGCCCTTGCAGCCTTGCCCACCGGCACTCTTGGCACGTCTGCCTCCACAGACATGGCGGCAATAGCGGTGGAGAAACCAAAAACTATCAGCAAGATCACCTAAATAGGTGAAAACTATTAATTGGTAGTCGATTATCTACCCATATAAAGCACTTACTGTCTGCCCCGCCCCACAGCACAGTAGATACTGACCAACATGGTGAGAAATTGCAGCCAGTATAATTATCCAATCTGGTAAACTCGTCATAAGGTAGAAGTAAGGAA
Organism: Microbulbifer sp. VAAF005; assembly: GCF_030012985.1. Classification (NCBI taxonomy): domain Bacteria; kingdom Pseudomonadati; phylum Pseudomonadota; class Gammaproteobacteria; order Cellvibrionales; family Microbulbiferaceae; genus Microbulbifer; species Microbulbifer sp. VAAF005. The sequence goes on along the minus strand of NZ_CP120233.1, from coordinate 4,649,196 downwards.
GTAAAGTACTCCTACTTCGCCCTTTCGTAACGAATAATAGATTTAAGTTTGAGCTAATCTCTTGCGGGAATTCCGAGGTTCAGTGTGCGTAAACTCCGTATCTCCATCATAACTCTATCTTGTTTTTTAGCTGCCCTCATAGCAGCTAGCTGGTGGAAAAAGGATATCGTTGCCTCTCAGCTAATCAATATTTTCTCAGGAGAGGTAGTTATTCAGGAGCTGACAGGACTACGACTGGGTTTTAAAGAAGTTTCGATCCAGGAAGTTCGCCTAAAGTCCAGTGTAAATAGCATTATCCTCCTTGAGGGAGTAAAAATTGTCTATCCTTTCCATATTATTTATGACCGAGATAACACTCAAAAAATTGAACTATCAATAGAAAAGCTAACTAGGAGCATGGAAGCTGAAGATATCGTTACCAAAGCCCATATCGACGAGCAGCTCCCGGAAAATAATGTCAAGACAAGTAATACATTATCGTTAAGTGCCCTAAGCCAAAGTCTAACCCGCTTTTTGCCAGGCAAGATATCCGTTAAGCAAATAGTACTCGATGGCCAATTGATTGGCGGCCCACTAAATATAGCTCGCGACAGCACAAAAATTCATGCCGAAACTCCCCTTAAACACCCCCAGTTTGGCGAGCTTAATTTATATTTTGAGGCTTTTTTAGGTTTGTCAGAAATCAAACTAAAACCCAGAATACTAACTAACAACTCAAAGATTCTGTCTGAAGCTGATATAACTATTGCTAAACTAGAAACTGACACATGGATTTTAAACAATGAACTTGTATCAGAGCTGGAATCTATAGCCCCACTGATAGAGATATTTGAACCTAAAGCTAGCTCCACAACTAAGCCGACAGTATCAGGCAAAATTATAGCTACCACCGCAATTAGCTTGCCAGACAATCTGCTATCCATTTCAAGCTACCGAGAAATTGACATTCAACTTAATGGCAATGATCTAAAGGCCACAATCCCATACGCTCAACTAAACTCCAATATAGAAGCCCAATTATCTATAAGTAATCCAATAAAAATAACACTTGAATCACTATTTCCATTTAAACCTCGACATATCAAGGGGAGTTGCGAGCTTGATATAGCTTTAGGTACTGATAAAAACACCAATACCCCGCTATTAAGTGCGGACTTTAGCTCGAGCACATCGGCGACATCTCCCGAATTAGATATCGAAGGTACTTTTCATCTAACAAGTGCAAATACTATAGTTAATTCCCCCTATATCTCAGGCACTTGCCAGCACTACCTATAGATAGTGTTAATGGAGATGTGGCATTTAAGAGTAAACTTCAACTGAGTTCGCTTAACAATATTAACTCTCCAGAAGTAAATAGCTTTCAATTAGAATTGATGCCAAACCAAACTATTCAATTGGATATTTCAGCTTCCACATCAGGAAAAAACTCGCCTTTAATTACTACTGGATTACATCAGAGCAAGATACAGGCAAGCATTAAAGATCTTATCTCCATTACAGGTGACCTGACCAATCCCAACCAAAGAGATATTAAGGTCGAACAAGGATCTCTAACTGCAACGATACAAGGCTCCAATGGGGACTCGACAGTACAGTTAACCGCTAGCGACATACAATGTCACTTCTCTGACATCAGTGCCTGTAACTTTGACCTAAAGACAAAAATACCCCAACTTTATGAGCGATCCAGAGAATTAGCAGTTACTAATTTGAGTTCAACTGCCAAGGCAAAGATTGAAAGCAATCTTAAAGGTCAAAAATTCACGCTAGAGAGCATTAAAGTATCTGGAGAAAAAATAGCAACCAAAACATTGGCGGCTGACAGGGTAAACTTAGATATACCAACAGTACACTGCGAAGTAACAGAGCCTACAATCTGTACTCTCCCAGAAATAAGCAGTCAGTTTGGAATTATCAACACCGAGCAATTTTCCCTTTCTGGAGACCTCAATTTTCTTGATAGTATTGTTACCATCAAAAATGGTGCTACAGCGCTGGACAGTGAATTTAATAGTAACAATTTAGAGATTGAGACACCGGAAAAGTACAAGGTTAATTCTTCAGCCAAAGGCAAGCTATCCCTGCAACAAAATAAGCTAACAAGTCATAGTCAAATTAAAGCAGGTGCAATTGAAATTGATTTAAGCGGCTCTTACGACTTATCAAAATCCTCAGGTGGAGTTGAATTTTCCGTTCCTGAAGTTACCTTTAGTACGGATCGCTCTCTAAACGATACGATCCAGGGCCTTCCCCTCAATATCGTCTCCGGCAGACTTTCTGCCGGTGGTTCTGTGTCTTTGCCCTCCCAGTCCAAAGATAGTATCCATGTTTCATTGGACGATATTGCAGCAACCTATAAAGATAGTTTTGCCACCGGAATCAGTGGAGATCTAAAAGTAGAAAACGAAGATGGGCACTGGATCACACCTACACCATACCCACTATCGATAGAATCTATTAACGCGGGCTTACCAGTGAAAAATGTCCAGTTATCACTGCAACTGGATAAACAGAAAGATATTACATTGCATAATTTTTCTGCTGATTTTTTGCAAGGCAAGGTTACTTCATCAGCCCTTATTTGGAGTCTCGCGGAAGAGACTCGAAAAAGCATTGTACATGCACAAGGTATTTCTCTAGAGGCTTTAGCACAGGAGACGGACTCAGAGAACTTTGAGGCCAGCGGGCTAATTAACTTGGAAATCCCCATTGTAACGGGGCCTGAGGGTATCACTGTGGAAGCCGGCCACCTTCAGGGTGAAGCTCCAGGCGGACGCTTGCGCTACTACGGAGCCTTTTCTCCGCAGATGCTGGCAAGCAACCCACAACTTAAGTTGATAGCCAATGCACTGGAAGATTATGAGTTTCAAACACTGGAAGGCAGCATAGACTATCCAGCCAGCGGAGATCTCCAACTACAGCTAAAGCTGGTTGGTCGAAGTGAGGCTATCGATTCTGATCGAGACCTGGTGATCAACCTGAACCTTGAAAACAATATCCCAGACATGTTGCGCTCATTGCAAGCCAGTCGTGATTTGACTGAAACCCTGGAAAAGCAGCTGGACCAATAGGTCAGGAGTGAAGTAGCCTTTATTGGTATGTAGAAGCCTGCTTGGTTCATTACCGGTTAAGGTTGACTCAATAAAATACTTGGGTCTGCCGGCATCCAACTCACCTGCTGAACCAGGCAGGTAACACGGGCTAGGTACAAAAAGTAAAAGGGTACCAAAGAGGTACTGTGAGGAGTGTCAGATGAAAGCCAGCCGACTGATTCCTATGGGGCTGCTATACGCTATGGTTGCTACAGGGTGTACACCTACTGTAGCGGTAAAGGCTCCCAGTGAGCCAATTACAGTAAACCTGAATGTGAAAATTGAGCATGAAATTCGGGTCAAGGTCGACAAGGACCTGGACAACCTGTTTGAAGACAAGGAAGGGATTTTCTAAGGAGGCAAATATGAAGACATTAATGAAAGCCTTTTTGGCACTGAGCTTATTAATCGCCCTGCCTGCAATGGCAATTTCCCTAAATGAAGCCAAAAGTAAGGGCCTGGTTGGTGAAGCCAATAGCGGATACATCGCTATAGTAGATGCCAGCTCACCAGAACTGGAAAAACTGGTCAAAGAAGTGAATGCCAAGCGAAAAGCTGCTTACGCTCGAATCGCTGAACGCAATAAAATTGATATAGCCCAGGTGGCAACACGCGCCGCTGAAAAGTTGGAAGCACGCTTATCACCTGGAGAATACTACCAGGACAACCTGGGACGCTGGGTCAGGAAGTAACTCGTAGCCCGAAGACTTCCGCTCAGCATGTAGACGCGATAAAAAACCCCACAGCCAGAAATCGGCGGTGGGGTTTTATAAAGGAGAAGAGGCTACAAATTACCAAATAGTGAATGCCCGTCGAGCCCCTGCTTCTCCATAACCTCTCTTAAACGTTTCAGTGCATCCACCTGTATCTGCCTGACCCGCTCCCTGGTGAGACCGATTTCACGCCCTACTTCTTCCAGGGTGCTCGCTTCAAAACCGCGCAAACCAAACCGCCTAGAGACCACTTCACACTGCTTGTCAGGTAACTCTCCCAACCAGCGGTTGATGCTGTCAAAAAGGTCCCTGTCCTGTAAAAGCTCTGCTGGGTCAGATTCCTGCTGATCGGGGATGGTATCTACCAAGGTCTTCTCAGAAGAGGGCCCAATGGGAGTATCTACAGAAGTAACCCGCTCATTGAGCCCCAGCATACGCTCGACATCTTCGACTGGCTTCTCAAGGAGGGTGGCAATTTCTTCTGCGGATGGCTCGTGATCCAGCTTTTGCGCCAACTCTCGAGATGCACGCAAGTACACGTTTAACTCTTTCACGACATGGATGGGCAGGCGTATGGTCCGGGTCTGATTCATTATGGCCCGTTCTATCGTCTGACGTATCCACCAGGTGGCGTAAGTGGAAAAGCGAAAACCTCTCTCTGGATCAAACTTCTCAACTGCTCGAATCAGGCCCAGATTGCCTTCCTCAATAAGGTCCAGCAGTGCCAAACCTCGGCTAACGTAGCGGCGAGCAATCTTTACAACAAGGCGAAGATTGCTCTCGATCATTCGTTTTCTTGCCGCAGCATCTCCACGCAAAGCCTTGCGCGCGTAATACACCTCTTCTTCTGCGGTCAATAAGGGGGAGAATCCAATTTCATTGAGATAGAGTTGAGTAGCGTCGAGATTTTTCTGCAAATGGCCATCGCCATCCAATCTACAAACTCTACTTTTCTCTGCCTGGGAGGGTGCGGAACTCTTTTTAGCCGCAGATTTCCGCGTGCGACTAACACCTGCTTCAGTTGAACCTAATTTCTGCTCATCATTTTCAACGTCTAACTCAGGAGGAAAGTCTTCTGCCTGGCCAGCCAAAGACTGGTCTTGCCGTTGTGCTTCCATTTCCCCTGCTCCTTGTACTTTGCCAATTTCAGCCGCACAACACACTCGGACATTGATAACACAACTATCAATGCCGCAGGTATGTGGCGACAGCCACTGAATCGGCTGACCCTGGGATGGCCACGATTACAGTGACTACCTCAAGTGGTACTAGTTAAAAGTCCATTTTTATTTGCAGAGCTTTACTGCGGCCGTGAACTTACGGTAAGTAGGCAAGAGGGTCTACTGGCTGACCGTTTTTGCGAATCTCAAAGTGGAGCTTGTTGCGGTCGGTACCACTCGAACCCAGTTCCGCTATCCTTTGCCCCGCCTTTACCCTGCTGCCCTCCTTTACGAGCAACCGGTGATTGTGTGCATAGGCACTGAGGTAAACCTCGTTGTGCTTGACGATCAGCAGCTTTCCATAACCTCTCAAGGCGCTTCCTGCGTAGATCACGGTGCCATCAGCCGCTGCCAGTACAGACTCACCCTTTTCACCCGCGATATCAACTCCCTTACGCAATGGGTCCCCAGAGCGGAAGTGACTAATCACTTTCCCCTTGGCGGGCCAGCGCCAGTTGACCGATCCGCTCCGGCGAGATGCTGTTGATTGGCGCTTTGGGCTTGATGTTAAAGATTTTTTAGCAGTGGTCGTTTGTGTTGTTTTAGGATTAGCTTTTGCGACTGGCGCTTTTTGCTTCTTTTGCGTACTAGCGGTGCTCTTGGTTGGCACTGAGCCCGCCAGCCTTATTCTCTGCCCAGGATATATTTGATAAGGGGAGCGGATACCATTTATCGCCGCCAATTGGCGAAAATCCTTGCCGTAACGCCAGGCTATCGAATAGAGGGTATCCCCTTTACCAACCGTGTGGTGGGTAATTTTGATACTCGGGGGCTGGCGTAGGGAGCTTGAGGGAGCCTTATGGCTGGAACAGGAGGAAACGGCCTGCAGTAGAACCAGCAAGCCTAATATTTTAAACACCCCCCACAAACAATGACCGATTTTAGGGAGTTTGTTCCGCCAACATCGGCGCTCAAGAGGTTGCAAAAGATGACATTCCATTATTCTCTTTTTACATCAGACCACGGCATTTATGGAAAAAGTGTCTAAAGAAAAGCTCCAAAAATCTCTGGAAAAGTTTGATAAAACGCTGCCATACCGAGATTTTCCAGATCTTATTGCGGAGTGGCGCAAGACTTCTCTCTGTGCACCTTGCCAAAGAAGTCTACAGCGAGAACTAAGAGCGCTGCCACTAGAGCCGCAACAATTGCGCCCCCCAAATGAGCACTGTCGCCGGTTTGCTCGACATAAGTTAGCGGAGAAGTGTTGGATAGCAAAGGGGCCAATTTGCTTGATGCTTCAATTTCCCCGGACATTGGCAGTTTCCAGGGCCAAATAATCTTCAAACTACCCAACAAAACCCCGGCAAGAAATGCCAATGTCCTGGCTACATATTTGTGCATCAGCCAAGACAACAAGCGGCTGAAGAGCATCAGCCCTATTGCCGCCCCTGCCGCAAAGCACAATAGGTTTAAAATTTGGAGTTCATGAACTGCAGCTAAAACCTTGGGGTATATCCCAATTAATAACAGCAGGAAAGCGCCGGAAATTCCCGGCAGTGCCATCGCACATATCGCCAAAGCACCTGATAAAAACAGTGTAAGTGGAGTTGCCGGTATCTCCGAAGGCCGCATCTCGCTCACTGTTACTGCAAGCGCAATACCCAGTGCGAGAAAAACCAAAACAGATGGCGACCACCGGGGGATATTTCTCACGATGGGAACAATTGAGGCGAGAACCAAACCGAAAAAGAAAGACCACACAACAATTGGATAATTTTGCAGTAAGCCACTAATCAGGTGGGCCAAGCTAAAAACGCTCAACAATACCCCAAGGAAAAGAGAGAGAAGAAAGCTCCCATTAATATAGCGCCAAGTGGATAGAAACCCCTCCTTCCGCCACACTGTAATACAATGCGGGCCTATTCGACTGAGGGAGTCCAAAAGCTCCTGGTAGATGCCGGTAATAAAGGCAATAGTTCCCCCGGAAACACCGGGCACCACATCGGCAGCCCCCATTGCCATTCCCCGCAGAAGTACTCCGGGGTAGCGACTTTTTAGAACCTCAGTAAATCTCATCGAACCACGCCACCGAGTAAAGGCACGAAACGTACCGCTTCCAACTTTTCCACATCAAACTTATTACTATCCTCACGACGAGTCACCATCGTCAGGTATTGCTGCTCAGCCCCCACCGGAATTACCAAAACTCCATTGGGAGCCAGCTGTTCTCGCAGCTCATCAGGAATCATTGCAGGTGCTGCTGCAGCCAGGATAGCATCGTAAGGACCCTCTTCTTTCCAACCAAAGCCCCCACTGCTGAGCTTATACTCTACATTGCTATAACCCAGCTCCCCCAACCGATGGCGAGCGGTTTCCAATAGAGGTTCGACACGCTCGACGGAATAAAGTTGTTCGACCAAACGAGCAAGAATGGCCGTTTGGTAGCCAGAGCCCGTACCCACTTCCAGAACCCGGTGTAGAGACTTGGCTCTACTCAGTAAGAGTTCAGTCATACGGGCGACAATGTATGGCTGGGAAATAGTTTGGCCATACCCTATGGGCAAAGCAGTATCTTCATAAGCCCGAATAGCCAGGGCCTCATCCAAAAAGAGGTGTCGAGGTGTAGATGCCATTACATCCAGTACCTCCTCGTTGGATATCCCCTCTTCCCGTAATCGCTGGATCAAGCGATTACGGGTTCGCTGGGAAGTCATCCCCAGACCTTCTTGTCTCAAGCGATCCATATTCTTTTCTTGTCCATGATTTGTGCAACAGTGCCAGTCACCTAAATACAAATTTTATGTGCACTGTTTAACATTGACCAGCTGAGCTATCTCCCGTAGCAAAGCCGTAGCAAAAGTACCCGGTGGCAAGGCAAATTCGACGATTAAATGATCACCTTCCCACTCATAGCGAAATGCCTCCGGGGATAAAATCATGGCCCGGCGCTCCTGGCTAAGACCGCAGTGCTCCAGCCAGTTGCACCAAGGCTGCCACGGAGACAACACTTGCTCTTCCAACTGCCCCAGGGCATCCGTTGACAGGTTTCTGCCACGCCCCCAAAGAGGCCCGGTTGGGTAATCTTCAGGCTCTCCAACGAGGGGGCTCTGCCAGGTTCCGGTGTTGACTCGCTCAGCCAAAACCTGGTTGAACAGCCAGCTACGGGCAGCAGACATGGCGAAGGCCTTTTCGCTTTTGCGGCAGCGACCGTCTTCTTCAGCTAAGTTTTTTGCCAAGCTAAGGTTATTGCCATCAATCCCAAAGCGCTGTTCACCGAAGTAATTGGGCACCCCTTTGGGAATCAGCTGAAGTACTTCTTCTGCTTTGTCCCGATCACCTTCTACATTGCGCAGCCGAATCTTGAAGCGATTCCCCATATGTTCGCCGCGACGCAACTTGCGTGGTCCCCGGAAGGCCTGGAGCAATGAAATCTCATCGCTGTTTATTTGCGACCAGTCTGCTTCTGGCTTTTGTCCGAGCCATACACTGAACCATTGAGTGGTAACAGCATGTCGGTCTTTCAAGCCATAAAAGCTGACATCTCTGCTTTGCACCCCGGCTAACTTCGCCAACTCTTTGGCAACCCAGGCAGTATTTGCCCCGCGCTTTTTAACCTGTAAGTAAACATGCTCACCATCTTTATCAGCCGGCGGCATAGCCAATTCATCGACAATAAAATCTTCTGGTTCTGTGCGAAAATCACCAGAAATTACCGCACCCCCAAGCGCTCGGGGCCAATCCAGGTTCCAAACTTCAGACATCTTTGCGCTCTAATAAAACAGTAGCTTGCGCGGCGATACCCTCACCGCGACCAGTAAATCCAAGCTTTTCTGTAGTGGTTGCTTTGACACTGATCGCATCGCAATCAACACCACAGTCAGCGGCAATATTGACTCGCATTCCATCGATATGCGGAGCCATTTTGGGGGCCTGGGCAATCAACGTCATATCCGCATTAACCAGGCGATACCCTTTATCATCGATTAACCCAACAACATGTCGAAGCAGGTTTCTGCTATCCGCTCCGGCAAATTGTTCATCGTTATCGGGAAAGTGTTTACCAATATCTCCCAGGGCCAGAGCACCCAGTAAGGCATCCGAGAGGGCGTGCAGTAAAACATCCCCGTCAGAATGAGCTACCAAACCATACCCATAGGGGATTTGTACTCCTCCGAGCACTACATGATCACCGGGGCCAAATGCGTGCACATCAAAGCCCTGGCCTATTCGAAAACTCACTATCGCTTATCCTCAGTCGGGGAGTAGCGCAGACGTAAAATAGTTTCTGCAATTATGATATCGGCGGGGTGCGTCACTTTAATATTGTCACTATCACCCGCAACCAATTGCGGTGAATGGCCAAAAAACTCCAGTGCACTGGCTTCATCGGTTACAGCAACCCCCTGTTCCAGGGCTTTACCAAGGCATGAGTGCAGAGTACTGAGAGGGGCCCGTTGCGGGGTTTGCGCCAACCAAATACTTTCGCGGTCAACCGTTTCTTCCACACAGGCTACACCGCCAGTCACATGACTGCGCTTTAATGTGTCGCTTGCGGGGCGCGCCAAAAGTGCCATCGGTGAGACTTCGTCACTGAGTAAAGCGCAGATATCGCGCTCAGACACACAGGGTCGTGCAGCATCGTGGACTAAAACCGGAGTATCGCCGCTTTCTCGCTCCGCCAGGAAATCCAGAGCGGACTGAACAGAGTCTGCTCTCTCAGCTCCACCAATGACGGTGTGTACCAAGGGGTGGTTTGCTTCTTTCAGGTGAGGGAAGTAGGTATCCTGCTCCGATAGTGATACTACAACGCCGGCCAAGCCTGGCCACCCAAGAATATTTTTTAAAGTCAGGGATAGCAGTGGTCGCCCGAGCAATGGCAGGTACTGTTTCGGGCGATCAGCCCCCATACGTTTGCCAACGCCGGCAGCGGGTACAATGACCCAATAATCCTTAATCAATTTTCAGCCTCTTCCTTATCCAGGAAGATAAACAGTGTTTCCCCTTCCTTGATCAGTCCCAGGTCATAACGGGCTTTCGCTTCCACACCATCAGTTCCAACTTTCAAACTGCGGACTTCCCTGAACAGTTGACGGTTTTCCCGCACCAGCGCGATATTTTTTTCTTGCTGTTGGGCTAATTGACGCTTGAGACGGGTAACTTCGGCGAGACTACCTTCACCAACCCAAAGTCGGTACTGGGTGGCGAGGAGCATAATGGTGAGTATTGCCAGCAGCCATTTCATACGAGATTACGATATTTCGCTTGTTCGTATTTATAGTACTACAAAGAGGGGCTGGCCCTTCTTTGTAGTACTTGCACGCTAATTCAAATAATGGATTACTTGAATTCAGCGCGGCCGCGATAAGGAGCGGAGCCATTCAGCTCAGCTTCGATGCGCAGCAGACGGTTGTACTTGGCTACGCGGTCTGAACGGCAAAGGGAACCGGTCTTGATTTGGCCAGCAGCAGTCGCAACCGCCAGATCTGCAATAGTAGTATCTTCGGTCTCACCGGAGCGGTGAGAGATCACAGCGGTGTAGCCCGCATCTTTAGCCATTTTGATCGCATCCAGAGTCTCGGACAGGGAACCGATCTGGTTGAACTTGATCAAGATAGAGTTACCGACACCTTTCTCGATACCTTCCTTCAGGATCTTGGTGTTGGTTACGAACAGGTCGTCACCTACCAGCTGTACTTTTTCACCAATTTTGTCGGTGAGTACTTTCCAACCGTCCCAATCACTCTCATCCATACCGTCTTCGATAGACAGGATCGGATAGTTGGCGGACAGATCGGCCAGGTAGCTGGCAAAACCTTCGCTGTCGAACTGCTTGCCTTCGCCAGCCAGATCGTACTTGCCATCTTTGTAGAACTCGGAAGAAGCGCAGTCCAGAGCCAGGGTAATGTCATCGCCCAGGGTGTAACCGGCCTTCTCTACCGCTTCAGCAATCACTTTCAGCGCTGCTTCGTTGGAAGGCAGGTTCGGAGCAAAGCCACCTTCATCGCCAACCGCAGTGTTCAGGCTGTTGCTGGACAGTACTTTTTTCAGGGAGTGGAAGATCTCAGCACCTTGGCGCAGAGCTTCAGCAAAAGATTCAGCCTTAACCGGCTGAACCATAAATTCCTGAATATCCACATTGTTGTCAGCGTGTTCGCCGCCATTGAGGATATTCATCATCGGTACCGGCATGGAGTACTCGCCCGGAGTGCCGTTTACCTCAGCAATATGCTGGTACAAGGGGATTTTTTTGGAAGCAGCAGCTGCTTTAGCGGCAGCCAGGGAAACCGCCAAAATAGCGTTAGCGCCGAAGTTCGCCTTATTTTCAGTGCCGTCGGCATCAATCATCGCCTTGTCCAAGGCGCGCTGATCGGAAGCATCCATACCCTTGAGCAGGTCGGCGATAGTAGTGTTGATATTTTCAACCGCTTTCAGGACACCCTTGCCCAAGTAACGGCTTTTATCGCCATCGCGAAGTTCCAGCGCTTCACGGGAGCCAGTGGAGGCACCGGAGGGGGCGCAGGCGGAGCCAATAGAACCATCCTCCAGGATTACATCGGCTTCAACGGTAGGGTTACCGCGAGAATCCATTACTTCAAAGGCTTTAACAGCGACAATCTTGCTCATTTACAATGGGCTCCGTATTGGTACTTACTGAAAATAGGTTTTCGTAAATCAGACTTTACGCACTTTTTGCTACAGCGCTCAGGCCAAATAGCAGAGGGGAAAGTGCCGCGCGCCCAATCAGGGCGCGCAAAAGTATCTCTTTTTTATTTCGTATCCAGCGGCTCAAAACCTTTGATCAGGTCATCTACCGCTTTCATCTGCGCCAGGAATGGCTCCAGCTTTTCCAGTGGCAATGCACTGGGGCCATCACACAATGCTTTGTCTGGATTCGGGTGTGCTTCCAGGAACAGGCCGGCAATCCCGATAGCCAAACCTGCGCGGCCCAGCTCAGTGACCTGTGCACGGCGACCACCAGAAGCTGCACCGGAAGGATCGCGCATTTGCAGTGAGTGGGTGACGTCAAAAATCAGCGGCGCACCGCCGGAGGCATTGATCATGGTGCTAAAGCCCAGCATATCGACAACCAGGTTGTCGTAGCCAAAGCAGGCACCGCGCTCACACAAAAGAATATTTTCGTTGCCACACTCAGCAAATTTCTCCACCACATTTTTAACTTGTGGCGGGCTCATAAACTGGGGCTTTTTGACGTTGATCACTGCACCAGTCGCTGCCATAGCCGCGACCAGGTCAGTTTGGCGGGCCAGGAAGGCCGGCAGCTGGATAATATCCACGACTTCGGCAACCGGAGCAGCCTGGTGTACTTCGTGGACATCGGTAATCAAGGGAACCTTAAAGGTATCTTTGATTTCCTGAAAAATCTTCAGGCCTTCTTCCATTCCCGGTCCGCGATAGGAATTGATGGAAGAGCGATTGGCCTTGTCAAAAGACGCTTTAAAAACATAGGGAATACCCAGTTTTTCAGTGACTTTTACATAGTGCTCAGCCACCTGCATCGCCAGGTCGCGGGATTCCAGTACATTCATACCGCCAAACAGCGCGAAGGGCTTGTCGTTGGCGACCTGAATATTTCCGACTTCAATTGTTTTCACTGTCAGCTCCCTGTCATCTCACCCCCAGTCACAGAGACCGGGGGCGGATTACTGATTAACCCTGGTTTTCACGCTGCTTCATTGCGGCGGCAACAAAGCTTTCGAACAGCGGATGGCCGTCGCGCGGGGTTGAAGTAAATTCCGGGTGGAACTGGCAAGCAACGAACCAGGGATGGTTCGGCAATTCAACCATTTCTACCAGGGTATCGTCTGCAGACCAGCCGCCAATTTTCAAACCAGCTTGCTGCAGGCGATCAACGTAGTTGTTGTTCACTTCGTAGCGGTGGCGGTGGCGCTCTACAATGACGTCGGCGCCGTAGATATCGCGAGCCTTGGTGTCTTTAGCCAAGCGACACTCCTGGCCACCCAAGCGCATGGTGCCACCCAGGTCGGACTGCTCGTCGCGCTTCTCGATATTGCCTTCGCTATCGATCCACTCTGTGATCAGGCCAATAACCGGGTGCGGGGTTTTAGTATTGAATTCAGTACTGTTGGCACCCTCGAGGCCGAGCACATTGCGCGCGAACTCGATAACCACAGACTGCAAACCGAGGCAGATGCCCAGGTAAGGAATATTGTTTTCACGAGCGTAGCGAACAGATTCAAGCTTGCCCTCTAAACCGCGCTCACCAAATCCACCGGGAACCAGGATTGCATCGGCATCCTTGATCAGGTCAATGCCGTTCTCACCCTCAACGTCTTCAGCGTTGATAAAGTCGATATCCACTTTGCAGCGATGCTTGATACCCGCATGGGTCAGGGACTCGATCAGGGACTTATAGGCATCCAGCAACTCCATGTATTTGCCAACCATGGCAATTTTTACTTCGTGCTGCGGGTTCAGCTTGCCATCGACCACTTCATCCCACTCGGAAAGGTCTGGTGCCTGGCATTCCAGCTGCAGTTTTTCCACAACGATATCGTCGAGGCCGTAACTGTGCAGAAGACGCGGTACGCCGTAGATGGTCTTGGCATCGGGCAGCGGTACAACAGCGCGCTCTTCCACATTGGTGAACAGTGCGATCTTGCGGCGGGAGTCCTCATCGATCTCGCGCTCGGAACGGCACAGCAGAATATCCGGCTGCAAGCCGATAGAACGCAACTCTTTAACAGAGTGCTGAGTCGGCTTGGTCTTGGTTTCACCAGCAGTTGCAAGGAAAGGCACATAGCTCAGGTGGATCAACAGGGCGCGATTGGTGCCCATTTCCACACGCAGCTGACGCACAGATTCCAGGAACGGTTGGGATTCGATATCACCTACGGTGCCACCGATTTCAACAATAGCAACATCGACATCGCGGCCACCTTCTACAACGCGGCGCTTGATCTCGTCGGTAATATGGGGGATCACCTGTACGGTGCCACCCAAGTAGTCACCACGGCGCTCTTTGCGCAGTACGGTTTCGTACACGCGGCCGGTGGTGAAGTTGTTACGCTTGGACATCCGGGTACGGATAAAGCGTTCGTAGTGACCCAGGTCCAGGTCAGTCTCGGCACCATCCTCGGTGACATACACCTCGCCGTGCTGGAAGGGACTCATGGTACCCGGGTCTACGTTGATGTAGGGGTCCAGTTTGAGGATGGTAACCTTGAGGCCGCGGGCCTCGAGAATGGCGGCCAAAGAGGCGGAGGCGATACCTTTCCCCAACGAGGAAACCACGCCACCAGTTACAAAAATATAGCGCGTCATGCAAAACCTTGGTCAGTTGAGCGCTCGATGAATGTCGAGCTTACAGGGCTGGCCCGGGCGGATAATCCAGCTTCTCCCGGTGCCTTTTAGACGGGGCGCCAGGGTAGCAGAAACCCCCTTAACACTCAATCGAAAAACCGCCAGCCGGGTGGTTCATCCGGGATGGCGCAGCCTGCTTTACATGAAAAGAGCCCCGCGACAGCCACCAGATCATCCCCCAAAAATACCAATGGGACACGATCCCTGAGCCAGGGCTCAAGGGCCCACTCCTGCAAGAGCTTCTTAAGCGTTTGTGACCTGGAGCGATTTACCGGGTGCGCACGCTCCCCTCCTCTCCGATAACACACTCTATAATCGTCCACTGGCCAATCCGACGAGGGCCGAAGAATGCCACCCGCTGGCAGAGCCAGATTAGAGCGGCCATCCCAGTGCCAACTTTTATCGGAGTTATTGGCAATTGGCGCCAGCTCAGGGGTCAGGTAAAGGCGATTCCGAAAACGCCGTACCACACAACCGCCCAAATTAACTTCAGGCTGTGCATCCTCTGCCGCATGAGTCACCTGGAAAAGCGCCTGATTTAATAGGGCCGACTCTGGCGGCTGCCCCCCTTGGCGCAATACCCAATGCCGCATAATGTTTTTACGGCGCCCCTCGCTAAAGCTGAAGAAGCGAGGCAGGGCCAGACTTTCGCCAAATCGCTCCACCTTTAAATCAGCCTCCTCCAGGTCAGCAAGTGCCAACTCAGACAGCAAGTCTGCAGACTCCCTCAGGTTCTCCGCTGCCCGAGCGATCTGGCGACTCACTCCCCAACGCTGGTTGAGCAGTGGCACAACTCGATGCCGCAAAAAATTACGCTCCAGGGCCTCATCCGCATTGCTGTCATCTTCAATCCAGCTCAATCCGTGAGCCTCAGCCCACTGTTCTAGCTCTTTTCGCCCCGCTCCGAGCAGAGGGCGCAGTAAGTACTTACCATCTCCGATAGTTCGACTCTCGGACATACTGGCCAATCCCAACACGCCCGCGCCCCGCATTAAGCGCAGCAGGAAAGTCTCAGCTTGGTCGTCCGCGTGGTGACCGAGCAGAATTTGATCACCTTCGGACATCACCTGATTGAAGGCCGCATATCTCGCCCGGCGAGCCCCCTGCTCCAATCCGCCATCTTTGTAATCAACAGTAACCTGGATGGCTGTAAAGGGTACCGCCAGATTTTCAGCAAACTCTTTACAGTGAGCCAGCCAAATGTCCGCATTTGCATTCAGGCCATGGTGAATATGAAGCGCACGCACGGGAACCTGGCAAGTTACCAGAAGGTGCAGGAGAACAGTGGAGTCCAGACCACCAGAAAACCCCACCCACAGCTGGCCGCTGGCAGGGTGGGACTTTAGCAACCCCTTTATCAGAGTTGGGAGTTTTTCAGGGCGGTCTACGGGTTTCACAAGGGGTCGAGCCAGAATCAAATTTTCAAAAGTATACTGCCAAACCCAGCAAAGGCGGCTAGAGCCCTTTAGTTGGGCTCTATAGCACCCTTCTCACTGCCAGCCCTGGCTTCGCAATTAAGCCGGCGGTACTCGGTCGGCGTCATACCCACCATTTTCTTAAAAAAGGAGTTAAATGTAGCCTTGGTATTAAAGCCCGAGGACAACATTACCTCCATCACGGTGAGCCCCGCATTTTGCGGCTCCCGCAACATCCGTTTTGCCTCATCTATACGGTAACGGTTTACAAATTCGAAGAAGTTGCACTGAAAATGACGATTAATCGTCTGTGAAAGCAACCTGCGTGATACCTGTAACTGCCCTGACAACTGCTCTAGGGTAAGGGCTGGAACCAAGTAAGGCTTTTCTTCCCGCATATAATTTTCAATTTGGGCTGCCAACTCCAGATCAATCTCAGGCTCCCCATTAGCATCCTGTTCCTGGTCAGAACTTACATCTTCCCCGGACTTCTCCACTTTATGCCCATCGCCCTCAAACATTGAGGAGTAACTGAGACTAAAGAAGATCATGGCACTAACCAAAACAAATACGGCGTAGTTACTAAACAGCCCCATCGCTCCAATATCCAACTGGAGCTGCCACTCCTGCGCCAACCCTACCGCCAGGTTAATCATCAGAGCCCAAATACGAACCAGCAAGAAGCCCCAGATCAACACCAACAGCCAAGTCAGGTCAATTTTCTCAATACTGGAATGATTATCTCGAATCTGCCTGCGGCATCGACGCACCTCAAAAAGACACAAAACACCGAAAAGTACCCGAAGCGATTCACGAGCCAATCCCAACAAGTGATCGAACATTGAGCCAGTAGTTAAATTCTCCCCACGCAGCATGGCTGTCTTGGTTTCGCTATCAAATTGCCAGTAGGAGAAATATTCAAACACGACTGCCAGTAAAAAAGGCAGCAGGTACCAAAGGTCTCGCCTGGAAATCCTAAACCCCTCGCGAGTTAAGGAGCGGGTATACCAAAGTAACAGGGGACCTTCTAACCAGTAGGCTGCGCCAAATACAAAGAACAAGTTCGGGGAAGTCTCAATGGACCAACTGCGGAAACCTTCACCAAAATTAATCAGGATATCCAGGGGAATAGCGGCTTGTGAGAACAGAAATAGCGCCAACAAGGTGTTGCTGAAACGCCGCTCGCGACGAATCACTAACAACAACAGTGCAAAAAGAGCGCACTGATAACTGGTCATTATCAGAACAATATCGTGGAAATTGAATAGTAAAGCGTCCATTGATACTCAAATAGCCCTTCTACCTTCTTGAAAGGTCTAGACATTCCTGCGAAGCCGCGCCTTGATTGTGAACCGCTCTGCATGCCAGAAGTATCACGGAGTTATTCAGAGGCTCCCTAGAAAGATATTACCACTAAACCACCATCAGCCCGCCCAAATAAGGGGTAAAGCTTTAGGTAATACCTGAATTTGTACGTCCAGATGTGGGTATCACCACAAATCAAGACGACGAGCTGAGGCCCCCAAGACAAAATCTCCCTACCAGTATCAATTCACTAGAAAAGAACTAACTCTTCAAGCAACAAGAGGAGACCGGGATGATAAACCGTCGGAAATTTATTCAAGGACTGGCCACTGTGGGCGGGACCTCTCTGGCCCTAACCTGCACAGAGCAGCAAGCTCTTGCGGCAGCAGATAATTTTTTCAAATCGCGAAGAACTGACGCCTACCGGGCACGGCTTTTCTCTATTGAACAACTCACCACCCTGCACAAAATCTGCTCCTACCTGATACCCGCAACGGATACTCCCGGCGCAGCTGAAACAGAGTGCCATTTATTTGTCGATCACTATTTAACTGACAGCATAGAAGAGCAGACCCAGCTAAAAACCAAAAAGCTCTTACATGAGTTGGATGAGCGTGCCACCACCCGGTATGGACACCCCTTTATTCATCTTGCCCCAGAACAATCGGTTGCTCTACTCGAATCACTCGACACCGGAATAGCCCCCTTTAACCCAGACTTACAGCAAGATTTCAGGAATCTTAAATTTCTGGTGTGCCTTGGCTACTACACCAGCTTTACCGGAGCCACTCGTGAGCTTGCTTACCAAGCAATTCCCGGTGGATTCAAAGGTTCAGTTCCATTGGATCAAACCGGGAAGGCCTGGGGTTCACTGCCACGTATTTAAAGGAAAGCACTATGCAAAATGATGAATTATTGATCCAAAAAGAAAGCCAGATATTTGACGCAATCGTTATAGGGTCAGGTATTAGCGGCGGCTGGGCAGCAAAAGAACTAACCGAACGGGGATTAAATACCCTGATGATAGATCGGGGCCGGATGGTAAAACACGGTCAGGACTACCCCACAGAAAACAAGGGACCTTGGGAATTCCCACTCCGTACTAAAATGAACCTGAAAGAGAAAAAAGAAACCTATCCGATACAAAGTCGTAGTATTTTTCTCAATGAAAGCACCAAGCATTTTTTCTGTAATGACAACGAACAACCCTACTCCACAGAGCCCGGCTCAGACTTTACCTGGATTCGCGGCAATCAAGTAGGGGGCAAAAGCCTTCTCTGGTTCCGGCAGTCATATCGATTTAGTAACCACGACTTTCTCGCAAACAAACGTGATGGCGTAGGAGTTAATTGGCCCATTCGCTACAAGGATATTGCACCCTGGTACAGCAAAGTCGAACGCTTTGCCGGAATCAGTGGCAATACGGACAATATTGAGCAGCTGCCAGACTCCGAATACCAACCACCATTTGAGATGTACCAGTGTGAACAAGACATCAAGTCCAAGTTTGAAAAGCAGTACAGTGATAAACATTTCATTATTGGAAGAGCTGCTCACCTGACCAAGCCAAACCGGGAACAGGTAGCCCTAGGCCGATACAACTGCCAGGCTCGTAACCAGTGCCAACGAGGCTGCTCATTCGGCGGCTACTTTTCGACACAAAGCGCCACCATGCCAGCCGCAATGAGAACCGGCAAACTACAAATTGCCAGTAATAGCGTGGTACACAGCCTTATTTACAACTCGCAAAAGAACCGAGTAGCTGGCGTAAGGGTAATCGACAGCGAAACCCTGCAACAACGAGAGTATTTTGGCCGAATCGTTTTCCTCTGCGCATCCACATTGGGCTCAACCCAAATACTCCTCAACTCAGCCAACAAGCATTTCCCCAAGGGGCTCGCCAACAGCTCTGGTGTACTGGGCCACTACCTTATGGATCACAATTACAATGCCTCAGCCCACGGCTTTATTGATGGTTATGAAGATGAGTACTTCTCCGGGTGGAGACCAACCGGCATCCTGATTCCCAATTTCCAATATCGCCCCGAACTTTACCGAAAACACTACAAGCGCGGCTACCAGATTTCAGGAAGCGCCTATCGGCAGGACTGGCGGACAATGGCTGCTTCCGAGGGGATTGGAAAATCTTTCAAAGAAAAACTGCAACAACCTGGGCGCTGGGGATTTTGGATTGGTGCACAGGGAGAGATGTTACCGAGGCACGAAAACCAGGTCAGCCTCCACTCCACCCAAAAAGATAAGTGGGGAATCCCGCAACTACATATCAATTGCCAATGGTCTGAAAATGAGCGCCTAATGATGGAGGATGCCTGTGAGACCATGCAAGCTATGCTTAAGAATTTGGGGCTAAATGAAGTCAGTGGACAAGTCACTAGTGATAAATATCCCCCTGGAAGTGCCATCCATGAGGTAGGCACAGCACGAATGGGTAGTGATAAAACCAACTCAGTTTTAAATGGGCACAACCAATCGCACGATATACCCAACCTTTTTGTAACCGATGGCTCCTGCTTCGCCTCTTCAGCAGTTCAAAACCCCTCTCTAACTTTTATGGCATTAACTGCTCGAGCCGCAAACTATGCAGCCAGCGAACTTTCTGCGGGGAGATTATAAAAGTGATAAGCCTACGAAGTTTATATCGCAATCTGTTTACAGCTCTTCTCTTGACAACTTTACCCACCTTAAAATCAGTCGCAATTGAAGTGAATATGGCTACTGAGAAAATTGAACCCCAACTCGGGGTTCAACTATGGTCTGTTCGCCATGAGTTAAACCGGGACTTTTCAGGCACCCTAAAAAGACTAAAAGCAGCAGGTTTTAATGCGATAGAACTGGCTACGGAACTAGGTCCGTACAAAGAAAAGCCAAAGGAACTCCGCTCTCTACTGGAGCAATTAAAGCTAAAAGTGAGCGGTGCACACGTTTCTATTACCCAGCTGCTCCCGGAATCAATTGATGCAACGGCCACTTATTACCAGACCCTGGGTGCCGAATACCTAATTGTTGGCTGGGACCCGAGAAGCTGGGACCCTAACGGGGTAGACAAGTTAATATCGCAGCTTCGCAGTGCGCAATCCGTTCTTTCCAAGTACGGTTTGAAAATTGGATTTCATAATCACGATAAAGAATTTTCCACTTACCAAAACACAACTTTCTGGGACTATATATCCCAGTCTACTGATGACAATTTCATTTTGCAGTTAGACATCGGCTGGATTTCTGCGGCAGGCAAAGATCCTATCAACTATCTAAAACGATATCCGGGGCGAACCTATACCACTCACTTTAAATCCTGGGTTCCTGATGAGAATATTAACAATAAAGCTAGGGAGCCTCTGAATAACTCCGTGATACCTCTGGCTTGCAAAGCGGTTCACAATCAAGGCGCGGCTTCGCAGGAATGTCTAGACCTTTCAAGAAGTTGCAACGCGGAGTGTGAATCGCTCTGCAAGCCCCGAAGGGCGGGCCTTGAAGGCTACAGCTGCTGCGTTGCAGCTCTTGCAAAGGGCTACGGCCATTCGCGGCGAGCTGCGCCTAACATCTGCAGCCTTCAAGGCCCGCAGAGGCATTACGGAGTTATTCAGAGGCTCCCTATAATCGGCATGGATCTAATAGATTGGCCTTCAATTATTGAGGCCAGTATCGAAGTCGGCGGCAGCCAGTGGATTATTCTTGAGCAGGAGACTGCGCCAAAGGGTATGGAAACAATAGAGGCGCTTATAAAATCAAAAGCAAATCTTCAGCAATACCTTTCATCGTATATGTCCACTAGAAAGGATATAAAATCATGAAATACCTATTCCCCGCCCTATTGACTTTGATACTTCAAGCCAGCAATTGCATAGCAATGACAGCCGCCCCAGAAACTTACGACTATTTAAGAATTCCTTATCCGCTGGAAAAACAGCACACCATTCAAGAACCAAGTATCGCACCTTCAAAAATCACCATCACCGCCACAAAAGGCAGCGATTTATTCACCAATGCCGACAACTCTTATCAAATAGACAATGCCCCAAGGTTACTTTTCGCACCGAAAACTGACTTTATTTTTTCCGCAAAAGTCTCTGTAGACCTTGAGAAAAACTTTGATGGAGCCGCTTTAATTGTTTATGCAGACGAGGGAAACTGGGCAAAACTTCTACTTGAGAGGTTTAATTCTGGCAAAAATGGCATAGCGTCTACCGTCGTTTATAAAGGTGGTGACGATGCCTACCATGTAGAAACCCAGAGGGAATACAGCCATCTAAAAATTGCAAGGAAAGGAACTACATACTTCTTTTATCACTCAGAGGATAGCAGACACTGGTCATACCTTCGATCATTTTCCCTGCAGACCTCCAAGCCCACCAGGATTGGTTTTCTCGCCCAATCACCTACAGGCCCCAAAGTACAAGCTTTGTTTTCTGATATTAACTTTGAGGAAAAAACAATTACAGACTATATGCAGGGAACCTAACGACCCGAATATCTTCTCGAAGAAAAAACTTCGAGAGAACATTAATAACAGCCTTCGAGATACATAGCTATGACAAGCGCAACTTCTGTCATAGCTATGTATCTCGAGCCACCCGGGAAATGCTTGTCATCAAGCAGTCCGCGCCAAGGGCCTGTTTATACCAAGAAGATACCCAGAGAGAAGCTGATAAAATTCTTCAGGCTTTTCCAGCATAGGACTGTGCCCGCAATCATACACTTCACAATAATCCAAATTATCATTCTGGGAAGCCAGCAACCGCCAGGATTCAGCCGGTGTTATTTGATCGAAGTCTCCCCATATTAACTTGATCGGGCATCTCACTTTCTTCAGACTGCTATGAACATCATACTTCCTACTTATATTCAGCCATTTAACTACCGACTTAAACGTTTCGTTGGTGGAGAAAATAGTATTGATATCGGCGACGCCCTTTTCGTAGTCCGGTTTCGGCAGGCGGTTAATATCTCGGAAGACCCGCTCACAAAGTATATTTGCTGCTCCAGGTACCGCCCCGCGTAAATCAGAAAGGGAAACTCCTGCCTCCAATTCCTCAAGCCCCGGAGCTCCACTAATAACCACCCCAGCCACCAGTTCAGGATATTTTGCGGCAAAATCTAACGTAATAAGCCCACTCATCGAATTGCCGACGAGAATATTATTCTCCATATCTCCATTTAACTGGAGACACTCTCTAATCATTTCGTGCGCCGAATCCAACTTACCCATAAAAACCTCGGGGATAGATGGCTCGATAACAGTTATTTTATGTCCCTGCTGCCGGCAAGCATCTGCAACCTGATTCCAAATCCACCCACGCGCGAAAAGTCCAGGTAAAAAAACGATATGACAAGGTGCCATTAGTTCCTCCAACTCCATTTCAAGTTAATTTATCCGCACCACCCCCGGCACTACCATGACCGAGGACCTCAAAATGCACAAAAATCAAATAGGGAACCAACCCACCATAACCGCCATAATTCAATGGAAGGCCAGGTCTGAAAAGTAAACACTCGAAAAATAACCAGCAATAAGAATGCCAACTATCCAAGAGCCCTAATTTTGAGAGCGAAGCCATACTAACCAGTGAGGAATGGCAGCTTCATTTCAAATTAATTACCTTTCTGTTCCCGAGAAAATGGAATCTGCGCAAAGCCTACCCCACTCCAAAATTTAAATAAGATTAGAAAATAAAATTTATTGAATTATTTATTCGTTTGCACGTTTGCAGTGCCTGACAACTCAATACAGCACCAATAGCGGCAATAATTTTGTGACAAGTAATACTATGAAGGCGTGAAATAACAAAAATCAGGAGAGGTAGATTTATCGTGGGATAACGCTACCCAATATACTAAAAATGGAGAAGGAAATAGGACCCTATGAGGCATGGATGCCGATTAGGAGCTTACAGAGTTGTATTCACAGCGAGTCTCGAGTGAAGTGTATTCTTTCCTTCCACCCCAGCAGAAAATTTATGAGATAAAAGAAATAGTAATATCTGGAAAGAAGAGATTGGCGGGCAAAGAAGTGCCAACGGGATAGAACATCACACTGGCACCGTTCCTGTGAGAACAAATTGTTTCAGCCACTAACCGGAACCAAAAAACAGGCTCCGGTTAGAACTGAGGGTAATTAGCCCTTTAAGTGTGTTGTAACTTAACCGTCACAACGAATATCAGCAGATACTCCAGCTTCCGGGGTCAACTTAACGTTGGCAACCGCAATAGCCATCGGAGCTTCACTCTCCAGACCAAAGGCACTAAAGACCTTGCCGAAATCCGCACCGGCTTTTACAAAACACTGCAGATCTACAGAAACCCGGGTCCAGCTTTTCTGTTCCATGGATTTCAGCGCAGACTCCAGCGGTACCTTGGCAGAACAGCCATCACCACAGTTCATGGTGGCCACCACCGGCTTTTCAATTGGCTGATCGACACGGATATTCAGTGTCAGCGCAGACTTCTCTTCCAGGTAGACATTCAGGTCCTGCATATATTCAGCAGACAACTGAACTGCGCCAGGACGCAGACCTTTCCAGGTAATCAGTCGCGCATCTTCCTGGGAAGACATATCGATGGAGCTGACAGTGATGTTCTTATCGTCTCCGCTAACCGCGAAGTTACCGTGTACAGGTACAACCTCTGCCCCAGCTTCAGCAATATTCAACACCCAGGGAGCCTGCGGGCGGGATACCAACAGCCAGGCTTCTTCCAAACCGCCACCGGCACTGGATTCACTGGTCTCCGGCAATTCGTTGCTCACCAGGGATTCCTGTTCAGCAGCCAGGCCATAGCCCAACTCAAACAATGGCTCGTAATTGTCGTGGTAAGGATTCAGGACATTCTGATAGCTGTGCATTGGCCAGCTGAATGGCAGCTTGCCAGTAAAGTCGTAACGGGCTTCCCCATCGGCGCCTTTAATCAGCACATCTGCAACACCAGCACCTTCAGAGCCAGGCAGCCAGGCAGCAACAAAGGCATCGGATGCATTCAATTCACTGTTAATCCAGAGAGGACGGCCTGAAAGGAAAACGCTCACTACCTGAACACCCTGCTCGCGCAGTTTTTTCAGCAGCGCCAAATCCTTCTTGTTACCGCGCTGGTATTCCAGGTTGGTAATATCGCCGTGCCACTCTGCATAGGGCTCTTCACCAAATACAACAATTGCAACCTTGGGCGCCTTACCATTGGCAAAAGTCGCATCTGAGAAACTGCCATCCGCACTCAATACCGCTTCACCGCCAGCGGCTTTAACCGCCGATGAAATACCTTCAAAGATGGAAGTCGCACCAGGGAAATCTGCGCGTGTGTTGCCAGTACCCTGCCAGGAAATCGTCCAACCACCACTCTGCTTGGACAGGTTATCCGCACCATCGCCGGCAACCAGAATATTCTGGTCCGCAGCCAATGGCAGCAGCTTGTCGTTGTTTTTCAGCAATACCAGGGATTTACGTACCGCTTCACGCGCGATTGCGCGGTGCTCCGGGTTGCCCAAGATGCCGTCTTTGCCTGCCAGCGGCATATTGCGGTCAAACAGACCTGCACGGATCTTCACTCGCAGGATACGGCGAACGGCATCATCGATACGCTCCGCACCGATTTCACCGCTCTTGGCCTGGGCCAGGGTGTTGTTGTACAGGGCTTTCCAGTCCGCCGGCACCATAAACATATCAAGGCCGGCATTAATCGCCGCTGCACAGCTCTCTACGGTGCAACCGGGCACGAAACCGTGGCCATTCCAGTCGCCCACCACAAAGCCATCAAAACCGAGGCGCTCTTTCAAAACAGTGGTCAGAAGATATTTGTGGCCGTGGAGTTTTTCACCGTTCCAGCTATTGAATGAAGCCATAACGGTCTGTACGCCTACCGGCAGAGATGTCAGGTAACCCGCCGCATGGACCTCTGCCAGTTCTTTTTCCGGAACCGCATTATCACCTCGGTCAATTCCTCGATTCGTACCACCGTCACCGACAAAGTGCTTGGCAGTGGCAACCAGGTTTTCGCCGCGCAGGAATTCAGCGCTGGATTTTTCGCCCTGGAGCCCCTTCACCATTGCCTCGGCATAATCCGCAACAATCTTGGGATCTTCGGAATAGCTCTCGTAAGTTCTGCCCCAGCGGTCATCGCGCACTACCGCGACGGTGGGAGCGAAAGTCCAATCGATACCGGTCACTGCCACTTCGCGGGCGGTGGCGCTGCCAATACGCTCAATCAGCTCCGGGTCTTGGGCGGCACCCAGACCAATATTATGCGGGAACAGGGTCGCACCGATCACATTGTTGTGGCCGTGAACCGCATCGGAACCCCAGATCAGGGGAATCGCAACACCGCCATCGGAAGTGTCCATAGAAGCCTTAAAGAAGGCGTCAGACAGGGCCAACCAGTCTTGCGGCGTGGCAAACTTATCGTTGTTCGGGAAGGCGCCACCACCATTCAATACGGAACCCAGGTGATAGGTCTTCACATCTTCAGGAGTAACGCTGCGGATTTCCGCCTGGATCATCTGACCCACTTTCTCTTCCAGAGACATGCGGGACATGATTTCAGTGATTTGGGCTTCCAGCTTTTCATCGCGTGGTAAGGCTGGCTTGAGTTCAGGCCAGTTGTCGATGCCCTCGGCGGCACTGGTGCCGGTGTCAGCCTGCGCTTTATCGGCTTTTGGCTCAGTTTGTTGGCTCTCGGAGTGACACCCGGCGAGCACAGAGGCACAGAGCACAAAGCCCAGCGAAAATCGCTTACTAAAATTCACGAATAACTCCCAAAATTATTCCACGCTTGTTAACTGGCTCTACAAGTAGCGAACGGCTAACCTTTGGAAAATACTCCCAAAGCTATGCGACCAGCACGCTTCAACTATCGCCTTATTTATTATGCCGCGCATCAGCTGCACAAACAGATCTGCACGGTCTGCTTCCACTGAACCGAAATAGTAGAGATTACCTCCAAATCCAGCTCTCGTCGGAATCAAGCTCTACTGATGCCACATTCACCAAACAGCCATAAAACCAAGTCATAGCCACCCTGTGGGCACAGTTCGCAATGGCAACAAATTGCAGTACTTGTCTCTATAGGCCAATAGAAATCCGATGGGCTGGTCCAAATCACAGACAAGGCGGAAAGGATAAATGAAGGTTCTACTCCACCGCGCTACCGCGCAGGGTTCGTGAAAAAGCGCCGTAATAAACGATGTAGCAGTAACACACCAGAGGTACCAAAAATGAATACTGGATACCGGCACTATCAGCCAGCATCCCCTGGAATAGAGGAATAATTGCACCGCCGACAATTGCCATACACAGGACACCACTACCCTGACTGGTATGCTTGCCTAGCCCACGCAAGGCCAGGCTGAATATAGTCGGGAACATAATCGAGTTGCACAGGCCCACTGCAACTATGGACCAGACCGCGATCGGGCCTGACGTCATCATCGCGATTGCAATAAGCACCACCGAACCCAGGCCACAAACCGCCAGTGTTTTACCCGCAGAAACAAAGCGCAACAAAAAAGCCCCGGCAAAGCGCCCGATCATCGCTCCGCCCCAGTAATAAGAGACATACTTTGACGCTTCAAAAGGAGCCATCTTTGCCACTGATGGTTCACCAAAGAAACTCACCAGGAAACTGCCAATAGCCACCTCTGCACCCACATAGGCAAAAATACCTACAGCCCCCAGGGTTAAGCGGGGGAAGCGCCACAGAGAAAACACATCGTGACCATCCGCTCCACCACCCTGTTGGTGCTCGGGAATAGCCGGCAACCTGATCCAGGAGAAGAAAGCGACCATCACCAGTAGAAGCACTGCTAACCAGAAATACGGGGTCTCAACTAAAGCCGCTTCCCGGGCCCTGAACTCAATAATGCTTGCCGCTGTATCCGGGTCGGCGGTAATAGTGAGTCCCGCAAAGAAAACTGCGCCACCAATCACCGGTGCCAAGGTAGTTCCCAGGGAGTTAAAAGCCTGGGTTAAATTCAATCGACTGGGCGCCGTGCGAGCACTTCCCAGCGCAATAACATAGGGATTTGCGGAAACCTGCAGCAGAGTAATACCAGAGGCAAGGACAAACAGCCCCAGCAAGAAGACT
Organism: Microbulbifer sp. VAAF005; assembly: GCF_030012985.1. Taxonomy (NCBI): domain Bacteria; kingdom Pseudomonadati; phylum Pseudomonadota; class Gammaproteobacteria; order Cellvibrionales; family Microbulbiferaceae; genus Microbulbifer; species Microbulbifer sp. VAAF005. The sequence continues at coordinate 4,622,080 of NZ_CP120233.1, read as the reverse complement.
TCGTAGATTTGCAGGCGGGCAGCGGGAATAAAGACCAGGCAACCTGCACAGGCCACCAAAAGCCCGAGCACCAGCCCAAGCTGATAGCCAACCCGCCTCAACAGCATACCTGCCGGCACAGATACCAGGAAGTAAGCAGCAAAAAAGTAAAACTGCACCAAGACAGCTTTGGTGTAACTCAGCTCAAAAACATTTTTTAAGTGCGGAACCAGCACATCGTTCAGGCCGGTAATAAATCCCCAAATCAGAAATAGGGACGTAAGTGCAATTAAATTGATATAGCGCGGGGCGACGCCGGCCGCTACTTCGGCACGGGTATCAGTATCATATTTAGCCATCTCGCTCGAGGAGAACCCCGGTTCGGGCAACATCTGGCTCATCGGAAACCGATCCCCAAATCTAAACTATTTCTTACCAGCGGCTGGTCCATTCACCCGGAACTTTTTCCGCCACCACATATTTATTGGCAGAAGTCAGTATCGCTCCTGCGACTGTGGATTCATTCAAGCCGTAAAAGGCCCTGTACATTTTTACCACACTTAACGACAACTACCTATCCACTCAACCAAATTTCAAATTACCATTTTTGACCAGGTAGACAATCTATTAGTAGCCAGCTGAATAAACCGGTGTACCACTGATCGTTGGAACTGGAGGAGTCCGGGCCGATTAAATCACTTTTAAAAAAGAGAGGAGTGTTGTCTTCTGAATCGAGATTGCCGAAAATTACTCGACTATTCACCCCGAAATCAGATAAAAAGGACTTTCTCAAGGGTGAGCCGGAAGTGTGGCGCTATCACCTCTGGCGGGTCACGTTTCTGCAGGGTAATATTCGGCAGATAATAATGAACGCGACGATGAGCGTCTATCCCGTCCTTTTCACAATACTAAATACGCGGGACATCATGCAGTACTCGACCCGTCTAGATACGAGACCAAACACTGATATTCAGTCGACCCGCTGGTTTTGGAAACTGCAGCTGGTCAGCTGGGTTGGCATACTACTGGTCACTTTTCTTTCACTGACCCTGTGGCACTCCCCTACTGAGTGGCCACACTTCGAGCCAGTCAATACAGTATTCCAGTGCGCTATTGCATTTTTATTATCCCTGTTTCTAAAACCGATTTTTGATGTCGCCTGGGAATCAGAACTCGCTTTCCGCACCGTGATCTACCTTCTGGCTGTCGCTGTTATTTCCGGAATATGGACCCTGGTTCGTATGGAGGCCTATATACGCCTCAGTGGTGAACACTCTATCTGGTCTGAGTTCGGCGGCTGGTATTACGCTTCTTTATTTGTATTTTTATTCTGGAGCGCCCTCTACTGCGGGGTAAAATATCACTTCCTACTCAATGAAGAGCACAAAAAAATGCTGGAGGTCGCAGCAGTACATGAACGGGAGCAACTCCGCAGACTCCAAGCAGAGGCCATCGCCAATGAAGCGCAACTAAAAATGTTGCGCTACCAGCTCAACCCCCACTTTCTCTTCAATACGCTCAATTCCATTAACGCCCTAATTCGATTCCAGCAAGCTGATGAAGCGAGGGAAATGGTTGTGCGTCTCAGTGATTTTTTAAGGCTCTCCCTAAAAGAAGACCCCATGCAGAAAGTTGAGCTTGAACGAGAGATCGAGGCGGTATTGCTTTATTTGGAGATTGAAAAAACCCGCTTTGCCGACAGGTTGTCCGTAGACCTGTCGATCGATGAAACCGTACGCCGCGCACAAGTGCCCAGCATGTTGCTGCAACCACTGGTAGAAAACTCGGTGAAATATGCCATAGCCCCCAACGAAATGGGGGGCACTATCGGCATCCACGCTCACAACACCGATGATCGCCTGGTACTGGAAGTCTATGACACCGGCTGCCCAGATCACTTTGCCAGCGAATGTGACCCGGAGTCCTCCTCAACGGGAGTGGGCCTCAAAAACGTACGCGAACGCCTGTCGACGCTCTACCCACAAGATTTCAAAATAGAACAAAACAAAAACTCTGATGGCGGTATGCAAGTACTCATCAATATTCCACTGGAAATTTCCAACCCATCAACCCACCTGACACAGGGAGAAGTTCAATGAGCAAGCTCAGCGTCGTACTGGTGGACGACGAGCCCCTGGCTTTACGGCTACTTAAAAGTATGCTCGAAGAACGCAAGGACCTGGATATTCTCGCCTGTTGTCGCAATGGCCGGGAAGCTGTCCAAGCAGTTTCAGAGCACAACCCGGACCTACTCATTCTCGATGTGCAGATGCCCGGAATGAACGGTTTTGATGTGGTGCGCAACCTGCAGGCTGACACCATGCCCTTAGTAATCTTTGCCACAGCCTACGACCAATACGCCCTTAAGGCTTTTGAAGTCCACGCGGTTGACTATGTGCTCAAGCCACTGGACCCGCGCCGACTGGAAACCGCCCTCGACCGCGCCCGACAGCGCCAGGCACAGATGTTATCCAAAGGAGAGGATGGTCATCAGGAAGAGAAAAATCGCCTGATGCGATCTTTTGAAAGCAGTGCCAGCAAAGCCTCAAGTGGAGAGAGTACCGCTGCAGCAGCAACCCAGCGTCTCGCCATTAAAGACCGAGGCAGTATCACAATGGTTAACCAACCGGATATCGAGTGGATCGATGCGGCGGGTGACTATATGTGTGTGCATGCCAAAGGGGAAACCCATGTAATGCGCAGCACTATTAAAGACCTGCAAAAACAACTCTGCCCGGACACTTTTAAACGCATCCACAGATCCACACTGGTTAACCTGAACTTTATTGTACATATCAAGGTTTTGACCAAGGGCGAGTACTTTCTCACCCTGAGCAGCGGTGCAAAGCTGAAAGTAAGCCGCAACTATCGCTTACCGATTAAAGAGTTTCTCGATTCCAACAAACAGTCTGATCTAACTGCCCCCCAAGCTTCCTAACCCCCAACCTCTCTAAAACTGGCAGGGATCGCCGGTACCCCCTCTTCCCCCACCATTCAAAACATTTCAAATTGACCATTTATTCCGGACACAAAAAAGCCGGCATAAAAATGCCGGCAAACGAGCTCAGAAGAGAAGAAAAGAAACTTAAGCGCGTTTATCTGTACGGTGTCCAGAGAGACCGTAGTAGAGAATATAGAGGTAACAGAAGATCGGCAGAACGAACGCCAATTGGATACCAATCTGGTCAGCCAGAAGCCCCTGCAACAACGGCACAATGGCACCGCCTACAATGGCCAGGCATAAGATTCCGGAGCCCTGACTGGTCGATGGGCCCAGCTTGGCCAGAGCCAAACTAAAGATAGTCGGGAACATAATAGAGTTGCACAGACCCACAGCCAGTACCGCCCACATCGCCAGATAGCCGCTACCCGTAACAGTAATCAACAACAGTACACAGGAGCCGATAGAGCAGATTGCGAGCACTTTGCCAGCAGAGATAAAGCGCATAATTAAAGCGCCGGCAAAGCGACCGACCATAGCGCCACCCCAATACAGGGAGATATAGAAGGCAGCTTCAGACTCTTCCAAGCCGGCGATGGAATCCTCAGCGATAAAGTTCACCAGGAAGCTGCCGATAGAGACTTCAGCACCCACGTAGACAAAAATAGCGATCGCACCCAATACCAAGTGGCGGTAGCTCCAGGCGGAAGCGGCTTCGGCATTGGAAGCTGCAGCGGAGGTTGCGCTGCTGACAATTTTTGGCAAATTCAAAAATGCGAAGACGATAGCCAGGATCGCCAGCGCGGACGCCAGGATCAGGTAGGGAACTTCAATAACCGCAGCGCTGGCAGCACCCGCTGCAACGCCGGCAGCGGGTAAAATCAGCAATGCACCAAATTGAGGGGCGATAGTGGTACCCAGGGAGTTAAAACCTTGGGTCAGGGTCAGGCGGCTGGGCGCCGTGCGCTCATCGCCCAGTGCTGTCACATAAGGGTTGGCGGAAACCTGTAAAATAGTAATACCGGAAGCCAGAATAAACAGAGCACCGAGGAACAGTGCATAAACTTCCATTCTTTCAGCGGGGATAAACAGCAAACAGCCAACCACCGAAATACTTAAGCCAGTCACAATCCCTTTCTGATAACCAATTTTACTGACCAGGGCACCGGCAGGCAGGGAAACCAGGAAATAAGCACCAAAAAAGCAGAACTGCACCAGCATTGCCTGGGCATAGTTCAGCTCGAAAATCCCTTTCAAGTAGGGAATCAAAATATCATTCAGGCAGGTGATAAATCCCCACATAAAAAATAGTGAGGTCAGCGCCACCAGGGCAAACCTGTGCCCCGACTGGTCACCCGTCGGTATCTGCGCAGCATCCGTTGCTGTATTACTCTGCATTATTGCCATAATTATTAATCCTGAGACTTCAGCTCACAGGCTTCACCGGTCGATATTTTCAGCCGGGCAAACCTGTGCCTTTTGCACCAATCTTTATTGTTGGTACTTTCTATCATGGAGGCAGCGCCGTCTCAGAGGCCTTTTCGATAAGGGGGTTCAAAATGGGGGCAGCGTGGACATACAGCGGCCGCCAAGCTTCAGACTGTCTGCTATCGGGCCAGCTGAACCGCTTTCTCAACGGCCTCCATCGAAAGAGTAGATCAACCTGTTTGAGTACTTTATTTCCTTCTAAGACTTCCCGGGAGTCCAATAACCTAGCCACATAGAGGAGACTGACCACAAGGCAGCTCTGTAAATAGTGGTTTTTTTTCAGGCAGAGGGACAGCGAAATGAAAACTCAATCGCGCGGAAAATGACACACAAGCGCAAGTATCTATGAGCAGGGAAAGAAGGGACCAGGAAGGAAACACCAACCGCACACAAGGGCAATACTTTTATACACTTGGCGCGGCAGGAAAGGATCTAGGGAGCCTCCGAACAACTCCCTAAAGCAAAAAAGCAGCTTAGGAAACGATATTGCCGTAGCTCATCAGGCGCTGATAGCGCTTCTCCAGCAGCTCATCAATGGGGATGCTGCTCAGCTGGTCCAGCTGCTCGCTGAGACGGTCTTTGAGGTTATTGGCCATTGCATCTGGATCGCGGTGAGCGCCACCGAGAGGTTCGGGGATGGTTTCATCCACAATACCCAACTCTTCCAACACGCTGGAGGTCACCCCCATCGCCTCAGCGGCCAAAGGCGCTTTCTCAACAGTTTTCCAGATAATGTTGGCGCAACCCTCAGGGGAAATCACAAAGTAGGTGGAGTACTGCAGCATGTTCAGCTGGTCACCCACACCGATCGCCAGTGCACCACCGGAGGAACCTTCACCAATCACGGTACAAATAATCGGCGTGCGCAGGCGGGACATCACTGCCAGGTTCTGGGCGATGGCTTCACTGATACCGCGCTCTTCACTGTCGATACCCGGATAGGCTCCCGGGGTGTCGATCAGGGTCAGCACCGGCATTTTAAAGCGCTCGGCCATTTCCATAACACGCAGGGCTTTGCGGTAACCCTCCGGCTTCGGCATACCAAAGTTGCGCGCAACCTTCTCGTTTACAGAGCGGCCTTTCTCTTCACCAATCACCGCTACCGGCTTGCCATTTAAGCGCGCGATACCGGCGATAATCGCCTTGTCATCACCAAAGTGGCGGTCGCCGTGCAGCTCATCCCAATCGGTAAACAAACGCTCGATATAGTCTTTTGAATAGGGACGTTGCGGATGGCGGGCTACCTGTACGACCTGCCATGGGCTCAGGTCGGAGTAGATGGACTCGGTCAAAGTTCTACTCTTCTCCCGCAACCGGGTAACTTCATCGGCGATATTCAGCTCGTTGTCATCACCCACAAGCTGCAGCTCTTTTATCTTGCCTTCCAGCTCTGCAATTGGCTGCTCAAACTCGAGAAAATTAAAATTCATGAAATCTGCGCCTTTAACTCTTTTTGTTACCACCGGGCTATCACAGCGGCATAGCTTAACTGTACAGAACCAGCCAGTCGAGCCCGGTAGATTTTAACGCCGTTGTGCGTATTGAAGCGCCACCTGCTCACGTCCCAACAGTTCCCTGAGGGACTGGACCATCTGGTCGTTTGGTTCTACGTTCCACTGCGGCGGCAGTCGGTACAAGCCCCGGGCATCGTGGCGGGAAACCTCAAGGCTGACCCCGCACTGACCACCGGTATAGGGTTGCAGGCAAGCGGCCAGCCGCTTGGCCAGCCCCGGTGCCACACTGCCGCTATCCACTCGCAAGCGCACCCCGGTCACCCGGCTCTGGCGCAACTCATCGAGCGTGGAAACGCTGTTTACTGTCATCTTCAGGCCGCCGCTGTAATCGTCAGTGGCAACCGGTCCATCCAATACCAGCAGAGCATCTTTGGCCAACTTGTCTCGATGTTCGCCAAAGGCCTCGCTGAACATGGCCGCTTCAATACGGCCACTGCGGTCATCCAGGGTAACAATAGCCATGGAATCACCGCGTTTTGTTTTCATTACCCGCATCGCCACAACCAGGCCCGCAACTTTTTGCGATTCCCGGCCGGGTTTCAAATCGGCGATTCGCGCCTTCACCAGGTGTTGTAACTCACCGGCATACTCGTCAATCGGGTGCCCGGTTAGATACAGACCCAGGGTATTCTTTTCGCCTTCCAGGCGCTCGCGGATACTCCAGCAGCGTGTGCGGCGGAAATCCTCGTACACATCGCCTTCCGATGCCTGGGGCACCACTTCGCCAAACAGGTCCATCATGCCCGCATTGGCATTGGCCTTTTGCTGTTCCGCCGCTTTTACCGCTTCATCCAGCGCGTTAAACAGCACAGCGCGGGAATAATCCAAGCCGTCGGCACCATTGGTATCCGGGCCTATGCTGTCCAGTGCCCCAGAGCGCACCAGTGCCTCCAGCGCGCGCTTGTTCACCTTGCGCGGGTCAACCCGCGAGCAGAAATCGAACAAATCGGTAAAGGGACCACCCTCTTCCCGCGCCGCAATAATATTTTCAATCGGACCTTCACCCAGGCCCTTAATCGCACCGAGACCGTAGATAATGCGATTGTCGATATCCACCGAGAACTGGAAGCTGCCCAGATTCACATCCGGCGGCACCAGCACCAGCTCCATGGCTCGGCACTCTTCGATAAAGGTCACCACCTTATCGGTCTTATCCATATCCGAAGACATGGTCGCCGCCATAAACTGGGCGGGATAGTGCGCTTTCAGCCAAGCGGTCTGGTATGACACCAGTGCGTAAGCCGCAGAGTGCGATTTGTTAAAACCATAGCCTGCGAACTTCTCTACCAGGTCGAAGATCTTAATCGCAAGTTCGGGGTCAATTCCTTGCTCTTTTGCCCCATTTTCAAAAGTGGCCCTCTGTTTGGCCATTTCCTCCGGTTTCTTTTTACCCATCGCCCGTCGCAACAGGTCGGCGCCACCGAGGGTATAGCCCGCCAACTCCTGGGCGATCTGCATCACCTGTTCCTGGTAAACAATAACCCCGTAAGTGGGCTCCAGGATCGGTTGCAGTTTTTCATGCTGGTATTTGGCATCCGGATAGGCCACCTGGGCGCGACCGTGCTTACGGTTAATAAAGTCATCAACCATGCCCGATTGCAGCGGACCCGGACGGAACAGGGCCACCAGGGCGATCATATCTTCCAGGTTGTCCGGCTGTAGGCGCTTGATCAGGTCCTTCATACCCCTGGATTCCAGCTGGAATACCGCCGTGGTCTCTGCCCGTTTGAGCATTTTGAAGGTTTCTTCATCGTCCAGCGGCAGCGCGGCAATATCCAGGGGTTCCTCACCCACGCGCGCACGGGTCTCGTCCACCATGCGCTTGGCCCAATCGATGATGGTCAGCGTCCGCAGGCCGAGGAAGTCAAACTTCACCAGGCCCGCATCTTCCACATCGTTTTTGTCGAACTGGGTTACCAGACCCGCGCCGGTCTCGTCACAGTAGAGCGGCGCAAAGTCGGTGAGCTTGGTGGGGGCGATAACCACACCACCGGCGTGCTTGCCCACGTTACGGGAGACCCCTTCGAGTTGCAGGGCCATCTCCCAGATTTCCTGGCCCTCATCGTCGTGGTCGAGGAATTCCCGCAGGATCTCTTCCTGGTCGAAGGCCTTTTGCAGGGTCATGCCCACATCGGGGGGAATCATTTTGGACAGCTTGTCGGCGAGGCCGTAGGACTTGCCCTGCACCCGCGCCACGTCTCGCACCACCGCCTTCGCGGCCATGGTTCCGAAGGTAATAATCTGGCTCACCGCTTGGCGGCCATAGTTATCCGCAACGTAGCCAATTACCCGGTCGCGCTTCTCCATACAGAAGTCGATATCGAAGTCGGGCATCGACACCCGCTCCGGGTTCAGGAATCGTTCGAACAGCAGATCGTATTGCAGCGGGTCCAGATCGGTAATATCCAGCGAGTAGGCCACCAGGGAGCCGGCACCGGAACCCCGCCCCGGGCCCACCGGGATATCGTGGTCTTTGGCCCACTGGATAAAGTCCATTACGATCAGGAAGTAACCGGGGAATCCCATCTGGATAATGATATCCAGTTCAAAGCGCAGGCGGTCTTCGTAGACCTGGCGGCGCTCGGCATAGTCCGCAGCGGATTTGTCGAGGATGGTGGCGAGACGCCGCTCCATACCTTCATAGGAGACCTTTTCGAAGAACTGGTCTTCGGTCATACCCTCGGGAATCGGGTATTCCGGCAGGAAGTACTTACCCAGCTGGATCGGTGCGGAGCAGCGCTTGGCGATCTCCACGGTGTTTTCCAGGGCTTCGGGGATATCGCCAAACAGCTCCCACATTTCTTCCGGTGTGCGGAAATACTGCTGCGCGGAGTAGCGGCGTTCGCGGCGGGGGTCATCGAGAGCGCGGCCTTCATGGATACAGACGCGCACCTCGTGGGCCTCGAACTCGCTCTCGCCCATAAAGCGCACGTCGTTAGTGGCTACCACGGGCAAGTTCAGATTCTGGGCCAACTTCACCGCCGAGTGCAGGTAGTCCTCATCGCCGGCGCGACCAGTGCGCTGTAATTCCAGGTAGTAGCGGCCGGGAAATAACTCTGCCCACTCCCGTGCCAGCTCCTCTGCCTGGGCGCGGCGCCCCGCTACCAAGGCACGGCCCACATCGCCGTACTTGGCACCAGACAGCATCAGCACCCCTTCGCTGTACTCTTTAACCCATTCGCGTTTGATATAGGCGTTACCGTGGTACTGGCCTTCCATCCAGGCCCGGGAAATCAGCTCGGTAATATTGCGGTAACCATCGGCGTTCATCGCATAGAGCGTGATCAGCGTTGGCTTGCCCTCGCCGCCTTCGCTGAGCCAAAAATCCGCTGCGGTAATCGGCTTGATACCGGAGCCCAAACAGGCCCGGTAGAATTTGATCTGCCCGTAAAGGTTGCACTGGTCGGTAATCGCCAGGGCTGGCATTTCCAGCTCCTGGGCGCGGGCGATGGCCGGCTTGATTCTTACCAGGCCATCGATCAGGGAAAATTCTGAGTGAATTCTTAGGTGGACAAAGGGTTGGGTCATAGTCGCATTTAGTTCCGGGCCCTGCGAGGCCCGGCCCCGACAAAGCGCTATCGATTGTTTACCAGATTCGGCCCATTTGCCGCGCGCGCTCGGTGCAGAGCTTTAACACTGCACGGCGCTCATCGTTATCCATGGAGCCCCAGCGGCTGATTTCGTTTCCACTGCGAAAACAGCCCTCGCACAGGTCCTGCTCATTCAGGGCACATACGGAGATACAGGGGGATTTAACCGGGCGCTCTTTCGGCTGCACGGTTTTTACCGGTTGTTCAGACATCTTTAGCCTCAAGCGGGACCAATTCACTGGCGAAATGTTTGCCGTTGGCCGCATAGTGATCGCTGCTGGCTTTGAGCAGCTCGTAGGTGGCGGGATCGAGAGATTTTACTACCTTGCCGGGAGAGCCCAGCACCATAGAGTAATCGGGAATTTCTGTGCCCTCGGTCACCAACGCATTGGCGCCAATGATACAGCACTTGCCGATTTTGGCCCGGTTTAAGATCACGGCATTGATACCAATCAGGCTGTAATCACCAATGTCACAGCCGTGCAGCATCACTTTATGGCCTACGGTGACACCGGTACCGATGGTTAATGGCACACCCACATCGGCATGCAGAACCGAGCCATCCTGTACGTTGCTGTATTCACCGATAGTGATCGGCGCACAGTCGCCGCGCACCACCGCGTTAAACCATACGGAGCTGTGCGCAAGCATACGCACATCTCCAATCACATGGGCACCGGGCGCAATATAGTGGCCCTCACCTTCCAGTTGTGGCTGTTTATCCCCCAATCTGTACAGCATTTGGCCTCCAGCTCGATATGATTATGAACCGCTTATTATCTCGCGCCAAAGAGGCCGTGGCTAGGGAGAGATGATTGCGCTTTTCCCAATATTACCCGCTAGAGCAGCTCGCCCTGCTGAACAAAGTTGGCACCCTCAAGAGTGAGCAAGCGCGCTTTCAAAGACAGGCCGCCGGCGTAGCCGGTAAGGCTGCCATTAGCTCCGATTACACGGTGGCAGGGAATAACGATGGCAATCGGGTTCGCACCATTGGCCCGCGCCACTGCACGGATAGCGCGGGGCTGGCCCAGCCACTGGGCTTGCTGGCTGTAACTGCGGGTTTCGCCAAAGGGAATTTGCAACAGCGCATCCCAAACTCGGCACTGAAATTCAGTACCCTTTGGCGCCAGAGGCAAATCAAAGCTTTTGCGCTGGCCAGCGATATATTCCCGCAACTGCTGGGCGGCCAAATCTGTCAGCTCCGAGGCGCCCCGCTGCCAACCGGCCCCCAAACGCAATGGTCGTTCATCGTCATAAAACTGGAGTGCAACTATACCTCGGGAGAGACCCTCTCCCTCTTGCTCGCAGGCCGCGATGGCAACATCCCCCAATTCCGTGGTGTAACTCTCATAGACAATCATTTTTTCTCTCCAGATTTCAGGGACTGCCACAACAAAATGGCTCCATATGCCCGCCAGGGCCGCCACTGCTCTGCCCGCTCCAGGGCCTGCTTGGGTTTTGCCTTTTCGCCATCACTGCCCAGGGCTTGCAGAATACCCAAATCCGACGCGGGGAAAGCATCCGGCATCGACAGGCCACGCATAGCAATATAATGCGCCGTCCAATCGCCAATACCCGGCCGTGCCGTGGCTTGATTGCACCAATCCTCCAGGGACTGATCGGCAAAACTCACACGGCCATCCAAAGTTGCGGCGACAAACTCCTGCAGGGTTTTCATCCGAGCCCGGGTCAAGCCCAGATCGGCAAAGTCCGCCTCAGCGAGACGCTCCGCCGTTGGGAATAAAAACCGCTCTCTGCCAGCATCGTCCACAAAAGACTCCCCGTAGCGGGCCACGATACGTCCGGCAATAGTGGTCGCCGCCGCGACACTGATCTGCTGACCGAGAATCGCCCGCAGTGCATATTCGAATGGGTCCCAGGCACCGGGCAAGCGCAGGCCCGGATTCTTCGCCAACTGATCCGCCAGCAGTGGATCTTCATTTAATACCGTCTGGATCTCTTCAATATCCGCATCCAGATCAAACAACCGGCGCAGGCGCTGGTTCAGTAGATATAACCCTGCCCCACCTTCCTGGCCAAATATCTCCACTACCAGGCGATTGCGTTCCGGATCATGAGAAACCTCCATCACGCCGCGACAGGCATCCAGCTCGAAACTGCGTGAATAGACCTCCCCCTCCACCTGCTCTACCCCCGCCAAAGCGCGAGTTCCCAAGAAAGCCAGGAGTTGTTGCCAATCTAATGGCGGGCGGTAATCCAGGTACAACCGCACCCGTGTGGCACTCGCCTTCTCCGCGCGCACTGCGTGTCCCTCCCTGCGCACCTCGGATGGGGTGCGTTTGTAGATCTGTTTGAATACGCCGTTAAAGCGTCTCAAGCTGTTAAAACCGGACTCGTAGGCTATTTCAGCAATAGGCAGGTCCGTATCTCGCAGTAAACGAAAAGCAAACAGTGCCCGCTCGGTTTGCCAAACCGCTAAGGGACTTACCCCCAGGTGTTCAGAGAACAGACGGCGTAAATAGCGGCTGCTGACCCCGAGACGCTCTGCAAGCCGCTCCACAGATTGAGGCTCGCGTTCACTGCGCATCAGTTTTAAAGCGCGCTGTACGGTGGTCGAAACCAATCCCCAAGCTGGACTGCCCGGCGCAGAATCGGGGCGACAGCGCAGACAAGGCCTAAAGCCCGCATTGGCCGCCTCCGCCGCAGTCTCGAAATAAGTGACATTGCGCTCCAGCGGTGGCCGAGCGGGACAGATCGGGCGGCAGAAAATGCCGGTTGTTTTCACTGCGGTATAGAAGCGCCCATCAAAGCGCCGGTCTCGGGCCAATCGCGCACTGGAGCAAACTGCTGCATCAATCTTCATAAGTCTCTCTCGTTTCTGACTACCAGTGTATGGATTGGACGGTATCGGAACTAGTCATAAACGGAACTGACCATTTTGGGCTGTAGACTTATAAGTCAGGCAGCCGCGGCCTGAGAGAGGGAAGCCAATTAGATACTCTTGACTACCTTACGCAAAAAGCCCCTCGGCCGATAAGTCACACCTAAAGATTATTCTTTAAATAAACTGATAAAACGGAGGCTTTTAACCATTCTAGGGAGGTATTCGTAAGTGGATTAAACAGCCCCGGAATAGCCCTACTCCCCATCAGGAACGTTAATTGATACAAACCCTGAAACGTAAATGCTCAAGGCAATCTATAACGCAAGGCAATCGCAACGGAGCCACTCATTCTATGCGCACCTTGAAGGCTATAAGTAGTAAGCGCAACTCGATGCAAATGGACCTAATGCTTTGCAAACCCCGTAATGCAGCAGCTATCGCCTTCAAGACACACCCTTCGACGCTTGTAGAGTTATTAGCAACCTGCACCACGACGTTGTAACGGTCCAGACATTTCCGTCGAACCGCATCTTGATTGTGAAACGCCCGGTTAGCCAGAAGTATCATGAAATTATTCAGCGGCTCTATACATTTGAAATACCCAGGCCATAGCTGTTGCTCAATCCCAGCCCTATCTGCACTAACGGTCGCTAACAATTAATGGGCATACAGGGGTATTTTTGATCATCTTGACTGTTATTTTTGCAGAATAGCTTTATCAGGAAAAAATTTGATGAAATACAATGAGTTACAAAGGTAGTCTTTTTTGGGGATAGTAGTCAAAGTGATCATTTTTACATTTGGTACGACTGACATAAAAGCAAATAATCTTTTGATTTGAATAACATTTTTTAGCCAAGGCGTAAGATTGATTCCAGGATAGTAATCAGGATAATAGTGATCAGAATGATTACTATATAACTGTTATGTGTAAGGAATAGGTCAGATGATAATCATCGGAGAGAAAAGAGATAAAGAAATCAAAAACCTGGAATTCCCTGATGCCATTCATAATCTTATGAACGGTGAATTCGTTCACGAAGATTTGGAGTATAGATTCACGCCCTTAAAATATTCGCTAGAAAACGAAGACTTTTCTCCTCAAGGTATCGATGTTATTCCTATTTGGGAGAGTGATTACAGTATTACGGGGTTCTATTTAGAAAACGGCAGTCCAGTTTTTATCACCTACGACATAGATGATCTTAATTCCATTAATCGTATTGGAGCTAGTGTTCTAGAGTTAGTAGAATATCTCGTAAAAGAATATGGCGAGGACGAGGAGCAACTAAAAAGTGTATTGCTCAAGTAAAACACATAACCAGGTCAGGCACCGGAATCAGCTGACGCTGCTCCGGTGCTAACGGCGTTAGGAGTAAAGATGACTCCCGAAGTATCTGAGTTGTTATCACTTGATGTCTATCGTGACGGTGGATCTTTGAGTGCATCTTTTCGAGACACTGAAGGTACGCAGCACGAACTAATATTTACCATTGATAATTATGCCAGTGATGAGACTGATGGCTTCAAATTTTATAAGTCGGCCTCAATAGAGTCATACATAAAAAGTGAGTATGTAAGTCCAATAACAGGCATATCTTCACCGAAAACAGAGAAGCACAAGGCCAGCATATCCTGGCAGGAGGCCATCACCCTATTGAGCAATCTCAAACGGTTTATGGTAGGTTTTGAGTCTGAGTACCGTTGGGTATTTAAGAGCATGGTCGAGGTAGCTGGAAATGAACAGCATCAAATCAAATACTCCTAACAAGGCCAGCCAGAGGGAACAAAAAACCGCCGCTTCGCTCTGGTTTTTCGTCCCCTGCTGGCGGCGTTATGCATCACCATGATTAAAGATATCGAGATTAAAAAATTACCACCTGAGATAAAAGTGTGTGGTATGGCAATTAAACCTGTTCGCGGAGTAACCGAAGAGGGAAAAACTATATATGAAAAAGATGTGCAGATTGAGCTAAAAAACATAGGAGGAAAAGCTCTATCCTTTGTTGACTGCAATCTTTCTTACTATGATGCTCAGGGCGAGTTTATAGGGTGTGATTCAGATGGAAGTCTTTCATTAGTTAAGCCAAATGAAAGTGTATTTGTTTCTATCCCTATGCTTAGCCCAAGTAACACTTCTAAAAAACTCTTAGAAGTTAGCATTCAAACTGCAGAAGGTATTTTTAGTAAGTATATTTCATGGGTTTTTCTAGCAGGTGCGTTAGTATTTTTGGTTTATCAAAATTATTCAGCTTAATATACATAACAAGGCGTTCAAATTCGTTCTGCATCGTTGGTGCTCCACCGGACACAAAAAGCCATGGCACATTTCACTTTACCACAACTTTTTGTGCCGTTTAGCTTGGCGTTAAGTTTTTTGAGAGGTCGTTCCATTAAAACAAATAATCTTGAAATTCATAGAGCAGAGCCTGCAGTAATTGAGTTGAATGGCTTCCTCAATGCATTAAGGTGTGTGATCGGCTATCCGAAAAGGATATTTAGTGCAACACTTGTCGAAAAGAATACTGGTTTAAACTCTATTGTCGAAGACACAATAAAAAGTATTGGTGAGTTTGGAAAACTCATAGAACAAAGACAATCTGATTACAAAACTACTTATCAATTATTCATCGATCATATTTATAAGAAAATATCGGATACCAAAACTAGGGCTTTGGATAATTTAGATTGGAATCTAATTGAGTATTATGGTCTTATCTCAACATCAGACCAAGAAGATGGCCCTTGGAATAGATTTATTAGTCAAGAACATACGATTTTAAGATTTCTTGATGATGACGGTGATGAGTACATTTTATTCTTTGTAGAATTTAGTGATTTTGTAGTGGTAGCCCAATTGGGGTTAGCATGGAACGAGAAATAAACATAACCAGGGCATGCACCCGACCTCCGGCAATTTGCACCTTTTTTGCGGTAGAGCTGCAAAAAAGCCTCCAATTACCTCCGGCTGGTGATGCAGGCGTTAGCATTCAGTAAATATGAAATTTTTATATAGAATACTGCATTGGCTGTTTCTTGGAGCAATTGGAGTTTCAGCAATCCTTATATTCTTAACTATAGGGTTTGTCTGGTTGTGGGATATAAACTCTATTAACTCAATCGGCGAGGCTAAAGAACTTCTGAGCAAACATGGCAGTATCGAGCACGAGCAAATAATTAATGAGTGCTCGAAGTTAATAAAGGATGGAGAAGAGCGCACTTTAATGCATGAGGATATCCCAGAAGTGCTAAAGTCGTTATCGCCACAATATGTCCGAGCTTCAGAGTACTCATGTGAGGTAAACCTTTACAAACAGCCAGGCAAAGGAATTGGCTACTTTGTAAAAAAATCTCCTAGTGGCTCTTTCATCCTTAGTTGGTTTAACCACTTTGAAAGTTGGGAAAGTCATGATATTGAAGTCAAATAGTGAACATGCTAACAATCACAGGCAGTTAGCGTCGGCCCCTATAGGGGCCTCTGCGGGACGGCCTACGCTTCGCTTCAGCCGCCCCTGCTGTGGGCGTTATTGTGGCGGTCAGTTTTATTGATTTTACGTGGCAACTGAAAGCTTAGTGCCACTAAATAGCATTCAGTGTTGAGCAATTTTACTGATTGCTATTCAAGTAGTTTCGCTCCTAGAGTGTTCGCTCGGTTGTTGTAAAAAGAGGCAGCCCGGTGCAATTTCGTGGAGTGCCAATAAGGTAGGAATTGGTTGGGGGAAGTGCTGTGTTCTTCCCTCGTAAATATTGGGCAGTGGCCAGCCAAACTGTGGCTGGCAAAGTGCTAGTAGTCGGTCCCGAGCGCGCCAGCCATAACCAGGCTGTCCAGCCCAACCCCTTCGGGGTTGGGCTGGACAGCCTACGCGTTGCTTCGGCTGCCCTTGCTAGCGGCGTTATGCATCTATGAGTAAATTGAAAATTATTGTGTTCTGTCTCTTGCCTTTAGGTTGCACTAGCGTCGACAGGTTGGGTTCTGAAGCTCGGTTTCAGAATATGCTGGGCACTAAAATACTTACTAGCGATGGCCTCATTTGTAGTAGAGCTCCCAGAGCGGGAATGTCAATCCAAAATGAGATTGTCTGGCAGAATAAGAATGACAAGTGCTACATCGGTGATACTGTAGCAACGCTCAAACAAGGCGATTCAGTCGTAGTCACTGATATCGTTGAGGTAAAAAGATTAAATTTATTCAAGTTTCAGCATTGGTTTGTCGTTGGCCACTTACAGAATCAAAGTGAGCCTGTTTCGTTCGTTTACTATTGGGGAATGTCAACAACATCGCCTGACTACCCTGACAACGTAATTTTGCCAAAGTGGAAGTAATGCATAACAAGCGGCTGTTGTCGCCCCTGCGGGGCTGGGACGGCCTTTCCGCTGCTCCGCAGCTACAAGTCCGCCCCAAAGCCGAGCGTTAACTGTCATGGAAAGTTCAGACTTCTTAAAAATGATCGAGGAAATAGACTGGCTTGTTGAAGCTCAGCCTGTCAGCTCTGTATTGGATACAGACTACCGCTGGGATTGGCTGCCAACTAGTCGAGATGATACAAATCCTTTTCCAGTTACTGTCACTGATATAGACAAAGATAGTGCCAAAGAACTAGCTTCGAAATTATACAAAGTCGCGCTCACCTCACTTCGAAAAGTGAAGGAAAAACGCCACCTTTTGATAGATGGCCCGCATGATTATACTGAGAGTTTTAAAGGTGCAGCTCTGTTCTGCGTA